>SLJM01000164.1 GCA_007135085.1 Myxococcales bacterium
ATATGGCCCAACCGGGAGATCGGCTCGTGATTTAATTTCTAGAGTTGGTCGGGGCTGATGTGGTGGGCGGTGCCGCAATACTCGCAGCTGATCTCGAGATCTTCGTCACCTGACTTCAACTCCTGGCGGTCGGCCTCGGAGAGGGTGGACAGGGCCTGGAGGATGCGCTCCGGGCTGCAGATGCAGCCGGCCTGGAAGTGGTCGCCGCCCAGAATCTGATGCTCGATAGGACCGAAGAGCTCACCCGTGACCTTCTCGATATCGAACTCGCAGATGTCGAAGAGCTCGTCGACGGGAGGTCGGTGCTGGAGGCGGGCGGTCAAAAAGGCCAGGTCGGCCTGGTCGATCTCCTCGTCGTTGGCGGGCACGATCTGGATGACGTAGCCGCCGGCAAAGGTCAACTCCTCGCCGTCGAAGCGGTGGCCCAGGCCGACGACGGAGGCGATCTGTTCGGAGCGGTCGAGATAGCCCGTGATCGCATCGGCCAGGGATTGGCCGGCGTCGGTCTCGACCACCCCCTGGTGGACCTGTCCGTCGAACATGGTGCGGTGGACGCTCAAGAAGGTGCCGTCCCCCAGTTGGAGCGACTCTCCCTGCCGGGAGCGGACCAGCCCGCGGGTCACGCCGTCGGGGTGGGTGTCACAGACGATGGTGCCCGCCTCCTTATTCTGGAGGATGGCCTGGAGGCGGTTGTCGGGAGACATGGTCAGGCGCAATAAGACGGCGGCGCTTGTCAGGTCCGCCAGAGTGCCCCGTAGATCGGTGGCCGGCGACTGAGCGTCGATGATGCCTGCGGCAGTGTGGGTGGTGTTGGCGACGAGGATTCGGAACGTGCCGTCCTCGCTGAGGGCGCGAAGCGCCTGGTCTGAGGTGTGGCTCATGGTCTGTTTAGTACCTGGTTCAATTTGCGGTTTGTTCGAGCTGTGATGGTGAGTCGTCCTCATCGTCGCCTTCATCGGCGTCGACGTCGACGATGGCGGTCTCTGTGGGGAGCTCGGCGGAGCCAGTGGAGAGGATGCCATTCGGGGCATGCTGATCTTGGATCTGTCTCTTCCATTGCTCGAAATATTCTTCTTTGAGCTCCTCGAAGGTCTCGATGAGCGAGAGACGCTCCCGGTTGAGGGTGTCCAACAGGTTTTTCTCCGTACGAAAGAGGGTACGGGACAGGATGCGATCGCGATAGGCCAGGATCTGGCGCCACCATCGCAAAAAGAAAAAGCCGGCGATGGGCAGGGAGACCAGATAGATGATCACTCCCACCAGAGAGTGATCGGTGAGGGTCCACAGTGCCCAGCCCTGCAAAAAATAGAAGAGGGGAAAGCCGAGTAGACCGCTCAAGAATCCGGCGAAGGCCACCACTGCTTCGTCTTCGGTGCGTCGCACCACAAATCGCACCGCCGAGTAGGGAATGGCATTGTTGATGGCGCCCCACACGGCCACCGGGCCCAGGCCCAGGGCGTAGATGGTCATCTTCAGCGCTTCCCGGCGCCGGCCCGTGAGCTCCACTCCTTCCTCGAGCATCTGGTGGCGAAGCCGGACCTGGGCGAGGTGGTCTCGATAGCGGCGGATATCCATGCGGACCCGGGCGACCATGCCGGGATCTTTTTTCTGATAATAATCGACGGCCTGGGCGATATAGCGCTCCAGGGTGAAGCGATCTTCGAGGTCCGGACGGGGCCCGTCGGCGGCGCGAGCGCGGTCGATGAGCTTGTGGGTAAGGGGGCGAAGGTCGAGGTTGAGGTTCAGATCGCCGATGAGATCCCGGGCCAACTCGTTGCCGTAGATATCGTGGATGTCGATGACAAGCTGGCGATTTCGAGAGTCCTCGATATGCATGGCCAGCGATTTAAGATCCTCCTCGAGGCGATCCGTGAGTGCCTGAACCGCTTCCCGTTCATCTCGTGCGTATAATTCGCCGTATTCACGGACGTCGATGGGCTCGCCGAATCGAATGAGGACACTCGACAGGAAGCGATCGCGATCCTCGAAATTTAGCCCCACCGGTTGAACTTTGAGGCCCAGCTCAAAATCGTTGCGCGCTTCCGTGGCCAGGGCAATGCGGGCAGTGCCTGTCTTGAGCTTTCGCACCTGACGATCGGGGGAGTTGGTCCCCTCCGGGAAAATTCCGATACAACTTCCCTCTTCGAGGGCCTCGTAGGCCATCTCGAAGCTGTAGACGTTGCGCTCCATCTGCCCGTCATCGGGGCGGTAGATGGGGATGACGCCGATATGATTGAATAATGCTTTGACGATGGGGCTTTTGTGAAACAAGCCTTCCCGGGCCATATACTGGATCTGCCGTTCGGTCTGGGTGCCGAGGACGACGGTGTCCATCAGGGAGTTGGGGTGGTTCGCGGCAAAGATCAGCGGGCCTTCTTCGGGGATCTCTTCCTGGCCCGAGGCCTGGATGTCGAAGAAGTAAATGCCCAGTGACCACCGAGCGACCACTCGGAGACTGCGGTAGAGGCGCGACATTGGAGTCGACTCCAAAAGAGAAAAAAAACAGCCCAACCCGATGAGGATACGACACTTTTCGCCGTGCTCGCCAGTGAGGACGATCATGGCATCAGCGGCGGCCCCTGCGTTCAGATAACGTCAGGCGGCGTTGGAGTTGGGATTTTGACCTGGCGGTCCATGGTCTGGCAATAAAGCCGGATTAGGGTGTTGGGGATCGGCGCTCAACAGCCGGTGGTTGTGTTGTTCGGCCACCATATAGGCGTCGATTACCGACCATATCCAGACGATCCAGAACAGACCGAAGACCATCAAAAAGAGACAGCAGATGGGGAGCATCACACCTTTGACGAACTCCCCGTTATAAAATTGGCCCAGTCCGGGCAACAAAAGACTCAGGGCGCCGGCCAGGATCGGGATTCGCTGGCCCGGCGGACCGTAATAGGCGCGGGCAAGCTGGCCCTGGGATTGATAGGGCGTCAGCGCCTGGCGGTCGGGAAGGTTTCCCTGTCCCTGATAGTAAGGCGCCGGTCCGGCGGCATAGGCGTTTTGAGATGTCCTGGGCTGGCCGCGGCGTGGCCGGCCGGGATGCTCGGCCTGGCCGTCAGCATACCAGTCTTCGTAGAATTGGTCGCTCTGGGCAGGGGAAGCAGTGGGCGCCGGGCCCTGGGGGGCGGCCCATTGGACTGGTCTTGCTGACCGGACCGATCCGTCCGTGCCGTCATGGGCCGGCTGGGCGCCCTGAAAGGGCTGGCTATAACCGGCGGATCCGTCGGCGTAGCCCGCGGTGGCGTCCACGCCGCCAGGGGGACGTTC
>SLJM01000341.1 GCA_007135085.1 Myxococcales bacterium
GCGAACACGATGACTATGCCCGGGGATTTATCGAGGCCGTGGCGGCCATCAAAGAGCGCTACCCGAAGGTGTTGACCATCGGCGGGATCAGCAATGTGTCGTTTTCGTTTCGCGGACAGCGAACGGTGCGCGAGGCGGTGAACTCCGCCTTCTTATACCACGCCATCGACGCCGGCCTCGATATGGGGATCGTCAACGCCGGCCACCTCGAGGTCTACGACGAGATCGACGATGAGCTCCAGGATCTGGTCAACGACGTGCTCCTAAATCGCCGCGACGACGCTACAGATAGGCTCCTCGAATTTGCCGAGGGCTTTCAAGAAGAAGAGCGCGACGAGGCGAAGCAAGCCCAGTGGCGATCCCTGCCCGTAGAGGGGCGGCTCAGCTACTCCCTGGTCAAGGGCATCGTCGACCATATCGAGGAGGACGTCGAAGAGGCGCGCCAGAAATTCGACCGCGCCTTAGACGTCATCGAAGGGCCGCTGATGGACGGCATGGGCGTGGTGGGCGATCTCTTCGGCGAGGGCAAGATGTTCTTGCCCCAGGTCGTTAAGAGCGCCCGGGCCATGAAAAAAGCGGTGGCCTATTTGCTTCCCTATATGGAGGCCGAAAAAGAAGAGGGCGACGACTCAGACGGCCGCGGTACCGTGCTTTTGGCCACGGTGCGCGGCGACGTCCACGATATCGGCAAGAATATCGTCGGTGTCGTGCTGGGCTGCAACGACTATCGCGTCGTCGATCTGGGCGTGATGGTCCAGGCCGACGAGATCTTGCGCCGTGCCGTCGAAGACGAGGTGGACGTCATCGGCGTCAGCGGGCTCATCACGCCGTCGTTGGACGAGATGGTTCATCTGGCCACGGAGATGGAGCGGCGCGGCATGGAGCTGCCCCTGCTCATCGGCGGCGCCACCACCAGCCGGCGTCATACGGCGATTAAGGTTGCGCCCGAATATTCGGGGCCCACGGTCCACGTCCTGGACGCCTCGCGGGTCACCGGCGTGGTGGGAGCGCTGCTAAATCCGAAGGATAAGCAGGGATTCGTCGAGGAGAATCAGGAGCGCCAGCAGCGAGATCGCGAGGTCTACGCAAAGCGAAAGACCAGACGGCCCATGCTCACACTTGAGGAGGCCAGAGAGAATCGACCGGCCGTTGAGTTTGACCAGGAAGATATAGCGGCTCCCGAGTTTCTGGGGCGGCGCGTTGTCGATGACGTCTCCCTCGAGACGCTCGCGGGCTATATAGACTGGACGCCCTTTTTCGTTGCCTGGGAGATACGCGGCGCCTATCCGCAGGTATTGGAGTCTGAAAAATACGGGGACGCAGCTCAAAAGCTCTTCGACGAGGGCCGGGCCATGCTCGACGAGATTGTCGCCGAGGAATGGCTGGAGCCGCGGGGCGTATACGGATTCTTTCCGGCCAACGCCGAGGGCGACGATATCTTGCTCTTCAAAGACGAAGAACGGGACGAGGTAAGAGAGCGACTCTGCATGTTGCGCCAGCAACGTGAGCGCCATGGCGAGGAGCAGCCCAATTTCTGCCTCAGCGATTTCGTGGCGCCCGTTGAGTCGGGCATCGCCGATTATGTAGGGGCATTTGCGGTGACCACCGGCCACGGAGTGGCCGAAAAGGTCGCCCAATTCGAGGCCGACCACGATGACTATCGCGCCATCATGCTCAAAGTCTTAGCCGACCGGCTGGCTGAAGCCTTTGCGGAATACCTCCACGAGCAGGCGCGAATTGCCTGGGGCTACGAAAAGCCTGGCCAATTCAACAACGACGCCCTCATCGACGAGACCTATCGCGGAATCCGTCCGGCCCCGGGCTATCCGGCCTGCCCGGACCACACAGAGAAATCCAAATTGTGGCAGCTCTTGGACGTGGAGAACACCGCCGGCATGGAGCTCACCGAAAATTTCGCCATGAGCCCCGGCGCCAGCGTCTCGGGCTGGTATTTCTCACACCGCGACGCCCGCTATTTCCGAGTCGGCGATATCGGCGCCGACCAGGTCGCCGACTACGCCCGCCGCAAGGGCATGACCGTCGCCGAAGTGGAGAAATGGCTGGCGCCCTATCTCGGGTGAGCTGGGTCAGTCGTCATCACCGACGACGTCGTCGTCCTCGATGAATTCCGGGACCGGCTCGAGCTCCAGGCCGGCGCTGATGCGATCCCGGTCTTCGCCGTGGATCTCGACGACGGGGTTGCTCAATCGGGCCCACTCCAAAGCGGCCTCGGTCTCGATGCTCAGATCGTCGGCCAAAAAGGCCGGGACGAGCTCGATGAGGTTGGTGATAAGGCCCAGTACATCGTCGTGATTAAAGGAAAATTCGGGCTCGTCGGCCACGTCGCCCATGGCGGTGACGTCGATCTCGAAGTCGATATTATTGTCCTCGATGACCAGGGTGACGTCCACGTCCAAGTGGAGGGCCACCGTCAAGAATCGGGTCTCTGTATTGGCGTCGGGGCGGAGCAGGAAGTCGATGAGGAAATCGCCGATTCGCGCCGTGGCGTCGTGATCTTTGCCCTCGCTGCGAAATTCGATGACCGGCGCCAGCAAGGGGCGAAGGCGAATCTCGGCGGGGGTGGTGGTCTCGTGGATGTCGCGAATGCGCGGATCGAGCAGGCCGCCCAGGCCGTCGGCGGTCAACTCGAAGGGCAGCGCCGTTTCAGCAAGGTCTTCCTGGCCCACGCTCTGGTGGAAGAGGCCGCTTCGCCACACGGTGTGAAGGATGCGATCGAAGGTGGTTCGGTTGCTGTGGAAGCTCAGGGGCTTGAAGATCGAACCTCCCGCGGCGCCGCTGACCGGTCGGTGGAGGGCCCCGGCCACGTCGGCCACGTCGGGGTGACTTTCGGCAGGAAATTCGAGTCCCAGATAGGCGCTGATGCCGTTAGGGCTGATCACCACGTCCTCGAGGAGGAAGGTGATCTCCATGGTGCGATTTAGGAATTCCAATTCCTGAGTCAGAAGCGACGGGTCGTAGAGGTTGTCCTCGACCAGGACGCCCACGAATTCCTCAAACCCATAGAGAATAACCGCCGTCACAGCCGAGCGCAGCCAGTCCGGGCTCTCGCCGGCGAGGTCGATGGTCACGTCTTCTTCGTCGAGCTCGACCTGGCTATTGGGGATGTCCACAGCGAGTTGATTGTCTTCATCGGCGCTGAGGACGACGTCCATATGGATGGTGATCTCGGCGATCTCCACAAATCCCTCGAGGATGTCGCTCTCCTCGTCGAGCTGGAATTGGCCGTCGATGCGAAAGTCCGTGATATGCACGGCCACCTCGATGGCACCATCTACCGTATCCAGATCGAGGTTGAGCTCCTCCCAGGTCACGTTGGTGATCTCCACGGGGATATCCTCTTCGTCGAACCCGTCGATGACGAATTCATTGACCTGTTCCGGCGTCAGGTAGGCCTCGATGACCTCGGCGATGGCGTTGACGCCATCGGGGTTGGTCACGTCCAGGCGGGCCGCCTCATTGATGGGCGACTGCGGATCGGCGAGGGGGCCGTAGATGATGCCCTGGCGGATGACTCGTTCGTTGAGGGCCCGGTCCATGGCCTCCAGAGTGAAGATATTGAGGCCTACCTCCAGGGAGAGCTCGGCCTCGAAATTACCGTCGTCGTCGAGCTCTACGGGGCGTCCGTCGACCTCCATATAGGCAAGGCCCGAGGGGCCGGCGTCGACGAGGTGGCCGCGGACGGTGATGGTGTCCGAGGCGCCGTCGGCTTCGCTGTCGATGACCGTGCCTCGCTCGGGGCTCTCGATGACGATGTCGGGAAAGAAGGTGTCGATGACGACGTCCACCGAATCGATTCGGTCGCCGGCGCTGGCCGTGATTGTGACCTCTCCATCTTCTTCGAAGGTGAGCACGGCGCTCCACTGGCCGTCTTCCACGTTGGCAGACTCACCGTTTACGTTGACCGTCTCCGTTCCCTGAGCGGTTCCCTGCACCACCAGGGTCGCCTCGTTATGAAAGGTCCCCTCGTCGGGAGAGGTGATGGCCACCTCGATTTCTCCCGTATCAGCGGGGTCACTGCCACAGGCAGCCAGGAAGGCTCCCAGAGCGCCGAGGCAAAAGAGGACGGTCAGGGGGCGAAGAAAGCTGGCGAATCGGACTGCGCTCATGGAATTACTCGATCTCTTCGATGGGGGCTGAATTTCACCCCTTCTGGATAGCGATTCAGCGGCCGGGAATCAACCGGTTGCATCGGAATAGGTGTGCCATTTTGTCGTGATTTGTGGGCATCTGTCCCCGGTTGTCGCATATTGTCCTACATTGTGGGATAGCCGCCCGACTTTATGTGGGGCAGATCGAAAATTTGTGATCTGAAGATAACGCGCTGAGGGCTTGTACCAAATGGGATCGACGCTGCCAGTGGTGACGCGATTCGACAAAGCTGGCACGGCTCTTGTAAACTCTTGGCCAATGGAAAGGTGTATAAGGCCAAGAGAATCCTACGAGGAATTGGTTCGATGATGAATATTGGGACGAGACAGCTAATCGCAGCGTTGAGCGCTTCTGCACTGGTGTTGGCCATCGGCTGTGGAGACGAGCGTGAAGACGAGCAGCGTTCGGTCGAGGCAGGCGCCGAGGTCAGCCCAGAGTTCGAATACCTCGATCTGGAAGATGGGCCTCACGCCGATCACCGGCCGATGAATACGGTGGTGATCTACGACGCTCGGTCGGCCCAGGACTATCTCGACGAGCAGGGCATCGCCCGCTTCGAATATCCCGATCCCTTCCGGCAGGTGGGGATGATGATCGACGTCCCCGATCTGCAGACCCTGGAGTATCGCGTGCCCCGCGGTGATGAGGGCTGGAGTGATTGGGAGCCAGCCCTGGTCTATTGGAGCGAGGGCAAATCCCATAACGCTCATTTCGTCCTCGACGATCCGGTAGAGAAGGTCGAAATTCGCGGTCTCGAAGGCCTCGAATTTGCCCAGATTGATTTTTCCGAAAAAGTGACGGCTCGTCAGGAGTTGATCCTCGGTGACGAGCCCCGCCTGGAGCCTGACTCGTCGGCAGGTAGAGTCAGCGCCGATGAAGTGCGCACCGCCACACAGGCCGTGGCCCCGTCGAGTATGGTGACCACCCGTCATGAATGGGGAGCTATCAACCCGGACAAGATCTGCGGAAGCGTGGTCGCTCCCTATCGAATGGCCATCCACCACACGGCCTCACCCAGTAGCGACGGCGGCGATCCCCACGCGCGAATGAGGGGGATGCAACTCTATCATCTCAACACCCAGGGATGGTGCGATATCGGCTACCACTTCGTGGTCGCTCAGTCGGGAGAGATCATGCAGGGCCGGTCGCGCTCGAATCGACCCGCCGCCCACGTAGGAGGCCAGAATCACGGCAACGTGGGCATCAGCATGATCGGCAATTATACTTCCACCCACCCGCCGGAGATACAGATCCAGGGCGTGGTCGATATGGTGCGCTGGGTCCACGAGACCCACGGCGTGGAGTTGAATCGCTCCACCGTGCTGGGCCACCGCGAGCACAGCGGGGCGAGCACGGCCTGCCCCGGGGACGTGGCGTTGGGCCATCTCGACGATATCGTCGCCCGGGCCGCCGACGGCAGCGATCCCGAGCCGCCCGGCGAATACGACGTGGACGTGAGCATCCTCGTCAACGGGCTGAGCGATTTTTATACCCAGGGGACCAGCGAGGACGTGCCCGACGGATTTGCGGGCGACGAATTTACGGTGGAGATCCGGGTGACCAATAACTCCACGGAAGCCATTCGCGACGTGGAGTTGGCCTACGATCTCGATACGGTGGGTCTGGTGGCCACCGATTATCGCATCGAGACCGATCACCCCGGCTACAATCAGAGTGACTGGCAGCTCAACTCCGCCGATGACGATCCCGGCAATCCCGACGGCGCCGAGATGGGTGGATCAGGAGTGTTGATTATGCACGCCTTCTCCCCGGGGGAGACCAAGCGGGTCGTCGTCGATATGCAGGCCCAGGCCTATAATATTGGGATGGGCTCCTTTGGTGGAGTGCGCGCCTGGGTGCGAAATCTTCGCGACGTCTACGAAGTCCAGGAGTCCTTTGGGCAGGAGCCCGACGTCAATTGGGTCGGCGGGCTGCTCCAGGCTCATACGCGGGTCGACGTGCTCAGCCGGGCGGAGTGGCAATTCAGAGCGGGAGAGTCCGAGGATCTGGAGGGCTGGACCGGACAGGGAAGTTTTGAGCGCCTTTCGGTCAATACGAGCCACGATCTGCTGGCGCAAAAGATCGACGATGACGACGCGTTCATCATCTCCCCGGAGTGGACCCGGATCGACGCCGATCGCTACGACGAATTGGTCCTTCGCGTGCGCTCCCACGACGGCGATCACAACAAGCTCTTCTACTGGGCCGGCGATGGACAGGACTTCAATTCTGAGCGAGCGGTGCGCTTCGAATCTCCCGGTGACAGCGAATTCCACACCCTGGTGGTCCCCGTCGGCGATCATCCCAATTGGAAAGGGACGGTGGAACGCATCGGCATCGCCTTGCTCGATGGCGATGCCGCCGACGGAGCGGAAAGTCAGTGGTACGACGTCGATTTTATCTACTTCCAGAATCGCCCCGAGGGGGTGACCTCATCGGACACACTGGACCTGGCAGACCAGTCGCCGGTGGCGATTGACTTCGAGGATATCGGTGACGACAGAAGTCCCCGTCATCCCGGTGGATTTTCATCGGACAAGGAGCGGAGCTTTCACGGGGCCTTCCCCGGCGTAGCTCCCGACAGCGAGGGCAAAGTGCGCACCAAGGGAGGATGCTCGGCGGCGCCGTCGTCGACGCCCCCCGCGGGTTGGTTGCTTCTGTTGGCGGCCCTGATGGTGGGGCATCGGCTGCGGCGCCGTCAGGCGCTGGCGTAGCCGCCTTCATCGTGGGCCAGGTTTTCGAACCGCGTATAGGGTCCGAAGAAGCGAAGGGTCACCTTGCCGGTGGAGCCGTTTCGGTGCTTGCCGATGATGATCTCCGCCAGCCCCTTGGCCTCGGTGTCGGGATTGTAGATCTCGTCGCGGTAGATAAAGGAGATCAGGTCGGCGTCCTGTTCGATGGCGCCTGACTCCCTCAGATCGCTCATCATGGGGCGTTTGTCGGCTCGTTGCTCGACGCCGCGGTTGAGCTGCGCCAGGGCTACCACGGGGATGTCCAGCTCCTTTGCCACCCCTTTGAGGCTTCGCGAGATCTCACTGATCTCCTGTTCGCGAGAGCCCGAGCGGCTTCGCTGGGATCCGGTCATCAATTGCAGATAGTCGACGAAGACGATGCCGATATCGTGCTCCGCTTTGAGGCGGCGGCATTTGGCGCGAAACTCCATGATCGGAAGTCCCGGCGTATCGTCCAAAAAGATCGGCGCCTTCGACAGAGTGCCCGTGGCCTTGATGAGCCGCGCCCACTCCTGCTCGGTCATATTGCCCTTTCGCAGGTTGGACTGATTGATCCGTCCCTCGCTGCACATCATACGCACGGCGAGCTGCTCGTTTGACATCTCGAGGCTGAAGAAGGCGGTGGGGATGCCGCGGTGAATCGCGGCGTGGGCCGCCATATTGAGGGTGAAGCTGGTCTTACCCATGGCGGGGCGGGCGGCGATGATGATCAGGTCTGATCGCTGCCAGCCGGCGGTCATATCGTCGAGATCGATAAATCCCGACGACACCCCCGTGACCTGTTCGGTCTTGTGATACAGCGCCTCGATCTGAGTGAACGCGCTTTTGACCACCTCGCGCATGGAGTAATAATCGCGCTTCTGGCCCAGCTGAGTGATGGCAAAGAGGCGTTGTTCGGCCTCGTCCATAAAGGCTTCAAAATCGTTGACGTCGCTATAGCATTCGTGGACCAATTCGTCGGCGGTGGAGATGAATTGGCGAAGCGAGGCTTTGCGCCGCACGATCGAGGCGTAGTGGGTGACGTTGGCCGCCGAGGGGACCTCCCCAGATAGCCGGGTCAGATAGGCCGGGCCGCCGCTGGCCTCGAGGCGATCGTCGGCGTCGAGAAAATCAGCGGTGGTCAAGACGTCAATGGGCTCACCGCGCTGATGGAGCTCCATCATGGCGCGAAAGATGTGGCGGTGTCCCTCCCGATAAAAATCCTCGGGTTTGAGGCGCCCCGACAATTCGTCGAGCACTCGGTTGTCGAGCAGGACGGCACCCAGGACGCTTCGCTCGGCGTCCTCATTATTGGGGGGGACCCGCAGTGGGGGTTCGCTCATTGGTCGCTAATGACGTAGTCTTTCTGAATGAGATCGCGCAGAGCCTTCATGGTCTCAATATCGTTGCAGTCGGTCTTGTTGAGGATATCCGACACAGAGCCAAAATTGAGGACCTGTTGGAAGGTATCGAGCTCTTCTGGCGACAGGTCGCGAAGAGGGGCTTCCAGGGGCTGAGGGATCGAGACCTGGGCGTTCATCTCCGGGATATCGGGACCCAGGTTTTGAATCTCGTCGAGGATCCGCATTCCCTCCATCATCAGGGATTCTACGGACTCGTCGATCTCGTCCTCAAAGGTCTCTTCCGTGGGAGGTTCCAGTGAGAAGGTGCCCTCCGACCAGGCGATGAGGCGATAGAAGGCCTTATAGGGATCGAGCTCGTGATCGTCGTTGATGGTGGCGAAGTAGACCCGGCCGCCGCGCAGGTAGACCTTGCCCACGTCGTTATTCATGATGACCAAAACACCGGATTTGCGGCTCGTCGAAAAGAGCTGGAGCAAATCGGGCAGGGGCACCTCTTCGATCAGACCCGAGATAGAGCCCGTCAGAGAGCCGGCGCCCATGGTCTGACCCACGGCGGGAGCGGCCATGGTGTGGTTGGCGTTGCCCCGGGGGCGTTGCTGGTGATGACCGGGGCTGGGGGGAGGCGCCGTGGGACCAGGGGTATTATTATTGGCTTGCCTGATATGGCGCGCTTCCTGAGGGGTGGGCGCCGCCAACTCCTGGCCCGTATCTTCGACGCCGCTGTCGCGGTGGACGAGCTTGATGATATTGGTGCCGATCAGGATCCGATCTCCCTCTTTAATGGGGGATCGGGCCTCGATCTTCTCACCGTTGACGAACGTACCGTTCGTGCTCTTGAAATCCTCGATATACAATTCACCGCCGTAGCTGGTGATACGAGCGTGCCGTCGAGACACCATGTCCTCGACGAGCACCATATCGAGTTCACCACCCCGTCCGATCTCGATCTCGGAGTCGAGTTCCAGAGGAAACTCGCCGCCTTGATACTTGCCGGAGATGAATTTCAGGACGTAACCGCCTGTCTGAGACCGATTCAATTTTATCTCTCCTCAACCGCCGAAGTGTGAGGCCCGAAACTCGCCACGCGCAGAAGCGGTCGAAAAAGCTGGCCAACTTGTCGAATTACGTTAAGCCAACACCCCCGCACCGTCAAGATAACGGGCCACAAAGGTGAGCTTTCACCCTGCCTGTGGCGACCTTATCAGACCGCTGGCGCCGAGCGCAATCGCCACGCTCGTTTAATACGCTCTATCGCGGGCTCCGTCGATGAGGGGGCCCCCGTAGACCGCTATACCGCATACCGTAAGCGAGATCGGCGAGAGGACCAAGAAAAATTATGAATAAAAATGGTCTCCCACCTTCGTCAGACTCAACGGTTCAACTCCGGAGGCCGGAGTAGTTGTTTGGTGACTGTGGAGTGAATTTGCTCCAGTGGATCGACAATGGGAGGCGATCGGGTGACCGCCAAATTTGCGTCAGAAGTGGTAAATTGGTTATGATTACCCGCTTTCGTAGGTGAATCGAGCAGCATTGGACCTATTCTTGCACGACTTGCGGCGCGTTGGAGCGCCTATTCTGCAGTCTTGAACGCCAAGAACTGGACAAACCGCCGGTTGGGCGCACAATGGCAGTCCACTGGCAGTCTAATGGTAGTGTGTTGCGCTTGACGTGCGGCGAGCTTTTGTGTCATATCACCGCAGTTTAAAGGGCGCAGTAATTAATGGCCCCGCCAGGTTTTGCTGGGTGATGAATGTGCACCAGCGCTGATTGAGGGAAGTATGTCCAATGCTAATTTTGACTTGCGTATGGTCGACGCACCTCCAGGGAGTGAGGGAAGCCAGCGGGAGTTGAGAGCGCTACCCGATCCGATCGGTGTGGCTCCGACGATCCGAGCGTTGACCCCGTACGAAGCGGTGAGCAGTCAGGCTGCCATCGAGGCGAAGCCCGATCATCATACGAGCTTTAAGCTCGACTGGAACGAGTGTACCGTCGCCCCGAGCCCGCGGGTCAATGAAGCGATCACGGCCTATCTCCAACAGGGGCGAGGCCTCAATTGGTATCCCAAATTGGGAAGCACGGACCTGGTCAACGCGCTGGTCAACTATACGGGCGTGCCCGCCGATCATCTGTTGGTGACCAACGGCAGTGACGACGCCCTGCGCCTGATCTGCTCGACCTATCTGGACAGCGGCGACCGAGTGGTCATTCCCGTGCCCACGTATAACCATTTTATGGTATTCGTGCAGAGCCGCGGCGCCGAGATGATCACCACCCGCGGCAAATCGGCCTTCGATCCCAACGTGGAGGGCATTGAGCGGGCGATGACCGAAGATACGCGACTGCTCTATCTGGTCAGCCCCAATAACCCGACCGGTTATATTCATACGCCGGAGACGGTGGCCGATCTATGTCGACGCTATCCGTCGACGCTTATCGTGCTCGACGAAGCCTATTTTGAATTCGGTCAGGTCTCGGGCATCGAATTGGTCCGAGAATTTCCGAATCTGCTGGTGACCCGAACCTTCTCGAAGGCCTTCGGCCTGGCCGGGCTTCGCGTGGGATATCTGGCGGCGTCGCCAGAGCTCATCAGCGGTCTTCGACGCATCTACAACCCAAAGAGCGTCAACACTTTGGGCCAGATTGGAGCGATCGCTGCTCTCGACGATCTGGACTACCTCAACGATTTTCTGGCCGAGGTCAAAGCCTCCAAAGAGATCTTGAGAGAGTTCTTCGCCGAGCGCGGCGTCGAGGCCCATATCACGTCGGCCAACTTCGTGGTCGTGCGCATGAGCGACGTCAAACAGACCTTGCAGAGCCTGGAAGAGCGGGGCGTCTACGTCCGCGATCGCTCCAGCTACCCCGGACTCGAGGGCTGCCTGCGAATGACCGTGGGCACCACCGATCAGACCCGGCGTCTGCTCGAGCGGGTCGGCGATTTGTTCGTCTAGAAGTGATGGGTTCGCTCCCCGCTCGTGGCGAGGAGCGAACCGTAACCGGGCTCAGATTTTAACCAACCCAAGGGCATCAGCATCGATAGTCGTCTTTGACGGCTTGACGATGGATACGAGCATCTTGTTGGGGTCGAGCCATTTGTCGACGATGGATTGCACGTCGTCGACGGTCACGGCGGTGATGGCGTCGCCGTAATCCAGGGAGCGGCGATAACCGAGCCCGTAGAGCTCGTCGAGGCCAAAGGTCATGGCCCGTGAGGAGTTTCGCTGCAGCCCGATATCGTGATTTCCGATGAGGAAGCGCTTGGCCCGGTCCAACTCCTGTTGGGTGATTCCCTCATCTTTGAGGCGGTCCACCTCGCGGTGGATGCCCTCGACGGCGCGGGTGATCTTTTCCGGGCTGGTGGCGATGCGGATCGAAAAGGTCGAGGCGTCGAGCCCCACCGTGCGGGTGGCGAAGACGCTATAGGCCAGGCTCTGGCGATCGCGAAGCTCGTAGAATAGGCGGCCTCCCTGACCGGAGAGCACGGCGTAGAGTAGATCGAGGGCATATAATTCATCGCTCGACAGCAGGGGGGCCGGATAGCCGACGATGACGTGGGCCTGTTCCTTTTCCAGGTCGCTGACGATGAGCGACGCCTGGCCGGGGGGCTCGAAGGCCGGCACGTCAGGGGCGGGGTAGTCCTCGCGTTCGGCGGCACCGAAATAGCGCTCCACGTGATTTGCCACCTCGTCGACGCTTATATCGCCGACCACAGAGACCACCATCTTCGACGGATCCTGTCGACGGTGCAGATATTGGCGGATCGCCGCCGGTGAGAAGTCCTCCAGGGTGGACTCAGTGCCCAGGATGGGCAGTGAATAGGGATGTTTGCCGAAGAAGGCTCGGGCAAATTGGTCGTAATTGACGGCCCCTAATTTGTCTTTTCGCGCCGTCAGTTGCTCTCGTTGGATGCGTCGCTCCCTCTCGAATTCCTCGTCGGGGATGCTGGCGTCGAGCACGCAGTCGGCGAAGATCTGGAAGCATTCATCGGAAAAGCGGGTCAGCCCGGTCATGGCCAGGCCGAAGGAGTTTCGACCGGCGATGCCGCCGATGGAGGCGGCCATGGACTCCACGGAGCTGGCGATCTCGAGGGCCGATCGCGTTGAGGTTCCCCGGGTGATGAGCTGAGACATCAGCTTGTGGATCCCGGCGTTTTCCGGATTCTCGTAGCGGCTGCCCCCCAGGGTCAGGGCCCGCATGGAGAAGGTCTCCACGGAGCGATCCTGCTGGACGATGAGGGTCGGGCCGC
>SLJM01000246.1 GCA_007135085.1 Myxococcales bacterium
CGAGGGACTCCACTTCATCGAGGGACTCCACTTCATCGAGGGACTCCACTTCATCGAGGGACTCCACTGCATCGAAGGAGTCCAGGGCGGCGTCGAGACCGGCCAGTGCTTCATCGAAGGGGCTGCTGTCGCCGTCGCCCATAAAGTCGACGCTCGAGTCGTCGAGCAGCTCGATATCGTCATCGAGCAGCTCCACGTCTTCGTCGTCGAGAGGGGTCATCTCCTCTTCGCTCAGATGGAGAGTGTCGGGAGGCTCTTCGATGTGTTCCACGGGCTGGACCGAGATCTCGGCCAGTCCCTCTTCGGGAGGCTGAGCGCCGAGATCGATGCCCAGCGATTGAGCTTTGACCTCCACGAGCACCGGCTCCGGGGTCAGCTCCTGGGCAACTTTTAGAAATTCGTAGGCCCGGCGGGGCGTGTCGGCACAGATCTCGGCCAGGGCCATCAAGGTCTGAATCTGTCCCTGCGTATCGCCTGTGGTCTCCTGGAGACGGAGGAGCATCTCGTGGGCATGCAGACTGCGAGGGGACGCACGCAACGCTCGTTCAATGGCCTCCGATGCCTTGTCGTAGAGGCCGTATTTGATGAAGACATCGCATTCTCCGAGCATCGTTCGGATCTCAGCCTCTTCATCGGCGAGAGGCTCGATCTCTTCGAGAGGCTCGATCTCTTCGAGAGGCTCGATCTCTTCGAGAGGCTCGATCTCCTCGAGGGGCTCGATCTCTTCGAGGGGCTCGATCTCCTCGACCATTTCTTCTTCGATGAGATCGATCTCGTCCGTAAGATCCGGCGGCTCCACTTCCGGCGGACCGGGGACGGTGTGCGGCCGAACTTGATGGGGGCTTGACGGCGGGGCCGACGCCTCCGGGGTCGGTGAGGAGCCCTGGGCGGAGGGGGCCATTTCGCTGACCAGGTCGTCGTCCAAAAACTCGACGTCATCATCCAGAAATTCGACGTCGTCGTCCAAGAATTCAACGTCGTCCAACACCTCGCCACCGGGCGGCGGGGTGGGCTGACGGGAGGCCAGCGGTCCCGTGTCGGCTCGTCCGGCCAATACCCCGGAGTCGGGGCCATTATCGGCGGCGCCGGTGGCCTTGAGAGCCATTTTATTTTGGGGATCCAATCGCAGCAGGCGGCGGTACATATTCTGGGCGTCGGCGTCACGGCCCGCTTTTTCGTAGAGCGGGATCAGCTCCTCGATGACCATCACCGCTTTGTCATTCTTGCCGAGCCGCTCGAAGGTCTGGGCCAGCAGCTCCAAAGTCTGCACATCTTCCGGGGTTTCCCGAAAACAGATCTGGAGGTGCTTCAATGCCGCTTTATTGTCCTGTCGATCCAGGTAGAGCTGGACTACTTTTTTGCGAAGGTCGAGGCGCTCGGGAGTGAGATAGATGATCCGCTCTAAGACCTGCAGCAGCTCGTCGAGACGGCCCTCTTCTTCGAGCACGGAGGCGCAGTAGGTAAAGGACTCGAGGGCCAGGTCGAGAAATTGGTCCTTTGTATAGCGCTCGGCCAACTGAATGCGCAGCCCCACATCATCGGGGTCGATATGGACCATATGCTCCAGGATCTGGCGCTGGGCGTCGAATTCGCCGCGCTCTTTGTACATGCGCTGGACCTGATGGAAGGTCCGCACCGCGTCCTTGAGCCGCCCCAGCCGGTAATGACACTCGGCGATGGCGTGGTGGAGGGCCACGTCGTCGCCGTCCAGGCGTTGAGCCTGTTTGTAGACGGCGATGGCCTTTTCGTACATATCCTGCTGGGCGTAGGTGTCGGCCACCGCCTTATAGCAGCCCAGGGCCTGGTCGGTCTCGCCGAGCTTGACGTGGAGATCCCCGCATTTGAGAAGGCTTCGCATATCGCCGGGATCGTCGTCGACGAGTTTGCGATACTCCCGAAGTGCTTTGTCCCAGTTGCGCTTGCGAATCTGCTTCTGCGCCGCTTTGAGGACCTTGTTGCGGTTGATGGACACGAAAGAAACCTGCTCGTCGCGGATCGGTTAGCTAGCGGTCTCCCTGGGCGCGCTCGGACTGCCACGAAGAAGGCAGGGCAAGAGAAACCGCCAGTGGGGAGCACCAGGCTTGCGCAGGACGTGTCAAATGATATGCCCGGCCCAGAAATGCGTCAAGTTAACAGGGTGTTAAGCCCTGCAGATCGAGGGCCTGACCAGGCCGGGGGCAATCATTTGTTGACGCGCTCGACGTATTCCCCGGTTCGGGTGTCGACGCGCACGATCTCGCCAGTCTCCATATACAGCGGCACTTCCACCTCGTGCCCCGTCTCCAGAGTGGCCGGCTTGGTCGCTCCCTGGGCGGTGTCACCGGCAAAGCCGGGTTCCGTCTTGGTGACCTCCAATTCGATGAAGGTGGGAAGTTCCAGGTTGATGGGGTTGCCGTTGTGAAAGAGCACGTCGAGCTCGATATTGTCCTTCAAAAAGGGAAGGGCGTCTTCGACGGCCGACCTGTTGAGCCTGACCTGCTCGTAGGTGTCGGTATCCATGAAGATGAAGTGGGGGTCTTCGGGATAGAGGTACTGCATGGTCCGTGACTCCAGATTCGGAGCGTCGACCTTGTCGCCGGAGCGGAAGTTTTCGTCCAAAACTCTGCCGTCGATCAGGCTCTTGATGCGAGTCTTGACGAAAGCCACCCCTTTTCCGGGCTTCACATGCTGGCATTTGACGATGACGTAGGGTTCGCCGTCGATTTCGATCTTGAGGTTTTTGCGAAAATCTTTGGTGGTCAGCATCTTGGTGGAGCCTCGTAAATAAGTGTTTGAATCAGACCATTTCTCGTTCGACGAAGGGACAGATCAGACGCAACATGGTCTGCCCGCGATTGACGTCTGCCTCGGCGTTCATCGCCAAGATAAGCAGATATTCGTCGGCAACAACTTTGGCCAGAGCTGTGACGTTTCCAGCGGTGATGCTCAACTCGTTGACTTCGCCCACATCGTAGACCTGGAGGCGGCGGAATTTGTCGAGCAGATTGCTCAGTTCCACGGCGATGGCGCTCATCTGAGGCAGCTCCTGATCGCGGTAGACCGTGTCGATGGGAATCCCGTCGAAGCCGATGAGCAGGCAACCGATGGAACCTTCGACGTTGCTGACCACGCTGGTCAACTTCTGTTTAAACATGAGTCCTCCAAAGAGCAGCACCGGCCACAACGAAGCGGCGAGTCCGTGAATCCGTCGGTGCTCACTGTTCAATACATTCGAGAGCGGGTCAAGAGGAGCGACAATTTCAGTAGAGCCCATGGCCAATTAGGTAGAGCCCGTGGCAAATTAGATAGGGTCTGTGGTATTTCCAGCCTGTGGGAGGGTTCTACCGAGCTAGCGGCAGGAGACGATGGAAGAGATTTCGCGACGAATATGGTGGTTGCTCACGGCAGCGGTCATGACCCTGGTGGTGATGACCCTGGCCATGCAGTCGACGGGGATGGGGTTTTGGGAGCCCTTCGAGTCGGTGACTCTACGAGTGAGCATCGACGAAGCGCAGCCGATCGAAGAAGCGGTGGATCTCTCCGACGAGGCCGACCCTTCCGATGAGGCCGACCCTTCCGATGAGGTCGACCAGGGCGATGGCTCCGAAGAGGCCACGGACGCCACCATCGAGATTGGAGAGTCTGTGGCGGTGCCCACTCTGGGGGGGGAACCGGTCCATACGTCATGGCTCAAACAGGCCTGGGCCGCCCAATTCGTCGATCCCCAGCCGGTGGTCGAGACCGGCGCCATCGGTGAGGTGGAGCGGCAGACCAGGATAATTCTTCTCTTCTTTGCAGCCCTCTTATTGGGGTGCGGCGCCCTCTGGATCCGCCGCCACCTCACAGAAGGGGCGGCGGCGATGGCCACCGTGGTCTTGGCCACGTCTCCCGTCTTCTTCTTCGGGGCCCTCTTTTTGTCGTCGCCTCTGCTCTATATCGCCGCCTCCACCCTGGCGGTGATGGCTTTTTATCAGGCAGTGTATGACGATAAGAAATGGCGCTATCTGTGGGCCGTACTCGCTGGCTTGTCGTTGGCCGTAGTAGCTCTCGACGAGCGGCTCATCGGCGTCTTTGCCACTATCGCCGTGGTCGCCGCCTTTGCCTTGGCAGAAGGTTTGTCGACCGGCGAGAAAGAGAAGCCACCGCTGGACCTCAAATGGGCTGCCGGGGCGCTGATCCTCTTTGTGGCCGGCTTTTTCTGGGCCTGGCATCAGAGCGCGGAGTATGAAGAGGCTCTCTTTCGCCCCGATCTGGTCCAGCAATTGTGGATCTTCGGCCCGGCCGTGCTCTTTGCAGGGTTGGCTATCTCGGCGCGACGTCTACCCGTGGGCCAGGCGTTGGTCGATTTTAGGGGGTTGTTATTTGCCGCCGGGGGGGTGATCCCCCTGTTCATTCTGGGCTCGGGCTATGCGGCCGCCGTACCCGTCGATCCCGAACTGGTGGAGCAGGGCAGCCCGGCCCTGGCCTATCTTCTGGAAAACCAGCACCTCGGCGGTGAGGTGGCTGCCGAAGGTGATTTTTCCTGGTGGTGGCGCCAGCTTGGCTTTGGTCTCTTTCCCCACTTCGCATTTTTGATCCCCGCCCTGGGATATCTGGGCTGGAAATTGCGTCCCCAGTCGGAGAGCAGCGTCGACGAGCGTCGATTGGCCACGTTATGTCTGGTCTGGCCGGCAGCGGCCTTTGTGATCGTCGCCCCGGCGGCGGCGCTGGGCCATACGGCATTTCCCGCCGTCTTTCCCCTGATGCTGGCCATGGGTTGGATGATCTCCGACGCCGCATTCTGGCGAACTCTTCGCCGCCAGCCGGCGATGTATTTGCTCATTGCCCTCATCGCCATCTTCACGGTGATGATCCTCGCCAAGGACTACGAGAATTTCCCGTCTCGCCTCTTCGATTTCGTCATCGGCGGCGTCGAGGAGCCGGGCCTGGAAGAGGACTTTGAATACGGCCGTCTCCTATCACTTTGGAAATACGGGGTGGTCGCCGCGATGGCGGCCTATTTTGCAGGGGCCATAAGCTGGCTGGTCTTTGCCTGGGGAGATGTCAAGCGGTTGTGGCGCTGGATCCGTGGACTGTGGCCCCGCCTCAAGAGTTGGTGGGCCCAGCGCAAAGATCGGTCGCCCAATCACGAGATGGTTCCCACGTCGGCGGAGCCCCGGGATCGGCCAACCACTGGCGAAATGCGAATGGCCGAGCGCGAGGAGTGGCGAGACGAGGACGGTCTATTGGCAAGGGCTGCCCGTCGCCTGGAGCGCCAACCCGGTCTGGTGGTGCTCGTTCTGGGCGCGGGCATGAGCTTTATGGCCATCAATATGGCGGTTTTCGTCCAGGAGTTGACCGACCGATTCTCCAGCCGCGCCGTCATTGAGACTTATCTGGAGGCAGCGGACCAGGACCAACAGCTGTGGCGCTATCAGACCGGTGAAGACGAAAAATCGTTTTATGTGCGCGGTTTAGAGGAGATCGAAAACCGCCGCCAGTTCAACGAGCGCTTTGGTGATGAACACCGCCTCTTTGCCCTGATCCCCGCCGACGAATTGGCCGGCCTGCACAGCGCAGTGCGCCGCGACCACGACGGAATGAGCGTTCCCGCCCTGGCCGCTGGGGGACGACTATATCTGATCAGCAACCAACTGGGCGACCAGGAGGTCGACGTCAATCCCCTGGCCGAGTTCGTCCTCGACGAGCCCGATCCGGATATGGTGGAGCGCTTCTTTGACGAGCAGGTGCACGCCACCTTCGACCAGCAGATCGAATTGCTGGGCTATCGATTCGACAGGGGAGAGGGAGAGCGACCGGTCTATCGCTGGGGCGATACGATGGAGATCACCATGTATTTCAAGGTCAACCGGCGAGTGCCGCGCTCGCAGGAGATCTTTATGCATATCGATCTCAACGGTAATCGAATCCACGGCGACCACGACCCGGTGGGCGGCATATATCCGACCAATTATTGGCTCCCCGGCGACATCATCAAAGACGTTCACACCATCGAGATCGACCTGTTTACCACGCCCGGAGTCTATACGATCTGGACCGGCTTTTATCGAGGCGACAACCGCATGAGCGTCGCCCCCGAGTCGGCCCATGACGGCGGCGATCGGGTTAATCTGACGACCATCGAAGTCGTGCCCTTTTGAACTGATTTGACGATGAATGGAAGGCGAATGATGGCACGGGGCCTGAGCTGTATCGCGCTCTGTCTGGTCGGTTTATGTATGCCGGCCACGGCCTGGGCTGGCTCTTCGGCGCCAGCGCAAGCGGCCGAGCCAATGGAGCTGCAGCCAATCGACGGTGGGGTGCGCGTCGTCGACCGAGCAGGGCAGACCCTGGTCGAGCATCTCCATCCAGCACTTTTCCCCGAACCCAGGCGCTATCGCGAGGGCCGCGACGGACGGCGGCCCGTGGGGCCCATCGAGGCCGATGGCGCATTTTATTACGCCCTGGGGCACGACTTATTGCGCTTTGACGTCGACGCCCAGGCGCTGACCTCGCGCAGACGAATGCCGGCCACCGTGGTGGGGTTGGAGGAGGGTGACGACGGAGCGCTGCGCGTGGCTCTGGAGGCGTTTGCTTACGCTGCCGCGCCGACCGGTGAGGAAGGACAAGAGGACGATTGGGTGGTCATCGACGTTCGGCCAGACCAGGCCGAGGTGCCCGGCCGCGGGCCCTGGGATTGGGCGGGCACCATGGCCCCTTTGCGCGACGTGATGTGGCTCGACGGGGTGCCCCTGGAGGCCGAGCCGGGGGCGTCGGCGGAGCCCGTGCGGCGCGACCAGGAGGAAGAGCGAGGCCTTATCGAAGAGCTCGAAGAGCGAGAGCGATTCGACCGAACCAACCCCTATCTGGCGCTCTATCGCGGTGAGGCCTGGCTTCGAATGGGCGACGAAGATCGGGCGCAGCGGGCCTTTGAGCAGGCCCTGGGCCATGAAGAGGCGGACTGGATCGATCTGATTCGCATCACGATGCGTCTGGAGTATGGGGGCCATGCCGATCTGGCAAAGGCCGCCTTTGAGCGGGCCGTCGAGGAGATGGAACGGGCCGGAGTGCGCGGCGACTATGTGCTGACCATGGCAAATGCCACCTTCGGGATGGTCTGGCATGGAGAGGCGATGCGCCGGGCATTGCGCGACGAAGACCTGGACGGGGCCCATCGTGTGGCGGGCTATATCGACGGATTTTTCCCGAATCTGGAGGGCGCTCCCCTTGCCTGGTCGCGGCTGGCCATCTGGCAGGAAGAACGTCGGGGCACCGAGCAGGCTCGCCACTGGGAGGAGAGGGCCGCCGAGCTTGGTCAATCACCGCGGGCCGACACATTCTACGAGAGGGCGGCCCAGCGCGTGGACTGGTATCTGACGGGCCAACTCGCCCTATTCGTGACGGTCTTGCTGGCTGGAGCGATATTGGGATTGCGCCGCCGCCGCGAAACTGAGAACGAGAGCGACGTCGAAGATCGACGCTTCTGGGTGCGCCTGATGCCAAGGTTTTATCTGGGCGACGTGGCGGCCCTGGTCCTGCTCTTTGTCGTGCTTCTGGCATTGCCGATGACCCTGGGCCCGCCCCTTCACTCGATGGTCACCTTCGCCGAGGCGCCGGCGGCGGTGGGCGGCGACGCAATGGCCGCCCCGACCACACCGCGTTGGTTGGACGGCCTGGCCGACAGTCCGGCAAAAGATGCGCTGGTGGCGGAGTGGGAGAGTGAATTTGCGGCTACCAGAGAGGGCGGGCGAGGACCTGGCGAGGCCGCCGTCGATCGGTTGATCGTCGAGACCATCGAAGCCGACACGGGCGCTCAGGCGCCCCGATCGTTTAGCGAGCTCGAGGCTTCGCCGGGGACTACTCAGGATTTCCCCTGGCTCGGCCCGTTGCTCGACTTCGGCCATAGCCTGCGAGGAGCGACGCTCCTCTTTTTGGTGCTCGCCATCAATGCCTTGATCTTCGGCGGTCTACTTCAGGCGGTAATCCGCCGTGTCCCCGGGGTGGGCCGCATTGGTCGCGCCCTCATCCCCGGCGGCCCGGAGTCGCTGGGCCCCTTCCGATTGCCGCTGCTGGCGGCATTTCTATTCGGATTGGCCATGATGACGCCCCTGAGCAGGGCCGCCCAGTCGATTACGGAGGCCGAGTTGGTCCGCTATTACGGCCTTGAGTCGGCGCCGAGCACGATCGGCACCGCCCTGCCGACGACGGGGTTTGCGATCATCACCGTGGCGTTGGTGATCCATGCCATAGGCGTCGTCACGGACCGCCGCCGACGAAACTGAACCTCCCACCGCTGAGATTTTATCGATCAAATAAGATCTGTCTCGCCTCTTCCGGCGTGGCCGGTTCTCGGCCCACCTCGCGCGCCATGGTAGCCATCTCTTCGATAAGCGGTCCGTTGCCGCTGACCTTTTCACCGTCAGGCAGATAAAACGTATCCTCCACGCCGGTGCGCAGGTTTCCGCCGAGCTCTGCCGTCTTGCGGTGGACCTCCCATACCTCTTCGCGGCCGATGACGATGGACTGCCAGGGGGCGCCGTCGGGAAGCTCGTCGACCAGGATTGGCAGCAGATCGGTGCGGGCCGGCATACCGCTCTGGACGCCCTGGACAAGAGAGGCCGTAAAGGGGGGCTTCAACAGACCGTTTTTGAGAAAGAGCGACAAGGAGCGCACAATGCCGATATCGAAGCATTCGCATTCTGGAATGATGTCGTTATCGCCCATGACCTTTAAGAATTTTTCGATCTTGTCGACGGGATTGTCGAAGAGCAGGGGCGGCCAGGCCCAGTCGCCGTTGCTTCGCACCTTGAGGTAGTTGAGAGAGCCCGAATTCATGGCCGCCATCTCGGGCTTGATATGCTCTAAGACTCCTGCAGGACCGCTGATATCATCGCCCATGACCCCCGTGGTGAAGTTGAGGATGATATCCGGGCATTTCTCCTTGATGGCGTCGACCACCTGCTGGGCCAGATCGGTATCCCACACGGGCATACGGCCCATCTGCTGGTCCCGAAGATGGAGGTGGACGATGGCGGCGCCGGCGTCGTAGGCCTCTTTAGTCGATTGCGCCATATCCTCCGGCGTATAGGGGACGGGGTGGCGCGACGGATCGGTGAGTACGCCGTTGAGAGCACAGGTGATGACGACCTTGTCGGACATGACAGTCTCCGTGGTTGAGAGAGTAATCCACCATTAAGTGAGTGAACACTAAACAAGGCTGTCGGCTATGGCAAGGGGGATCGGGAAATTGACCGGCGACGGCTCCTAATCTAGATTGTCGATGATCTATCGGAGTTTCGATCGGGTTACGTAAATTGATTTTGATTAGAGTGGGTGATGGCTTTTCTTCGGCAGTTTTTTGTTCTCTATTCGTCTGCAGCTCTCGTCTCGTTGATTTTGGTGGGATGCACCACCGAGATCGACGCCGGCGGGGTTGACTTTGCCTGCGAGAGCGACGCCGATTGTGTCGAGGGCTACGCCTGTCTGGCCGGGCCGGGAGAAGCGAAGACCTGTCAGATCCCAGGACAAGAACAGGGGGAGGACGCGGGCAGCGATGTCGGTGGCGACGCCGATTTCGACGCCGATTTCGACACGGGCCCCGACGCGTCCGGAGAGTGCGCGCCAGATACGGAGGAAGCCTGTGATTGCCCGGAGTTGCCGATCGAAGTAGAGGGGGCCCGAAGTTGCACAGACGACGAGACCTGGGGGCCCTGTATATGTCCCGAGGTATGTGAGGATGCCGTGGAGGGGTTGGTCGTCGAGGGGACTGCCTGTGGTCTCTGCGGTGTGGGCAGCTATCTATGCGCTGACGGGGTGGCCGAATGCGACGACCCGGCACCGATCAATAATTGCGGGGGCTGTCAGGCTCCCTCTTCAGTACCCATTTGCAGTGAAGAAGATGGGGAGAGGTTGGTCTGCGGCACCGACGAGACCACCTCCTGCGTGGTCGTCGACGAGGTGAGCCTCCAATTCGAGGATTTTGAGGAGCCCGACGATCTCGAGGTCTTCTATCTTTTCGTTCAGGATGCCGATGGGGATCAGGGCTGCCCCGGTGGTTGGGAGATCGCGGCCGCCCGGCGGCCGCCGGCCTACCGGCGGGCTCAGGCAGATGGCTCCACCTATACGGTGGCGTTACCGGTGACCATCGATTCGCCGGGGGCGCTCAGGCTGGTAATCAAACAACCGATGGAGCTCGACTCCCTGGAGTCGGGGGAGACGGAGTCGATGGCCACCCATTTTGACTGCCTGACCATAGAGGCGCCGGTGGAGACTACGATTGTCGCCGAGCCCTATGTACACCCCAATTTGATGAGAGGGGCCTACAGGCTCGAATTTTCACCGATCTTGCGTATGCCCATGAGCACCGGCGGTGGTAGCGGTGAGCCCTATTATGAGGGCAACCCCGAAACTTTCTGGGGGCCCCTGCGCGAGAATTGGGTTCGGCCGCTGACCTATAATTTTCTGTCCTCACCGGGCGATCTTTTCGTGGGATGTCAGGAAGATGAGGACCACCAATGTCCCTATGGGGAAGTAGAAAGCCTGTTGAGTCATTACCAGACCAGTCGGGCCCGCCCCGGCGTTCCCACTCCGAGCTCCTGGAGTCAGTTCAACGACGACTTCGAAGCCTTCCTCGACGAATTGACCCGACAGCCCCTGCGCCAGGCCTATCGAGCGCTATTTGATATTTATGAGCAGGAGCTGGCCGATCATCTGGTCAGTTATGACATCCATCGGCAACAAAATTTCGACGGTGATGGTCATTTTCGAGAGTTGATAGACCATCATCCCCAGGGGCAGATCAATATCAAATACCCCCTCCAGGAGTACGGCCAATCCGCCGTGGACAGGGAGGTGGTGGCCGTGAGGCTGGGGATGACCGACGCGCCGCTTCGCGGCGATTGCGAGGTCGGTCAGCCCAATTGTTACCAGCCCTTTGCGATGGTCGAGAGCGAACCGGGCCAGGTGCTTCTTCGCGATCTCAACGTCACAGATACGTTGGAGTTTGAGCCCTTTGGCTCGATGCGACTGGAGCTGCCGGCAAATGAGCTCTTTCGCTATCTATATTTGAACTACCTGCCGAACCATATCTTTCCCCGCATCGAAGAAGAAGAGTTGGAGTCTGGAGGCATCGCGACCCACCGGGCTGATTGGGATAGCTTCGCCCAGCTCTTTCGTAGCGTCGCCCCCTGCGAAGAGGTAGTCGGCCAACTCGAGGAGCAGGGAGTGGATTCGCAATTAGCCCAGCAATTTATGCCCCTCTGCGATCAGCTCTACGGCGACCCCCAGGGAGATTCGATCCTGCAGTTTATGGTGGATCATATCCCCCTGGACAAAGAGGATCATATTCCACTGGTCTTCAATCCCCGGGAGAGCTGCGTGACGAAATACGATTTTGATCCCATTCAGGGATTGCGCCTCAACGAAATCGTGGGATTGTTTTTATTCGATACCGGCGCCTGTCACGACCCTCAGCCCAGACTCGATAATGGGATTGATTATGGACCTGGCTTCGGCACGGGGGAGCCGATCCAGGCCTTGAGGATGTTCCTTCGAACCGGTTTCTGAGCTTCAGTCGTTCTTCTTGCTCATATCGAAGAATTCCACCGTGCGATAGGGGTAGGGAATCTCGATGCCCGCCTCGTCGAGGGCGTATTTGATGGCCGTGGCCACCTGGTCGCGGGCCAGCGTCTCGTCCCGTTTTGTGGACTCTGTCCAATAGGCGATGGCGAAATCGACGGAGCTGTCGCCGTGGCCGGTGACCACCACGACCGGCTCCGGCTCGTCGAGGACGAGGTCGCATTTTTTGACGGCCTCCCGGATCACCTCTCGCCCCGTATCGATATCCTCGCCATAGCCGATTCCCGTCTCGAAGACCGAGCGGCGTACGTCTTCCGAGGTGTTGACCGTGATCGCCGAGCTATAGATATCGGCGTTGGGGATGACGATGAGCTGGCCGTCAAACGAGCGCAGCGACGTCGACCGGATATTGATATGCTCGACGGTGCCCGAATAATCGGTCACTTCGATCTGATCTCCCACCACGAAGGGGCGCTGCATCAGCAGCAGGATACCGGCCAGAAAGTTCTGGAAGATATCCTTGAAGGCAAAGCCGATGGCCACACTGGACAGACCGAGCACGGCCACCAGATCGCCTGCCTGAAGGCCGGGGAATAGAATCGTCGCCGCAGCGAAGACGCCGATCACCACCAGGACCACGCCGGCGACGGTGCCCGCCAGGTTCTGAAGGCTCGAATCGTCGACAAATTTACTGGCCACCGTGGCGGCCCATTTATCGGCAAATCGAGAGAGAATTATGAAGACGATCAGCACCACCATTGAGATAGCCAGGGTGGGCAGCATGAGAAGAAACGCGTTGGCGTATTCTTCGAAGATCTCCATCCCGGATAGGATGGATGAGTCGGCGAGGGGCAGATACGGCATGGAACAACTCACTGCGGGGAAAACATCAATTAATCATGGC
>SLJM01000143.1 GCA_007135085.1 Myxococcales bacterium
GACTTCGCCATGAGCGGTCTCCCCGATCGCCTCACCGATCCCCAGTCCTACCTGGTCAGCCTTCAGCGGCTGGCCGAGCTTCCCTCCGAGCTGGTGCTCCCCAATCGAAGCCGCCCCTATCAACAGGGACGGTGGACGGTGACCCGGGCCGCCAATTTCCTCAATAGTTTTTTGAGCAACGCCCCGGCGGCCCTGTTCAATGCGCCCACGGTCCTCGAATTTCTGGAGCGCGACCGCGGCCTCGGCCCCGACAGGCCCACCGAGCTGGTCGTCAACGTCGAGCTCTTCCAAAAACTCTTCGACGAGCTGGTGCGCAGCAACGCCATCGCCGCCGCGGGCCGCGGCATCACCCGCCGCTACGGCGTCGACGTCGACGATCCGCGGGCCAAACTACGCTGATCTCTCGGCCCGATCTGTAACATTCGCTCATTCTTCGACACTACTCCTATGAAGGGGGGATAACTCACCGGCTCAATTCGAGTCGATTCGAGTCCATTACTTCAGGAGAATATCATGTCGAAAATGTGTCCCATGGATGGTTGCAAAGCTCAGAAAGGAATGTGTGGTCACGAAAAAGCGATGGTCGCCATGGTGGTGCTCATCGTTCTGGTCGTGGGCGGCTATTTTGGATTTTCTCTGCTCGGTTAAAAGTCTGGTCATCGAGCGTTACCACTGAGACCGAAAGGTAAATTCCATGTCACTTTCTGAGCGCATTACCACCGCGGGGAATATGAAATTTCCTCCACCGGAGCCCACCGCCGGCTTTCCCTACCAGATCACAGCATTGGCCGGTGAGGGGGCCATGGGTGCTGTCTATTGCGCCCATGAAGCGGAGCTGGACCGGCAAGTGGCGATCAAGGTCATCAAACCCAGCTTCCTGAGCCAGCTCGACCCCGACGAGGCCAGAATGGTGCGGCGTCGATTTCTGCAGGAGGCTCGAGCGGCGGCGGGATTAAGCCACTCTGCGGTGGTCTCCGTCCATCGAGTCGGCACCGAGCGGGGCTGGCCCTATATCGTCATGGAGTGGTTGGAGGCCACCAGTCTGGAGACCCGATTGATTGCTCAAGGGACCTTGTCGCCACCCATGGCTGGAAAGATGGGCCTCGAGCTTCTGGGAGCACTGGCCGCGGCTCATGAACAGGGGATCGTCCATCGCGATATCAAGCCGGCCAATATCATGATCGGCGGCGACGACCAGATTAAGCTCGTCGATTTTGGGATCGCCCGTATGCGCGATTCCGGGCTGGCCAAGACGATGCCCGGCCAGGTCCTGGGCACCCCCTGGTATGCGGCGCCAGAGCAATTGGAGTCTCGGGCCATGGATCGGCGGGCCGATCTCTACGGGTTGAGCGCCGTGCTCTATGAAGCGCTCTGCGGTCGCCCCCCCTACAACCAGGACTCCCTGGTTCGTCTTCTTCAGGCCCATCAGAATGAATCGATCGTTCCCCTGAGCCAGCGGGTGCCCGCCGTGCCCGGTCCGCTATGTGATACGATTATGCGGGGCCTGTGCAGGGACCCCGACGATCGTTTTCCAAATGCGTCGGTCATGGCACGGGCGCTTCAGGCGTCGCTCTCCACTGTCTTCGATCCGGCCAGTTCCGGCTCGGCAAGGATGAGTGCTTCCCGTCGCACTCAAGTCATCCTCCCGGAGGTGACTATGGAGCGGCTCGAGGACAGGGATCCCACGGCGTTGATCTTGGGTTATTGCAAGAGCTGGAAGGAGCGACGTCTGGGAGCAATTTCTCGGGATATTCTTATCGACGAGATCTCGGATCGACCATTACATGCAGACCCCTTCTGCGGCGCCGTCGAGGCCTCCGGGGTCTGGATGTTGGTCTCGGAGGGGCTGATCCATACTGCATTCGATCCGCAAGCAGATCTGGTGGGCGACGAGGCGATCGAATCGATGCCGGACATGCTCGATGCCACCCTGTTCTGTGTTCCCGCCACCTTGCCTCCCTATGTGGTTGCTCTTCTGGCGGCGTCCTTTCAATCACGAGACGACGGCCAGATCGTGCTCGACTCGACGGTCACCGATCTGGTTGAACTCCAGGATCGCCTCCAACGAGACGACTTCGACGGTGTTTTGCGCCTCGATGGTCCCGACGGCCATGGACTGGTCCTCTTTCGCCAGGGGCGGCGAATTCTCGATCTCTTCGGTGGTCAGTGGGAGGAGGTCGACGACGGCCAACGATGGGAGGAATGGATCCATCTGGTAAAGGCGGAGGCCACCGTAGAAAAACGGCGTCCCAGATTTCCGGCGGTGACCTTTCGGCAGCAGTTGCAGGGTGTACGACTCATTGTGGAACGCCCCGAGCCCATGGCCAATTCGTCGATGCGCGAAGACGCCGTTGCCGAGGCGGAAGCCATTACTCTCGTACCCAGTCGCCGAGCTCGGGAAGAGCTATCCCGCGGCCAATCGACGATCGGTCATCTCGTTCATTCCGATCCGGCCTGGGCCCTGGCTCGCTATGCGATCGCCGAGATGCCTCTGGAGTTCGAACAGCACGGTCGCGATGAGCGCTGGCAGCGCCTCATCGAACCCATGTCCGAAATTTCATCGGTCATTCTCCACGAACGTCTCATATTGGACGACGACAGGACCACCACCTTTGATGCGGTCACGCTGGATGCTCAGGATAGACGCCGCCATCTCCTTCACCAGACTTCCCGTGGCACCGCCGAAGCGGTGGAGCGGTTTATCGATCACGTTCTGGCCATCAAAGAAGATTCTCGCCAGGGGGCCGGTCTCGATGGGGCGGTGTTGATGGCCCCTGCGTTTGAAGACGGTGCCCTGGCCGCATGGATGAGCCGTCTAAAGCAAGCATCGGGTGGACTTTTCCGCTCGGCGATCACCTCTTTTCGCCATCAGGAGGGCTTATTCCACACCCGTCGCGGCTCGGTCCATATACTCCTCGTCGAGCAGATTGAAGATGGAAAAAAGCGGCCCCTGATGCCTGCCTGAGCCGATGAGATATCAACAACTACTCGATCTCGAAGCGATCCACCCGAAATCGCGGGTATTCAATCGCCGTCTCTGCGTAGTCGGCAGAGCCGTCGAGGCGTCCCCAGAGTCGCAGCGATGCCAGTCGTCCCTGTTCTTCGGCGGCCCGTGCCTGCTCGATGAGGTCGTCGATTATTGCTTCGTCACCGTCGACGATAATGCGCTGCCAGCGGCCGCGAGCATAGATCTCGAAGTCGGGAGCCGGGCAGCGGCAGGGGTTGAATCGGCCCACCAGGGGGAC
>SLJM01000456.1 GCA_007135085.1 Myxococcales bacterium
CCACCACCTACCACCACCTACCACCACCTACCACCCACCATCGACCATTCGTAACTGAGCGTAAATTGACGGACCCATCGATTCGCGTTACATGGAATATCGGATAAATGCCGGGACGACGCTCGGCGAACCGATCGGCGTGAGTCGATTTGATACAAAAAGAGCCACCTTCAATGAATGGAGGGGCCGAAATTCGAACCTCGAGGAGTTGACATGTTGAAAAAATTGGTAGCTTCCCTGTGCGCCATCGCTCTTGCTGCTTCCGTAATCGCTTGCTCTGGTGGTGACACTCAGGCCGACGAAGAAGTTTACGAAGAGCCTGCCGTCCAGGAAGAAGAAGTTGAAGCTGAGGAAGAAGTGGCTGAAGAAGAGCCCGCCGAAGAGGAAGAGTACGGCGCTGAGGACGAAGAAGCTGACGCCGAGGAAGCGGACGCCGAGGAAGTGGCTGAAGAAGCTGATGCGGAAGCAGAACTCGCTGAAGACGACGGCGCTGAAGAAGCGATCGAAGAATAAGGCTCGAATTTTCGAGTAAATGGGAAGAACGATCATCTTTGGGTGATCCCTTCTCGGCTGCAGGGCCGGTCATTGCGATCGGTCCTGTGGCATTTCTTGAACGATTGCATCGAATTGTAAAAGGTCGCTCTTTTAGGCCATCCTTGGAGGGGCGAACCTTGACGGCGAGGCGGTTGCGAAGGCATTCTAAGGTCGACACTGGGTTGATTCCGGTTTGCACGGAGGATGAACGAGATGATTCGCGTGGCGCGGACAAGTCTGATGATTACAGCGGTGATCATCGCACTTGGATTGATCGGTTGTGGCGACGATTTGTACGGTGAATGTGAAATTCGCCCTGAGTCGGGGGACATCCTCGAAAATTGTCTGAGCGAAGGTGACGATGCCCAGACAGTGAGTTGTGTGGTTCGCGACCAGGGGCAGTGCCAGACCGGCACCTGTGGTCGCTATCGCGGCAGCACTCCTTTCTGTACGGCAACCTGTGTCGACGACGACGACTGCCCGGCCGGAGAATGCCGGGAGTTCGTCTATCAGTCCGGCGAGCGTTATTGTGTGGCCTATGACGATATCTAAAGGCTTGCAGTGCGGGGACCAGCCTGACATCTGGCAAGAATATCTCGAGAATTCGGGAGCAAAAATGAACTGGACGGGACGGGTTCGATTTTCGGTGATGGTGGCGCTCTTCGCGCTGGTCTGGGCCTCTGTGGCTCATGCCGACGACGATATGGTCTTTGGCGTCGATGAGGTCGGCGACCCTGCGTTGGAATACCTCGACGAGTTGATCTCCGAAGGGCAGAGGCTCTACGAGCAGCAAAATTACGAAGAGGCGAGCCTTCGCTTCTTCGACGTGCTCATGGATCTGGAGATGGGCGCCGAAGCCTATTATCCGGAGGCCGAATACGAATTGGCGCGGACCCTGTTTCGCCTCGAATTATATCAGGGATCGTTGAGCTATTTCGGACAGATCGCTGAAGAGGGTGATTTCCATCCCTATTTCCAGCCCGCATTGCGCGGCTTGCTTCTGCTCAGCGACGTCATCCCCGGGGATATGACGCTGACCCGTCACCTGGCGCGTTATGCCGATCACTTCCCCGATATTGTTCCCGAAGCCTATCGCGATCGCTATGCCTATCTGGCGGGGCGCTACTTCTATGACAACCTGGAATATGAACGGGCCACCGAGCTCCTCAGGTCGATCGACGATGACAGCGAGTATTATGCAAGGGCCCGCTATATTCAGGCCATCAGCCACGTCGCTGATTACGAGGCCGAGCCTGCGGTGGAGGCTTTCCGCGATATTTTGCGATATTTGGAGCGCCAGGACACCCCCCTGGATCGAATGCGAGGCGAACAGCGACGATTGCTGGACTTGACCCATCTGGGCATGGCCCGAGTCTTTTATTCGGTCGGTCGTTTCGACAATAGCCTGGCCTATTACGATCGGATCGATCGCAATAGCCCGCGCTGGGCGGAGGCCCTCTTTGAGTCGTCCTGGGGCTATTTTCAGGTCGATCGCTTCAACCAGGCGTTGGGTAATCTGCACAGCTTGAACTCGCCTTTTTTCGAAGATGCCTACTTTCCCGAAGGCCCGATCCTGGCGGCGGTGATCTACTTTTATAACTGCCAATACGATCTGGTTCGGGAGACCCTCTACGATTTTGACTTTCTGTACGAAGAGGGAGTCAAAGAGGAACTGGAGTCAATTTTGGCGGCCAACCCCGATCCGATCGCCCTCTACGAATGGGGTCAGCAATGGAGAAACGGAGAGGTCGAGGGTTCACCGGAGTTGATCAGCGCTCTGCAGTCGACGCTCAACGATCGTCAATTCCGCCAGCGTTTCGAATTGGTGGAGTCCATTGACAGCGAAACGGCGGCGATGAACAGCCTGGCCGATAGCTGGCAGACCAGCCTGCTCGCCGACACGTTGATCCAGGAATCGGCGCTGGCTCAGAGCTTTTCCACCGCCGACGCCGGCGAATTGGTCCAGCGACGTCTGGAGCGACTGGTCAGCGAGCTCAACGGGTTGATCAATCAGCAGAATCGAATCCTCGTCGAAGTGGCCCGCGCCGAGCGGGGCGACGTGGAGGCCGACGTTCGCGCCGGAATGCTCCTCGACGATCGAGTGGAAGAGGAATCGCAGCTCGAGGTGACCGACGAGCAGATGTACTGGCGCTTCGACGGAGAGTATTGGAAAGACGAGTTGGGCTATTATTTCTTCGACGTCCGCTCGCAATGCCGTAGATAAGTATCGCCCCATCAAATTGGGTAGATTCAAGGTTCGAATAGGAGCTTCACCATGAGACTCGTCGTCAAGCTGGACGAGAAGAAGCGGGCGCCCTGGTATTATGCCACTCTGGTCGCTGGGCTGGTAATGAGCCTGGGACTTGGAACGGCTTACGCTCAAGAGGGCGAGGAATTCGAAATTCCCGCCGAGGAGGAGCCCGACGACGATGAACGGCCCACGTTGGGCGCCGCCGAGGCCCCTCGAACGCAGGCCCGTGATTTCGTCGAACAGCGCCAATTCGAGGGGCTTCAACTGGCAGACGAGGCCATCGTTCGCCTCCGAGATCTGGCGGCCAATACCCCCGTCGACGATCCGGACCGGGCGGAATATCTGTATAATCTGGCCGGCAAATATTGGGGGCGATCGAGCCACTATGAAAACCAGTCCATCGAGATGCAGGACGAATGTTTCCTGCTCGAAGATGAGGGTGACGCCCAGGGAGCACGCCGCTGTCGATTCCGTGTCGAGGATATGAAAGAGGAGGCCAACAGGCTTCGTCAGGAATCAATCGATATTTATATCGAGATCATTCGCCACTATCCGCATTTCGACGAGCTGGACACCATCTATTATCAGCTCGGCGCCAATATGATGCAGATGGGCGAGCAGGAAGAGGGTCTGGAGATCTTCCGCCGTCTGCTGGCTGAATTTCCCCAGACCGAATATATGCCCCACGTCCTGCTGTACTTCGGCGATTATTATTTCGACGAAGGGGAGCTCTTCGACGCTCTCGACGCCTATCAGAAGGTAGTGGAGTACCCGAATAGCTCGGTCTACCAATATGGCCGATATATGCTGGGCTGGACCTACTTCAACCTCGACAATTACGAGCGGGCCCTCGAAGAATTCTTGAACGTCGCTGATCTGGCGGCGGCCGCCGACGAGGGCACGGCCGAGCGGGCCATGCTCAGGCAGGTGCAAAACGATATCGTTCGCGCGTATTCCTTTATCGGCGATCCCGATCAGGCCATCGGCTTCTTCCAGGATCTGGCTCCGGAACGCGAGGACTGGCTCAACCTCAGTGAGCGTCTGGCCGTCTATTACGGAGACCAGGCCGCCTGGGCAGATTCGACTCAGATGTACCGCAACCTGGTGCAGGTCAATCGAAATAGCGTGATGGTCATCGATTATCAGTATGAGATCGTGCGCAATACGACGACCATTGACTCCTATAGCCAGGAGTCGATTCAGGAACTGGTCCGCCTGATGCGGCTGGTGCAGATGGCCGACGCCGGTGAATTCGAGGATTCTGGAACGGACCTGCACGACGAAGTTCGCGAAAAAGCCCTGTCCGCCTCCCGTCGTTGGGCGACCACTTATCACCGGGAAGCGCGGCGTACCCAAAACCGCCAGCTCTTCGTCATGGCCCACCACCTCTACCGAGGATTTGGTGAGACCTTCCCGGACTCCGAAGATATCTACGATATGAGCTTCTTCCACGGGGAGCTGCTCTACGAATTGGGAGAGTGGGACGAAGCGGCCGCCGCCTACGAGCGGGTCCTGGAGATCGATCCCCAGGGTGAATATACGGAGCGGGCCGTGCTCAACACCATGTTGGCGCTTCTCGAGGTGGTCGAGCCCTCAGAGGCCCGCGCCGAATTCGAGGCGGAATTCCGAAACTACGAAGAGGGTGAGGAGCCCGATATCCCGGAACCCGTGGAGATGGGCGAGCTCCAGACGCGCCTGGTCACGGCCAGCAAAAATTATATGGAGATCGCCCCCGATGGCGAGCGAATCGTAGAGGTCAAATATACGAAGGCCCGAACCTATTACGACCACAATCAATTGGAGCGGGCTGCCGAACTCTTTGAAGATATCGCCTTCAATCACAGCGATCATCGCCTGGCCGATGTCTCGGCCAACCTCCACCTGGGCAGCCTGGACATGCTCCAGGATTTCCAGGCCATGGCCGATGCCGTGGAGCGTTATCTGGAATACCGACCGGTCGACGACGACGAGTTCAACGACGACCTCTACCAGCTCAATATGGCGATTCGATACAATATCTGCGTCACCCACGACGAAAACGAGGAGTGGGAAGAGGGCGCCCATTGCTACGTGCGCTACGTGGAGCAATTCGGCGATTCGGAGCAGCTCGATATGGCGCTATACAACGCGGCGCTTAACTTCGAGCGGATCCACGAAATTCAGCTCGCCATTCGTATGCGTCAGATCTTGCTGGAGCGACGACCGAACTCCGACCTGGCTCCGCAGACGCTGTTTAACCTGGCCGGTAACTTCCACGCCTGGGCCATCTACGGTCAGGCCTCGAGTTATTACGAAGCCTTCGTGCGCAATTTCCCGGATCACGAAAACGCCGAGGACGCACTGGCCACGGCGGCCAACTTCCGCCACGGCCTCGGTGAATTCGAGCGGGCTATTGCCAACTACGAGCACTATTTGGAGCTCTTCGGAGACGACAACCCCGAGACGGCCGCCGAGGTCTATTTCTCCATCGGTGAGATCTACGAGGAAGAGGGACGTGACGATGAGGCATATCAGCACTTCCAACGCTATATCTCTCGATACGGCAGCCAGGGAAGCAATGACCGATTGCTCGAAGCCCACGTCAAATTGGGAATGCACCATTGGAATAGGGGCGATCGCCAGGATGCGCTGAGCACCTTCAACGATACCCTCAGGGTCTACGAAAGGCTGTCCGAAGAGCAGCAAAATGAAATGCGCTCCGGACGGGATGCGGCGGCACAGGCGAAATTCATGATCGCCGAAGACCGCTTCGAGGAAGCGGAGTCAATTCGGATTCAGTCCAGCGACAGCGAGGAGCTGACCGAACAGACCACCAAGAAGATGGAGGCCCTCAACGAAGCTCGGGAGCTCTACGAAGAGGTCATCCTCTTCCGACGCGCTCACTGGGCGATCGCCTCCCTTTTCCGTATCGGTCGCGGCTTCCATGACTTCGCAGAGACCCTGCGGGAGAGTCCGGTACCCTCTCAGCTGACGGAGGGACAGGCCGAGCAATATAAGGCGCTGCTCGAAGACCACGCGATGCAATTTGAAGCTCCGGCGGTCCACCTCTACGAGATGGCCCTGGAGACCACGCGCGACCAGAACTGGTTCAACGAATATACGGAGCAAGCCGAGGCGGCGCTAGCCGAGCTGCGCCCCGCCGATTATCGCCGTCCCTCCGAGATTCGTGCGCAGCCCGACTATCTGGTCGATGGATTTATGCGCTCCCAGTTCATCGAGGATATCGAAGAGCATCAGCTCCTCGAGGAATTGGGCGACGATGAGGATTCGATTCCCGAGCCCCATGCTGAAGGCGACGACGCCGAGGAAGAGGGAGAACCGGCGTCCTGATAAGGCTCGGTGTCCAGCCCCTGACGATGACTCGTGATTAAGTCGAGCACTGCGCTCGAACTCGCACCAAGGATTGACCGTAATGCACCACTACAGTGCAAGAGCGATGAAATCGATAATTTTTCTCTCCGCGGTGGCCATCGCCGTCTTTGCCTTGTCCACCATGGGATGCTCCAGCAGCCCCGGGGTGGATGACGAAGTGCGCGAGGCCATCGAGTCCGGTCGCACGGATAATGTCAACGCCATCCGGGAATTCGAGGAGGCCGTGGCGGCCTGGGAGGAGAGCGAGGGCGAAGACCTGCGGGCCGTGCGCCGTCATCTGGAGCGAGCACTTCGCGAGGACGATCGCTTCGGCATCGCCTGGTTCAATCTGGGCATCTTAGCTGAGCTCGAGGGCGATTACGACGAAGCCCGCGGTCATTATGAGCGAGCTCTCGAGAACGCTCCGCGGCTGGGGCAGGCGTATGTCAATATTGGCATCATGGAGCAGAAAGCCGGAAATAACGCCGAAGCTCGTCGGCTCTTTGAACAAGCACTGGAATACCAACCGTTTAATACGGCGGCTCATAATAACGTGAGCGTTATGCTCCGTGGCGATGGTGAATACGAGACGGCCATCAGCCACGCCCGGCGCTCCTTGGCCGGTGATTCGCGAAACACCACGGCCTATCTCAACCTGGCCAGCGTCTACTTCGATCAGGGCAACCACCGCGTGGCTCGCCTGGTGGTCCTCAACGGCCTGGATATCGACGACGAAGACGCCAATCTGTACAACCTGATGGGCGTCATCGAGCTAGCTCGAAATGAGGTCGGTTCGGCGATGAGTTATTTTCGCCAGGGCCTCAACCACAATCCCGATCACGTGGCAGCGCGGATGAACCTGGGCGCGGTGGTCATGAATGTGCGTGATTACGAGCAGGCCTCTGAGCACTTCGAGCATGTTCTGAGCCTGGAGCCCGATCACCAGGACGCTATGATCGCATTGGCGGTCTCTAAACGGGCCATGGGTGATCTGGACGGGGCCCGCGATCTCTACGAGCAGGTCCTGGAGTTGGAGCCAGACCACGCGGCGATCCAATTTAACCTGGCCGTCCTGGAGCATGAGCATATGGCTCAGAACGCCCAGCTCGGTCTGGGCAGCGAGCCCCCTGCCGATCCTGTGGGCAACCTGGATTGGACGATCAACAATATGCGCGAATCCCTCAAGCATTACGACCTGGCCATCGAGCATTACCAGCGGTTTTTAGAGCTCGAAGACGGTCAATACCCGGCGATGCGCGAGGATACGGATCGACGGTTGTCCCAGATCGCCGAGATCAAAGGGATGCTCGAAGAGGAGATCCCCAACCTGGAAGAAGACCGCGATTTCATCGCCGAAGAGATGGCCGCCATCGAGGCCATGGAGGACCAGGACGACGATTTCGACGACGACTTCGATGATGATTTCGACGACGATTTCGACGACGAATGAGGGTTGAATCGTCGCCGAACCGGATCAGATCACAACCTGTTACGGGGGCGCTTCTTTGCACTTTTGAGTCGGTGTGCTAATCTTGAAGTCGAGTGATTTTCTCGACAATGAGACGACTGTGCTGCGTTATTTTAAATGCGCTCGCAAAGAGGAGAGACCCATGACTCGGTTACTGACTTTGGTAGCGATGATGGCGGTACTGGCATTTCTGGTGGCTCCGTCCACGGCGATGGCCGACGAACCACAAGAGACGGTCTACGATTTTGAAGGGGAAGATCTGGAAGGCGCGATCCTTCGTCCCCTGGATGAGCGGATCACCGGCGACCAAGGCGATCGGCGCTCGAGCTTGATCAATATTCGGGAAGATTTCATCCCGGAGATGCTCGAGAGCGTCGAGACCCTCTGAGGTCTGAAGAGGCGACAATTTCTGGTGAGTCGGCGAGGGCGTCGACTTGGAAAGTCGTGACTGCGACAGGGTAGGATGCGATGAGTGATAACTTGATATTACAGGTAGAAATTCTCGACGGTGACGAGGTCGTCGAGACCTTGGAGTTGTCCGACGACAAGATCAAAGTCGGCAAGCTCAGCTCGTCGCAGCTTCACTTAGACGATCCAAAAGTCTCGCGCATCCACGCTGTGCTGGAAAGTCAGGGCGACGGCACCTACCTGGTCATCGACCTGGGCAGCGCCTCCGGGACCTACGTCAACGGTCAGAAAGTCTCGAAGCAGGCCGTCGGTGACGGCGACGAAGTGCGCTTTGGGGGCACCACCGTGCGCCTGGGGATAATTGATCCCGCCGAGCGGGCAGCCGCTCAGGCCGCCGCCGCCAGCCAGGCGACCACTGACGGCCCCGTACCTGAAGGACATATCCGCCTGGAAGACGGTTCAGTGGTCGAGCCCTATACCCTGGAGGGCTATTACGACGACGCCGGCAATTATATCCCGGGCTATTACGACGAAGAAGGGGCCTACCACTACGGCTACGGCTATTACGATGACGATGGCGCCTGGCAGGTGGCCCACGGGTTCTACGACCCCGAAGGGGAGTGGATTCCCACGGGGGAGCCCGAGGGACCGCAGCGCTCGGATACGGAAGTCTATACGGAGAATTTCTTTCGGACCGAGGAGACGGGCACCATCCTGGAGGTCGCCTATCTGTGGAGCGACCGCGTCGTCGACGTGCAGAGCCTCAAGACACCGAGAACGCTGGTTATCGGTGGCAATGAGGAAAATGACTACGTCTTAGAGGATCCGGTCTTTAGCAACCCCCAATTTCCCCTGGTGGTCTACAACGAAGGACAGGGCTATCGCCTGAATTTTGCTGCTCAGATGTCCGGCACGATCCAGCGTGACGGTCAACAGATGTCGCTGGACGAGGCGATCGAGCAGGGCTTTGCTACTCAGAGCCACGACGTCCCCAATGCCTATACCATTCCCCTGGCAAGGGGCATGAGCGTACGCCTCGATTTTGGGCGCAATACCTTTTTGATTCACTTCTCTCGCCTTCCCGCGTTGGCAGGGGGAGCGCTGGCATTTGATCGGGCGGCCATGACCTTTTTGGCAATCAGCCTGGTTCTACACCTGGCGTTTATGATGCTCGTCTTCATGTTGCCCGCCGGCTACGGGGGGTTAAATCTCCATGATTTCGCTGCCCACGATCGCTTCGTGGAGCTGGCCTCGCCGCCGGAAGAAGAGGAAGAGGAAGAAGAAGAGATTCCGGAATGGATGGATGAGCAGTCAGACGACGCCGCCGATGCGCCGGTACCCGATGACGACGTGGAGATCGACGAGACCGAAGAGGTCACCGATCAAGATCTGCAGGAAGCTCGAGACCGGGCAGTGGCCGAACAACACGGCGCCATCGCCGCCCTCGATAATATGGTCATGCCCACCGATATCGGCCAGGAGGCCTTCGGCGCCCTGCAGGCTCTGGACAGCGACTCCGATGCCGTCGGTGCCCTGGGTGGACTCGAGATGGCCGCCGGCGCCCGTCACGGTACGGGCGGCGAGGCCGGCGTGGGTCGAGTAGCCACGGGGCGTCCCGGCGGAACGGGAACAGCTCCCGTATCGGCTGATCTGGGTGATCACCAGGCATTGGAGCCGGAGCTGGTTTTGGAGGCCCCGGTCACTCAGGGTGCCCTGGACCGAGAGATCATCCAACGTGTGGTCCGACAGCATCGCCGCGAGATTCGAAACTGCTACGAGCGTCAACTACAGCGCAACCCCGACCTCCAGGGGCGTATCGTCATGCAGTGGGTTATCTCCGGCACCGGTGCCGTCGTCAGCGCCCGCGTCGAAGAGACGACTATGAATAATAGTGAAGTCGAGCAGTGTATGGCCCAGCGCATCCGTCGCTGGTCCTTCCCCGAACCCGACGGTGGCGGCATCGTCCGCGTGAACTATCCGTTTAACTTCAGCTCCTGATTCGTTCTGGAGTTGAAGATTGAGCCGCGCCCCGGTCGGAGCTGCTCGCGATTCGATTTGTTTCGAATGCGTGCGGCACCTCTGGGTCTTCCTCGAGGTGGTGCCCGCCTAATGTGGGGACCTCGACCGGGATGGGTGCAATGGCTGATAAAAAAGTATTGAAGGTGGAGTTGGAAGACGGATCGTTTGTCGAGCCCTATACACTGCAGGGCTATTACGACGACGTCGGAAACTATATCCCCGGCTATTACGATGACGCCGGGGTCTATCACTACGGCTACGGCTATTACGACGACCAGGGGGAGTGGATCGTCGCCCACGGATTCTATGATCCGCAGGGCGAGTGGATTCCCACGATTCCCAAGAATGGAGGTAATGACGATCTCAAGTCCGATACGGAGGTCTATACGCAGCGATTCTTCAGAGCAGATAAGCCAGGCTCGATCCTCGAGGTCGCCTATCTGTGGAGCGATCGAGTTCTGGACGTCCAGAATTACAAAAAGCCGCGAACTATCCTCGTCGGCGGTGATCAGGCCAATGACTACGTGTTGGACAATACGGTGTTCGACACGCCGCGGTTTAAGCTGGTCAGCTACGATGAAGACCGAGGCTATTGGTTAAACTTCACCCCCCAGATGACGGGGACCATCCAGGTCGCCGGTCAGCGCTTGTCGTTGGAACAGGCCATCGCCCGCGGTATGGCCTCGCCGAGCGAGGAGGCCGAAAATGCGTATACCCTGCCTCTGACGCGGGCCATGAGCGTACGCCTCGATTTTGGGCGCAATACCTTCCTTCTTCACTTTACGAGCTGTCCTGCCTATGCCGGCGGCGCCTTCGCCGTAGAGCGCGCGCCCCTGACCTTTTTGGCCGTCAGCTTTGCCCTTCACCTGGCATTTATGTTGGCGATCTTGATGCTGCCAGCAGATTACGGCGGGTTGGAGTTGCGCGACTTCAACGCCCATGATCGCTTTGTCGATCTGGCCACCACGCCGGAAGATGAAGAGGAACCGGAAGAGGAAATTCCCGAATGGCTAGAGGAGGAGTCGCTGACCGAGCGAACGTCGGCTACCGACGCCGACAAGGAAGTGGAAGCGGCAGATGATGTGGACGAGCTCTCGGAAACAGATCTTGCCGAGGACCGCGATCGGGAAGTAGCTGAGCAGCACGGCGTGTTCGCGGCGTTGGATAATTCACTGCTTTCCACCGATTGCTGCCAAGATCTATATGGAGATCTCGTTGCTCTGGAGGGCGAGCATTTGCCCGGGGGACACCACGGGGTATTTGAGGGTTCTGCAAGGCCCGATGGATTTGGTCAGGGTGAGAATATCGGCCAGGTTGGGACGGAAATTCCGGGAGACGGTGGAGATCGGGCGCCAAATATTGATATCGGACACCAACCCACGAGTGAGCCCGGACCCATTCTCGGCCAGCCCGAGACCACAGGGGCTCTCGATCGGGAGATCATTCAGCGCGTCGTGCGTCAGCACCGTCGAGAGATTAGAAATTGCTATGAGCGCGAGCTCCAACGCAACCCCGATCTTCAGGGGCGTGTGATCATGCAATTCGTCATCTCCGGCTCCGGCGACGTGGTCAGCGCCAGGGTGGAAGAGTCGACGATGGACAATCATGAAGTGGGTCGATGCATGACCCGACGAATCCGTCGCTGGTCCTTTCCCGAACCCGATGGTGGCGGTATCGTCCGTGTGAACTACCCGTTTAACTTCAGCTCCTGATCGGAAGGTCCTGATCGGAAGGCAAGAATGAACAACGTCCGAGGCCCTGTGGTCTCGGGCGTTTTCTTTTCTTGCCAGTGGCCCCGTCAGGGCCGTAACCATTCGTTGCATCTACAGCGCCTATTTGCCCTCCATAGCGGTTGCCAGCCGACGCCCGGCAGGGTTATCATGCATACCGATCAGGAGCGCGGAAATGACCGGACTTCCTCGTGTGTGGAGCCAATTGGCCCACCTGAGGAGCACAACGGGAGCGGACGGCATGCACGTAAGTCGGCGGAAAGTGGCGAGAGGAAAGCAAACGGTAACTCTGCTCGCCATTGCGGCGATGGCCTTTTTGGCTCTTCTGGGGTGCGATCCGGATCGGGCCGAGGCGGTGCGCCTCTATAATCAAGGCATGTCCGCCTTTAACGAGGGCAATACGGGGGACGCGGCGCGTCTGATGGAACAGGCGCTGGAGCAGGATCCGACTTTTACGGAGGCCTCCTTTACGGTGGGGCAACTCTATCACCAGCGATTGGGCCGCCTTGACGATGCAGCGCGGTCCTTCCGGCGAGCGTTGGATCACGAACCGGAGAATCCCCAATTTGCCTATCGGCTCGGCTCCGTTCTGTCGGCCCAGGAAAACTATGGGGAGGCGATCACCTATTTCGAGCGCGCCATTTCGCATAAACCCGATTTCGCGCGCGCCTGGTTCGAGAAAGGGCTTGCCCAGAACGCAGACGGTAAATTCGTGGAAGCCGTCGACTCTTATATGCGGGCCATCGAGATCAGCCCACGGCTGCGAATGGATGAAGAGGATATTGGTGGAGAGCACTACCATGCCCTGGGCGACCTCTATCTTCGCTTTCGCCTCTACGATCACGCCGCTCGGGTCTACGAAAATGGTGTGCGCAACAACCCCGATTCCCCGCGACTTCACCACGGTTATGGGGTGGCTTTGATGGAATTGGAACGCTACGACGAAGCCATTGAGGCCTTCGAGGCCACGCTGGAGCGCGATCCTCGCCACGGACCAGCCAATTATAATATCGCCGTTGCCTTTAACGGTGCCGGTCAGCTCGATGCGGCGGTCGAACAGTTGGAATCGCTGACCACCGGCGGTGGAATAGGAATGACCGGGCCCCGCCTCGAGGCCGCCCGGGCCCTGCTGGAACAACTCAAAGAAGACAAAGCCCGTGCTGAAGAATAGCTCATGACAAAGGAAAAGCAGTTTTCCTGTTTTTGAGGCTTTTCATCCCTGTGGGCACGTTGCCTGTCTCGACTTTTCTATGGTATAGAGCGGTGAACGTTTTCCCGAATGTTGTAATGCATAACGACGAAATGACGAAGCCACGAAGCCCCACCGCTTCGGGTGTCATCAACCCAGAGGATGCAGTCGAAAGACGGCGGCCCCCTCAATGACTTACGCGGCCTAGCTCCTTCGGGAATGCCGCAAGAATTTCTGGCCCCCCAACCTCCCCTCCAGGAATCACTAAGAGACCTCATGGATCGCGAAAATAAGGTCAAGGAATACGTCGCCCAGCTGGAATCCAACCCCTACGACCTGGCACCTGTCGGTTGGTTGGAGGAAGCCTTTAATAATGGTGAGGCTGGGGTCGCTGATCTGATCACTCTCTTCGAGGAGCGGGCCCCCGAGGTCGCCTCTGAAGATGCGTCGGCCAGGCTCTATCTGGAAGCGGCGCGCATGGCCAGTACGGGCCTCAACGACGTCGAGAAGGGGCAACAACTTCTGGCGGAATGTTTAGAGGTCGGAGAGGAAACGCTGGTCAGCGTGGAAGCTCACCTCTTCAACTTCGCCATTCATCAGGACGACGGCCAGCTCCAGGAGTTCTTCGGTCAGGCCCTGGAGTTCGACGACGACGGTGCCTACCAGAGCCGGCTCTATCAGCGAATGGGCTGCATCCTGGAGGACTTTTTCGGCGATCTCGAGCAGGCCGATACGGCCTACCAATACGCTCTGGACCTGGATCCTGAGAATGCGGCAGCTCGTCGTTCGCGCCGGGTTCTGGCACGCAAGCAATCGGCCTGGGATCGGGTGGCGGAGCTTCTCGTCGAGGAAATCGAGTTTACGGACGATGTCAAACGACAGGCCCAACTCTCGGTTATGGTGGGTGAGATCTACCTGGAGCACCTCGATGCTTTCGAGGAGGCCGAGCAGTGCTTCGCCTATGCCTACGAGCAAGATCCGGAGAACGAGCGGGTCATCCATATCCTTCGGGAGTTGGGCTATGACGTGGAATTGCCCGAAGGGGAGGGCGATGCGTCGCAAGAGGCAGGGGAAGTAGAAGAAGAGGCGCAAGTCGAAGCGGACGAGCCGGGAACGATGGAGCTCGACGCCGAAATGGTGGTCGACGAAGAAGAAGTTGCAGCCGAAGCACCCGAAGAGTTGCCGGAAGTACCCGTCGATGAGGGCGATGAGTTCGACGAAGTAGATGAATTTGAGGAAGTAGAAGAGGTTGAGGAAGTCGACGAGGCTGAAGAAGTAGAAGAGGTCGACGAAGTAGAAGAGTTTGAAGAAGTCGACGAAGCCGACGAAGCAGAAGAGGTCGACGAAGTAGAGGAGTTTGAAGAAGTCGACGAAGTAGAAGAGTTTGAAGAAGTCGACGAAGCCGACGAAGCAGAAGAGGTCGACGAAGCAGAAGAGGTCGACGAAGTAGAAGAGTTTGAAGAAGTCGACGAAGCAGAAGAGGTCGACGAAGTAGAGGAGTTTGAAGAAGTCGACGAAGCCGACGAAGCAGAAGAGGCACCGGCGCCGCGTCGAACCTGGCGAGATCGCTTTGGCGAGCTCGCCGCTCAGAGCGATCTGGACTCCCTGGTCTGGGCCGCTCAGACCTATTCGCGACATGACGACGACCCCTCGTTGGCCGTCGAGTTGTGGAGCAGAGCCGTCGAAGAAGGGGTGGGTGCCGAATTTTATGATCGCACTCACTTCCTCTTTTTGGACGCTCAGATCTGGAACGACGTGGCCGGAATGGTCGGCGAAGCGGGCGAGTCCGAACTTCAGGCCCGCATCGAGCTATTCAAAAAGAGCAATACCGACGGCGCCGCAGAGCTGGCCGAATCGGCGGGCCTGGAGTCAGTCCAGCAGACGTTGAGCAATCTGGCGGAGGCCCAGGACAATTGGCGCAAATTCCAGCGGGCCCTGGAAAAAGATCACGATCATCTCGAGGAAGATGAAAAGGCGCTGACTGTCTATCTGCAGATGGCCGATCTGGCGGCGGCGATCGACGACGCCAAAAAAGAGATCGATGCACTTCGGCGCCTGGATCGCCAGGTCGAAGACGAACGCGTCCAGGGCCGTCTCAAGATGCTCTATCGTCAGGATGAGAAGTGGCCCATGTATGTGGACCTCCTCAAAAAGGAGGCCGAAGAGTTGGGCGAGGACCGCGTCGAAGATCGAGTGGACACCCTCCATGAGGTCATTCGGGTCTATCGACAGGAGATGAATAACGACCGGATGGCCATCAATATCTACAAAGAGATATTGGAGCTGGCCCCGGACAATCTGGACGCCATCGACGAGCTCGTGGAGTTGTATGACGAGCTCAATATGTCCTCCGATCTGATCTCTATGTTGCAGACCAAAGCAGAGCTGGTCAGCACCGACGCCGAACGGGTCGAGATCTACGGGGAAGTAGCGCGAATCTTCCTCGATAAGTTTCGCAACCAGGCCGAGGCCATCAAGGCCTACGAGCAGGTCCTGGAGATCGAGCCCTTCAATATGGAGGCCATCGGATTTCTCAAGGAGATGTACGAAAAACGCCGCGACTGGGAGAGCCTCATCGACGTGCATAAGCGCGAGATCGAGACCTTTGAGACCGACGAAGAAAAAGCGGCGGGCCTAAAAGAAGTGGCCGAGCTGGCAACGGACAGGCTGCGCAACCCCGACGTGGCCAGCGAGTTGTGGCTCGAGGTGCGCGAAGTGGCGCCGGAAGATCCGGAAGCATTGGATGCGCTGGAGAAGCTCTACGAGAAGAAGCGCGATTACGACGCACTCGCCGAGATCATGGAGCAGAAGATTCCGCTCAACGAAGATCCCGACGAGCGGATGAAGCTCTACCAGAAGTTGGGCATGCTCTATTCGGATCGCCTCGAGGAGAGCGAAAAAGCTATCGAGGCCTGGCGGGGCGCGCTGGAATTGGCGCCCGATGATCTGAAGGCTAGAAAGGCTCTGGAACGGCTCTATATCGACAACCAATTGTGGGACGAACTCGAGCAATTCTACGCCGATTCCGATGCCTATTCCGACCTGGTGCGAATTCTGGGCACCCTGACCGGCCGGGCCGACGATGAAGCGGTGCAGCTCGAATTGCTGCTCCGATCGGCTCGAATCTGGCGCGAAGAATTGGGTGATACGTCACGCGCCGAACGGGAGTTGGAGCGAGTGCTCGAGGTCGATCCCCGCAACCAGGCAGCGGCGCAGCAATTGGAGCCCATCTACCTGGAGGCCGAGGATTATCCGCGGCTCAAGGAATCGCTCGAGATTGTGCTTTCTCACCTGGAAGAGGCACAGGAGCGAAAGTCCTACCAATTGAAGTTGGGTCGCCTCCATCGCGATCAGTTCGAGGATTGGGCTCAGGCATTCCAGCGCTTCGCCAGCGCCTACCGCGAGGTGCCCACCGAATTCGATATCGTCGAGGAGATGGAGGCCGCAGCCGGCCAGGCCGACGGCGCCTGGCAGGAATTGGTGGGCCATTACCGGCAGACTCTGGAAGCCGGTCTTGAATCGGAAGAAGAACTCCAACTTCGTCTGCTTCTGGGACGCGTGCTCTCTGAAGAGGTGGAGGACCTGGATGCGGCGCTCGAGCAATTCGAGGCCGTGCTGGAAGTGGAAGAGGAGAACCTCCAGGCCCTGGCCGCTATGGAGGGGATCTACCGTCGCAGCGAGCGCTGGGACGAGTTGATGAAGGTCTATCGCCATCGGCTGGAGCTCGAAGAAGACATCGATGCCCGGGTGGGAATTCTCCAGGGAATGGCCGATATCGCCGAGGTGGAAGCCCAGGACGTAGCCACAGCGATCGCTCGATACAACGAGGCCCTCGAGCTCGATGGGCGAAATGAAAAGACCCTGGCTCAGCTGCACCGCCTGTACCGTGAAGAAGGGGACTACGCCGATCTGGCGGAGGTGATCCGTCAAGAGATCGACCTCTTGGAGCGGCGGGCCCGCACCAAAGAGCGCCGCCAGGCGCGGGAAGCAAATCACCAGCTCGTCGATGCGATGGCGATTATGGGCGACGCCACCGACGTGGCAGAGCCGTCGATGTTCGGTGACGTCACCCCCGATGAGGACGAGCAGCTCGACGACGTGCTCGCCGACCTCCATGAAGAAAGCGACGTCGAGGCCGAAGAGGCGGCGGCGGAGGAGCTCGCCGAGGTCAGCGATGTCGAAGAAGCCGACGTAGACCAGGCGGTTGTCGAAGAAGAAGCTGGTCCGGAGAGCCTGGATGACGTCGATCTCGACGCACCGGCTTATTATAGAGAAGAGGAGATCGAGGCCCTGACGGCTCTTCGCTATGAGTTGGGTACGGTGTGCATCGAGCACCTCGGTGAGGTGGAAGATGCTATTCAGGTAGTGGGTCGAGCTCTGGCCTGGCGTCCCGGTCATGAGGAGGCCCGTCAGCTCATCGAGCCCCTGTTGGAAGACAGCCTGTTCAAGCTGTCGGTGGCCCAGATTCTGGAGCCCGTCTATGAGGTCCACGGTCGCTGGGAGTCACTGGTAGACACCCTCAATATTCAGGCCGACGGGGCAGAAGCGGAAGAGGCCCAGCGCGAACTCCATCGTCGCGTCGGCGACATTCTCGTCGAGGAGATCGGTGACGGGGAGCGAGCCTTCCACAGCTACGGTAAGATCATCGCCACCGATCCGGCGGACGAGGCCGGCCGGGAGCAGCTCTACCGGGTGGCTCATGAATTGGATCTGTGGGATCAATTCGTCGAACTCTACGAAGAAGTCCTGCCAGCCATCGAAGACGAAGATCTGCGGGTGGAGTATTTCTACACCCTGGCGGCGGCGAACGGACAATTCCGCGAAGCCTACGACGAAGCCCAGCGTTATCTGGAAGAGGTCTATGCACTTCGTCCCGAAGAGATGCGAGCTCTCGACGATCTGGAAGAGTTGTTCATCGCCACCGAGGCATGGCAAGACCTTCTCGATGTGGTGGATCGCAAGATCGCCCTGGTCGACGACGAGCGCCAGATCGAAGATCTCAAGTTCCGAAAGGCCAAGATCTGGGAAGAATTTCTCGAAGATCCCCAGCAGGCCATCGCCATCTTCCAGGAAGTGCTGGAAGAAGATCCGGAGAATCTGCGGGCCTACGCCAACCTGGATCGAATCTACGAATACGAGGGAATGTGGCATGAGCTGGCCGCGGACCTGGAAATTGAATTGGAGCTGGTCGACGAGTCGCAGCGCCATCTGATCAAGAATCGATTGGCCACCGTATTGGAGGCCCATCTGGGCGACGCCAGCCGGGCCGTCGATCTCTACGAAGAGGTTCTCAACGAGGAGCCCGATAACCCGGGGGCCAACCGTGCCATGGAGGAATTGATGGCCCGCGACGGCGGACCCCGCGATCGGGTCAGCCGTATTTTGGAGCCCCTGTATGTGGAGCGCGGCGACGCCGAGAAGCTGGTGGCAGCGCTGGAAGTGCAGGTCGACGAGAGTGTCGATCCCGACGAGCGGGTCGAATTGCTCCACCGTATCGCCGCCCTCCACGAAGATGAGCGCAGCGACCTGGCCTCGGCGTTTATGACCTACGCCCGCGCCCTCCGCGATGGCGTGAGCAACGAGAGTACTCTGGAGCACCTATATCGGTTGGCCAATGAGGCCGACGGCTACGCCGAGCTGGTCGAGGTCTTCGAGACGGAGGTCGCCGAGCAGACTGATCCGGCGGTGCAGCGCGATATGCTTCGTCGGGCGGCGACTCTATATATCGATCCCCTCGAAGAATTGGCGATGGCCACGGACCGGCTCCACGCGGTGCTCGAGCTATTCCCCGCAGATCTGGAGACCGTCCAGGAATTGGAGGAGATCTACCGGCAGACCCAACAGTGGGCGGAGCTGGTCGATATTTTGGTCACCAAGGCGGAGCTGGTCGAAGATCTGGAGGAGCGAAAAGATCTATTCCACCAGGCGGGTACGCTCTATGAGGACATCCTGACCAGCCCTCAGGAGGCCATCGAGATCTACAACCGGGCGCTGGCCATCGACGAGGCCGACGCCCATTCCATCGATCGTCTCGAGGTGCTGTACACCGAACTCGAGCGTTGGCACGACTTGCTCGATGTCTATGGAAGAAAGCTCGATCTGGCAGAGGCCGACGAGAGCCGAAAAGATCTGCTCTACGTCATGGGCGCCATCTATCAGGAGCATCTGCAGCAGCCTCAGGACGCCATTGATACCTACCGGCGAATTCTCGATCTGGACGACGGGGAAGCGGGAGCGCTGGAGAAGCTCGATGAACTCTTCGAGCTGACCGAGCAGTGGCACGAATTGCTCGAGATTTCGGAGCGCCAGCTCGAATTGGCCCAGGACCCGGAACAGATCGAAAGGCTCAAGCACCGGGTGGGCCGCCTCTGGGAGGTGCACCTCAACGACGGCCTTCGCGCCGTGGAGGTCTTCCAGGAAGTGCTGGCCGCCAACCCCGATTATCATCCCTCCATCGAAGCCCTGGAGGGAATGGTTGAGCGCGGCGAAAACGAAGTGGAGGCCGCTCAGGTCCTCCAGCCCCTCTATCAGGCCAAAGGTCAGTGGGAGGAGTTGGTACGCATTCATCGCCTGCTCATCGCCGCGGCCCATGACGTGGAGCGCAAGATCGATCTCTACAAAGAGGTCGGTCAGATTCAGGAGAATCAGCTCCAAGATCCGGCCGATGCCTTTGCCTCCTACGTGGAGGCCATGGAGGTCGATCCAGGGCGAGAGGAAATTCTGGACACCCTGGAGCGACTGGCCGCCCAATTGGACGGCTGGGAAGTGCTCATCGAGCAGATCGACGCACGGCTGGCGGATATTACGGATTTCCAAATCGTGTCGGGACTGCAGCTTCGCATGGCCCGCATCTTCGAAGAGGAGCTCGACGAGGCTCAGCAGGCCATCGAGCGCTTCCAGAAAGTTCTGGAGATGGAGCCCGCCGACGAGACGGCCATCCTGGCACTGGACAGGCTCTATCAGCGCGAAGGGCAGTGGGAAGAGCTGGCCGAGATTTTGAAATCGCGCATCTACAACAGCGACGAGCCCGTCGAGGCTCTGGAGCTGCGGCTTCGACTGGGGATGCTCTTCCAGTCGGCCCTCGACGACGCCGGATCGGCGATCTCGACCTATCAGGAAGTGCTCCTGGAAGAGCCGGAGAATCCGCAGGCCATCGAATGTCTGGAGCAGATGTTCATGGAAGGCCGCGCCGTGGAGCGCATCGCCGATATCCTGGAGCCCTTCTATCTGGAGCGCGGCCAGCACGAAAAATTGGTCGAGATCTATCTGCAGCGTCTGGAGATGCTCGACGATCCCTTCCAGCGCTTCGATCTGTTGATGCAGGTAGGGCGAATTTATCTGGACGAACTCCAGGATGTGGAGCGCGCCCTTCAGGCCTATGGCGCCGCCCTCAAGGAGCGGCCCGACGACGAACAGGTCCTGGCTGAAATCGAGCGCCTCTCCGAGACGATCATGGAGTGGGGCACGGCGGCCGAAATCTACGTGGATGCTCTGGAGAGCGAGCAAAATACCGACGAGTCCCGGCTCGGGTTGTGGCTTCGCCTGGCGCGGGTGCTCGACGATAAATTGGAGGCCTACGACGACGCCGAGGCTGCTTATCTGCAAGTCCTCGAGATCGATGCCGTTCACGAAGAGTCCCTGCATGCGCTGGACCGAATCTACCAGGGGCAGGCACGGTGGGAGGAATTGGCAGGCATCCTGCAGCGCCGCATCGAGGCGACCTACGACGAATTCGACATCGTGGAGCTCAACTACCGGCTCGCCCAGGTCTTCCAGGACCAGCTCGGTGATTTCGAGCAGGCCGTCGACACCTACGAGCAGATGCTGACCATTCAGCCCGATCACGAGGCGGCCCTTGGGCATCTGGAGCAGATCCATACGGCGCTCCAATCCTGGGATCCCCTCTTCGACGTCTTGGAACGTCGAAGCCAACTGACCCACGACCCGGACGAACAGGCCGATCTGTTCTCGCGGATGGCCCAGCTGGCCGAACAGATGCTGGAGCGCAAAGAAGACGCCATCGATCTGTGGCGTCGAGTCACGGAAGTGCGCCCCGATGATCGCAACGCTCTCGGTGAGCTGCGACGCCTCTATCTGGACGACGAGCGCTGGGACGATCTGGTCAACGTGATTCGCCGCGAGGTGGAGTTGACCAACGACCCGGACGAGCGGCTCGGACTCTTCGAATCGCTGGGTGCCATCTACGGCCACTACCTCCACGACGAGGTGCAGGCTCAGGATGCCTGGCTGGCCGTTCTGGAATTGAACCCGGTCCACCTGGACGCCCTGGAGGCGCTCAAGGAGTTGACCACTCGTCAGGCCGACTATCAGCAACTGGCAGATATCCTCCAGCGCCTGATCGCTCATGAGGAAGTGGCCCAGGAGCGCAAACTTTCCCTGTGGGAAGAGCTGGGACGAGTCCAGGGCGAGATGCTCATGGACCCCATGGCGGCCATCGAAGCCTGGCAAAACGTGCTGGCCCTCGATCCGACCCACGAAGGGGCTCTCGACGAATTGGAGCGGCTCTTCCTGCAGGAGAGCAAGTGGGAAGAAGCGGCCCATATCCTGGAGGTCAAAGCCGATCGTGCAGAGGACGACGAGCGGCGCATCGAGCTGCTCGGACGGGTGGCCGATATATGGGAAGCCAAGCTCTTCGAGCCCACCGAGGCGATTCGCTACTACCAGTCGATCCTCGAGATCGATCCCGTCAATATGACGGCCAGCCAGTCTTTGGAGACCATCTATAAAGAGCAGGGCACCGAAGAAGCCTACGGCGAATTGGCCGGGCTTTATCTGGACCGCGCCGATATCGTGGACGACGTCTTCGAGCGCGTCGAGATCATGAAGAACGCCGCCCGGCTCTTTGAAGAAAACCTGATGCAGCCGGAGAACGCCTTCGTCGTGCTCCTGTCGGCGGTCAGCGTCGATACCCTGGGCGACGAGGGGCTGTTTGGCGAGATGGAGCGATTGGCTCGTCAGACTCAGATGTGGGGCGAGGCAGTGGCTCACTTCCAGGAGGTGGTCAACGACCTTGGCGAGACCCCCGAGGCCGCCGACCTTCACCAGCGCCTGGGTAAGTGGCTGGCCGAAGAGCTCAATCAGCCCGACGACGCCGTCTACCATCTGCAGATGGCGAAGATGATCGAGCCCGACAACCCCAAGGTTCTCCAGACTCTGGAGAAGCTCTATCAGGATCTGGCGGCCTGGCCCGAATTGGCTCAGGTGCTCCAGACCCGGGTGGAACTGTCCAACGATCCGGACGAGCAGATCGAATTGTGGCGAAAGCTGGGCGAACTCTTCGAGATGCAGATGACCGACGTCGATGCGGCGGTCAGCTCTTATCGCGAGATTCTGGCCATCGACCCCTCCGACATTCTGGCCATGGAGAGCCTGGAGCGGGTCTTCGAGGCCTTCGAGCTGTGGCAGGAGTTGGTCGATATTCTCGCTCAGAAGGCAGAGTCGACTTACGACCCGGATCTCATCGTCGAGATCAAGAGTCGCGCCGCCCTGATCTGGGAAGAGCGTTTGCAGGACGTGGAGCAGGCCATCGCCGCCTACCGCGACGTGCTGGCAGTGGACCAGTCCCATCAGGCCTCGCTGGAGGCCCTGGAGCGTCTGTACCAGCAGTCCGAGCAGTGGCACGAATTGGTCGACGTCTACGAGCAGCAACTGGCCCTGACCCACGAACCCGACGAGCAGGTGCTGATCTATGGCAAAATGGCCTCGGTCTTCGAATATAATTTCCAAGATCTGGACCGGGCCGTGGAAGCCTATAACAACGTGCTCATGGTCGATCCGTCGAATGTGACGGCCATCGAGAATCTGGAGCGGCTGTATCGCGATCTGGAGCGCTGGTTCGAAATGGTCGACGCCCTTCAGCGTCATATCGACCTGGTCGATCACGCCGAACAGCAGGTCATGCTCTACACCGAGCTGGGGCAGATTCAGTCCCAGGAGGTGGGCGACCCCCATGCGGCGATCGAAGCCTTCGAGAAGGCCGCCGAACTCCAGCCGGTCAACCCCGGTCTGTGGTCGGAGCTGGCCGAACTTCACGAGTCGACGAGCAATTGGGAGCGCGCCGCCGAAGCGTACGATCGGTTGGTGGAGCAGCTCGACGACGAAGAGTCACGAGTCGAGATCTACGCCCGACTCGGAGATCTTCTGGTGGGGCAGCTCCACGATCACGCCTCCGGTGAAGAGGCCTATATGTCGGCCCTTCGCCTGGACCCGACCCACGGGGGAGTGCTCGACGCGGTGCGCGACCTGCTGTCGATGCAGCAACAGTGGGACAGCCTGGTCCGAGTGCTCAAAGTGGCCGAAGACGCCGAACGAGATCTGGACGCCACGGCGGAGTTGCTCGCCGAGATCGGCCAGATCTACGAAAAGCATATCGGCGATGAGGTCAACGCCCTGCGCTATTACGAGGAAGCTCTGGAGCAAAATCCGCGGCTGACCAACGCCGCTCTGCCCCTGACCGAGGTCTATCTTAGGGAGCAACGCTTCGAGCGTGCCGTACCCCTGTTGGAGATGGCCCTTGAGGAGCTGAAGGCCAATCCAGAGACCGAGCCCGAAGAGCTGCATCGGCGACATGTCCAGCTCGCCCGGGCCTACGGCGAGCTCACCCAGCCCGAAAGAGCGTTGCAGCAATATCGATACGCCTACGAGCTGGACTCCACCGACCTGTCGACGCTGCAGGGACTGGGGCGCATGCTCTACGAGAACGAAGAGTGGGAGCAGGCCTCCAAGGTCTTGCAGTCGCTACAGCTCCACCACGACGACAAGTTGGAGCAAACCCAATTGGTCGACGTCTACTTCCGACTGGGCGCGATTCGTCAGCGCCTGAACGACCTTCGAAAGGCGGCGGACTACTTCGATCGAGCCCTGGAATTGGAGCAACATCACCAGGAGACGCTGACTCACCGCATCGAAGTCGCCGAGGGGATGGAGCGCTGGGACGACGTGGTCAACTACACCCGTTGGCTGCTCGAGACCGCCGAAGATCCCAAGGTTCGCTACGCCAAGTTGACGGCCATCGGTGATCTTCTGGGAGCCAAGCTCGACCGGCCCACCGAAGCGGTCGCCGCCTACGAAGAGGCGTTGCAGCTTCAGCCCAACAGCGTGGGCGTGCTTCGCAAACTCCTCGACCTGTACACAAAGACCAAGCAGTGGCACGAAGCGGGCGATATCTTGATGCGCATCATCGACCACGAGGATAATCCCTCGAGGATCGCCAAATACTACTACACCGCTGCCGTCATCTATCGCGACGAGATCGAAGATCCCATGAAGGCCGTGGAGTTGTTCAACTCCGCCCTCGACGCAGACGCGCCGAATATGCTCAAAGCCTTCGAGGCCATCGACCGTATCCTGACCGCCCAGAAAGCCTGGCGCGAGTTGGCCCGCAACTATCGAAAGATGCTCCACAGGGTCAACGAACGGGACGACGAGAAGATGGAATTTGTCAAAGTCCAGTTGTGGCAAAACCTCGGCGAGGTCTACCGCACGCGGATGGGCGACTTCGAGACAGCCATCGAGGCCTATAAAATCGCCGTCGGACTCAAAGAGGACGACGAGAAGATGCGCCTCATCCTGGCCGAACTCTACGAGAAGTCGGGCAAGCATCCCGAAGGGGTCATCGAGCAGCATCGAGAGCTCATCAAGCTCGATCGGTTCCGCGTCGAAAGCTATCGCAAGCTCTTCAAGAGCTATCTGGAGACCAAGGAATTCGACCGTGCCTGGTGCATGGCTGGAGCCCTGTCCTTCTTGCAGAGTGCCTCCGAGCAGGAAGAGACCTTCTTCCGCAAATACCTCGGCGAGAGCCTCCCGGCGGCCCAGGGCAAGTTCAATCAGGAGATGATCAAGAATCTATATCATCACGAACAGGACGTGCTCATTACCTATATTATGAGCATCCTCGGCCAGGGCCTGCGGCCAGTGTTCTCCCTTCGGTCGGTCAAGGATTGGGGCGTCCACAAGCGCAAGGACAAGCTCGACCTCGACGAGCCGGTGCTGTTCAATAAGCTCTATACCTACGTGGCGCAGACCATGAATCTGCTGCCCGCCCCGCAGGTCTATCTCAAGGCCGACCAGGCCATGGGTATGCGAAACGCCAACGTCGATCCCCAGGCGGTCATCATCGGCGGCGACGTGCGCCAGAAGACCGACGATCGAGAGCTTGCGTTCACCATCGCCAAGTCCCTGTGCTGGATGTTGCCTCAGCACTATATGGGCTCCATCGGTCAGCCCACGGAGTTTTTGAAGCTCTACTTCATGGCGCTTATGGACCTGACCAACCCCGCCCTGGGGCTGGCTCAAAATATGGGTGAGCAGGGGCTGATGGCCCGCCAGCAGGTCTCCGAGATTCCGGGGCCGATGTTGATGCAGGCTCAAAAAGCGATGAAGAAGTTTTTGGATAAGGGTGAGAACCCGAACCTGTCGCAGTGGCTCAAATCTGCGGAGCATACTTCGATTCGCATGGGACTGTTGATGTGCGGCAATATTCACACCGCCGCCCAGTGCATCAAGAGCGACCTGGTGCCCATCGGCAAGGCCGGCGTCAAAGAGAAGATCCGCGAGCTCGTGCTCTTCTCGATTAGCGACGAGTATTTCAGGCTCCGCGAGGATCTGGGGCTGGCGATCGGCAAATAAGCCCATCAGATGCTCATTATTTGCCCCACACCGATCGGAAACCTCGATGATGTGACGCCCCGCCAGCGCGATGCGCTGGCCGGGGCGGACGTCATTGCCTGTGAGGATACGCGCCGCACGGGAAAATTATTGGAACATCTGGGGATCACTCGCGTCGACGGCAAGCCCGCGTTGTGGCGCTACGACGACCACTCGGCAGATCAGCAGGTCGACTCTCTCGTCAAGCGCGTCCAAGGTGGCGATGAGGTGGTGCTTGTCAGCGACGCTGGCACGCCGACCATCTCCGATCCGGGCTATCGGCTGGTCCGGGCCTGCCGAAAGCGAGGCATTGCCGTCACGGCGCTGCCAGGGCCGGTGGCGGCCATGGTGGCGCTCAGCGGGGCCGGGCTTCCCACGGATCGGTTTTTCTTTGAGGGCTTTCTTCCCACCACCACCGAAAAGCGACGAGAGCGCCTGAGCGAGCTCGGTAAGATGACGGCGACGGTGATTGCCTACGAGTCGCCTCGGCGGATCCTGGGACTCCTCGAGGACCTGGAGGCGGTCTGCGGACCGGCACGCGAGGTCTGTGCAGCGAGGGAGTTGACCAAGCGCTTCGAGGAATACCTGACCGGAGCGGTCGCTGAGGTGCGCCGGGAGTTGGCGGCTCGCGACGAAATCCGCGGGGAGTTCGTGATCTGTATCGCCCCCGCCGATTCCGATGAGGACGAGGACGACGAGTGGGCCGACGCTGACCGATTGATCGGCGCGCTTCTGGAGCAAGAGTTGCGTTCACGGACGATCAAGGACGTGGTCAGCGAGATGTACGACGTGCCCCGGTCCCAGATCTACGATCGCATCGAGGCGTTAAAGGGGGAGTGAGGTGATTATCGACGTGTTTCGATGTTCATCGGCATCCCGCCCTCGGGGCGCAGGGTGATGGTCACGTCCATGCCCACCGGTTCTTCGTCGACCAGGCGTAGCCGGTAGCGGCTGGCCAGGGTAGCCAGGATGAGCTGGGCCTCGATGAGGGCGAAGTTATTGCCGATGCACTGGCGGGGGCCGCCGAGGAAGGGAAAATAGGCGAAGCGAGGGCGGCCGGCGCGGCGGTCGCGAAAGCGTTCGGGTCGAAAGACTTCCGGTGCCGGCCAGTAGTCGGGATGTCGATGGGTGAGGTAGGGGCCGACGAAGACGAAGGTATTGGCCGGGATTTCATAGCCGCCGACCACGTCGTCTTCCTGGGACATGCGGGCCACAAGTGGCACTGGAGGGTAGAGTCGCATCGACTCGTCGATGATCATCCGCGTCCACTCCAGGTGTTTGAGATCTTCTACGGTCGCAGCCCGACCGTCGAGGACCTGGTCGAGCTCGTCGTGGAGCTTCTTTTCGTATTCAGGGTGTCGGGCCAGAAGATACCAGGTCCAGGTCAGGGCGGTGGCCGTGGTCTCGTGGCCTGCCAAAAAGATAGTCATCACCTCGTCGCGCAATTGCTCATCGGACATGCCCTGGCCGGTATCGTCGCGAGCTTCCATGAGCATGGTCAGAAGATCGGGAGGGTTGTCCCTCGACTGACGGCGCTGGGCGATGATCTGATCCACCATCTCCACCAGAGTATTGATGGCGTCGCGGGTGCGTCGATTATTCTTTCCCGGAAGCCACAGGGGCTTGAAGATCGGTGCATTGGTGCGCACGACGACGTCGCGCAAAACGATCTCCAGATTTTCCGAAACGGTGCTGCTCTCTTCGACCAGGTTGGTGCTCAACAGGGTGCGGCCCACCACGTCGAGGGCGACCTCCATCATATGGGGCGCCACGTCGACGATCTCCTTCGTGTCCGCCGCCTCAGCCCAGATAGTAGCCCGTTTTTGGGCCACGGCGACCATGGTGGCGGCGAAGTCACGCACCCGTTTTCGGTGAAAGGAGGGCTGGGCGATTCGCCGCTGGCGAAGCCAGAAATCGCCCTCGCTGGTGACCAGGCCGTTGCCCATCAGGTATCGCATAGCCCGGTATCCCCGGGTCTGTTTGAGGTAGTTTCGGTGATTGGAGAGCAAGATGTGGTAGACGTCGTCGGGGTGGCGAAAGACGGCGGCTTTTTGTTTGATAAACCGAAAGCGGACGACGTCGCCGTATTCTTCGATGGCCTCCACCAGGGGGGGCAAAAAATCATCTGTGAAGGAGCCCAGGTTGCCCATGACGAGTGACCCCTGTGGGCTGGGGATCGTAAAATAGGGGTGAGCTCTTTTGAGTTTTTCGTCATCGGTCATAGAGTTTCAGTCCCGTGGCTGAGGGTCTGACTGAGCGTATGGTAAGGACTCCTATCAATTTATGCCCTGACTATAGTGGAACCCATGCCTGAGAACGAGGGACCGAGCATCGAGGAGGTGGAGGCGGCAGCGATGCGCTTTTTGGGGCGCCGCGATTATGGCCGCGAAGAACTGGCTCGAAAGTTGAGAAAGCGCGACTTTCCCGACCAGTTGATCGAGGAGGTCCTCAATTCCTACGAGGAGGCGGGTTACCTCGACGACGCTCGCTTTGCCGCGGTGCAGGGGGCGATTCTGGCACGCAAATGTTGGGGGCCCCGTCAGATCTCATATAAATTGAGATCTCGCGGCATCGACGAGGCGACGGTGGAGCGGGCGTTGGACGAGATCGGAGAAGATGAGAGCTGGACCGAGCGCGCCAGAGAACGTCTGCAATCTCGATTTGGAGATCCTCGCCAGCTCGATGAGAAGGAGCTGGGACGGGCCTATCGGCACCTGACCTATCGCGGGTATTCGCCCCCGTTGGTTCGGCGGCTGTTATTCGATGACTGAGCCCGGGGGCCTGCCAGGGGTTGTCGCCGGTGGCCGTGGTTTCAAATCTGTTTCAAATACCGATAGCTGTTTCGAGGGGTGGGGTTTTTGAAACGCTTATGGGACAAGGTTTGAAACAAGACACGGAAATTTCGGCCCATAATAGGCGAAAAAGGGGACCATTTGGGGTGAAATCCGGTTGGTACGCTCCATGCACTGAGGTCTATTGGGCGACGAAGTTCCCCGTGGAAGCCAACGTTTTTCCATTACCTCCGAGGATGACCCCGTGGAAGCGCTGACCTTTGAAATGATGTTGGTCCTGGCCATTTTGGCGGGGGCCATCGGGCTGTTCGTGAGCGAGGTGGTGCGCATCGACGTGGCGGCGATCTTGATCATGGTCGTCGTCGGATTGACCGGTCTGGTCACGGCAGACGATCTCTTCGCCGGATTTGCCTCCAATGCGGTGATCTCGATTATCGCGGTCATGATCCTCGGCGCCGGCCTGGACCGGGTGGGGGTGATGCGCAAGGTGGCGGCATTTTTGCTGCGCGTCGGCGGGGAAACGGAGCGGCGAATCTCGTCGCTGATCTCCGGTGCGGTGGCTCTGATCAGCGCCTTTATGCAGAATATCGGTGCCGCCGCCCTATTCTTGCCGGTCACAGAGCGGCTGTCGGAGCGCACGGAGATCCCAGTCAGCCGCCTGCTGATGCCCATGGGATTTGCCGCCATTTTGGGAGGAACGATTACCCTGGTGGCCTCGGGTCCGTTGATCTTGCTCAACGATCTGCTGGCGTCGACGGCGCGAAACCTGGATATCGAGATCGAACCCTACGGGTTATTCGCCCCCACCCCGATTGGCATTGCCCTGACCCTGTCGGGGATTGTTCTATTTGCGGTGGCCGGCAAGTGGCTGCTGCCAAAGATCGCCGCCGATCGCGATCCCCACGCCTCCCTTCCGGGAGTGGCCGCCATCTACGGGCTGGACCGCGAGATCTGCCCCTTTAACGTTGGCGAGGACAGCCAATTGGTGGGGCGTCGGGTGGCCGACGTGGAGGCCGAATTTCCAGGGGTGTTGGTGGTGGCCATCCACGATGGCGACGGCCTGACCGTGGCTCCCTACCGCGATTATATCATCCAGGCCGGGGCCATCGTTGGCCTGGTCTGCACCTGTGAAGACGTCGATTGCTTTGCCTCCACCCACAACCTGGAGCCCTCCGGGGGCGATCCCTTCGCCATTCTCCACGATCAGGAACACGCCGGGCTGGCCGAGGTGGTGGTGCGCCCCGGCAGTGATACGGTGGGTAAGAAGGTGCGCCAGGTTCGCCTTCGCGAGGTCTACGGGGTGACCCTGCTGGCGATCCACCGAAACGGGGAGCTGATCACCGACGGCCTTCGCCAACAGAAGTTGGAGGCCGGCGACGTGCTGGTGCTCTTTTCACCCTGGGACAAGCTGGAGCATCTGGTTCAGGAGCCGGGGTTCGTCATCTTGACGGACTATCCCGCCGAGCCGCCGCGCACCAACAAGCAGTGGTGGGCGCTGGGGGCCTTCGCCCTGTCTCTGGGGCTGGTGATCTTTACGGAGCTCCAATTGTCGCTGGCCCTGATGGTGGGGGCGATCATCGTCCTGATTTCAAAGGTGCTCACCGCCGATGAGGCCTATCGGGCGGTGTCGTGGAAGACGGTCTTCTTGCTGGCCGCCCTGATTCCGCTGGGCCAGGCCGTGGAGGAGACGGGCACGGCGGCCTGGATCGCCAACGGGGTCATCGCCGCCGCCGGCGATCTGCCGGCCTGGGGGATGCAATTGGTGATCGCCTTATTGGCCACGGCCTTTACGCTGACCATCTCCAACGTGGGGGCCACGGTCTTGCTGGTCCCCCTGGCGGCCAACGTGGCCATCGGCGTCGACGCCGACCCGGCTCAATTCGGGCTCATCGTCGCCCTGGCGGCGTCGAATGCCTTTTTGCTCCCCACCCACCAGGTCAACGCCCTGCTCATGGGCCCCGGGGGCTATCGGGTCAAGGACTTTATGCGGGCCGGTCTGGCGATGAGCCTGATCTTTTTGGTGGTGCTCATCGTGACGGTCAATCTCTTCGCCTGAGCACGGCGTTGACCTCGGCGTCGACGGTTTGGAAATCAAGGACGATGTGGCAGTGGTCGTCAGTCCTGTCCCGGCGGTGGCGTTGGACCAGAGATTCCAGCCCGGCGGCGATGTCGTGGAGGTTCTGGGCCTGGGTCTGGGGGTGCTGCAGATCCTGGTCGCGACGGCGCAATTGCTCTCGCAGGGACCGACGCTGAGTCATCAGGGCTTCTGTGACCTCAATATCCTGTGCACCTTCGATCTGACGATCGAGGCGCCCGATCTGGCTGGTCAACTCCGCGGGCCGAATGGCGGCGACGTTCATCTCGAGATCGACGACCAGTTGGCCCAACTTCAGGACGTGATCGATGACCGGCTGGACGGCGCGAATGCTCCCCTGGTCGACGAGATCGCGAATATAGAGGGCCATATTGAGGGCTCTGCTGTAGGAAGCAGAAATTCGCGGTGATTCGATCTGGTCCAACACCCGGAAGTGGATCTCGTCTATCTGGCCGTCCGCTTTTTCGGCACGTCGGTGACGACAAAAATCGAGGGCATAGTCTGCGGAAAATCGCGACAGCCACCACTGGGGAAACCAATTCCTGATTCGAATCCACCCCACGGCGACGCCGGCCAGCAGGGAGGCGACGATCAACGCCGCCGATTGAAGTCCCACCATCTCCACGGGCTGGCCGGCGATAGCCATGACCCCGAGTATATTGAGCACCAAGAAGGGGAGGAAGAAGGCGGTGGCCACGGCCCGTCGAAGAGTGGTCATGGAGGTCAGTTTTTGGCGCAGGCCAGATTCGTCGCGCTCATGACGGGGACGGCGGGCGATACGGGCCGGGATATTGGACTGGTCGAGGCGCTCGACAAGATGGTCTACCCCGGGGCGTGAAAGTCCTCGCGCCAACCCGGCGGCAGCGAGGAGCTGGCGCCCCTGATCGCGAGGTGCCGACCAATCTTGTTTAAACCGTGGGTCGAGATAATCGTCGTAATCATCGAGGACGGACCGGATCGGTCTGTCGAAGTCGATCTCCTGGCTCAGGGATTCACGGGGCACGAAGATGACCCACTCGCGGTGAGCGTGCTCGATGGGGGCGGCCATGGTCGATGAGCCCTGAAATTGCTCGCTCAGGGCCTTCCAGGTGGGATGGTGGTCCAGGGCAAGATGTGATGGGCCCTGGCCACGAAGGGCGTCGATCATATCCTGAGCCCGGTCGAAGCGCTCCTCGGGATGTTTTGCCATGGCGCGCATCGCCGCCTGTGCCACGGGCCGGGAGATAGTTTCGACGAAGACCCCGGGGTCGGCGACCTCGGCCCGGCGGTGCATGCCGATGATCTCCGAGGCAGAGTCGGCGCGATAGGGGACGTGGCCACAGAGGAGTTCAAAGAGCATGATCCCCACGCTGTAGATATCACTGCGCCCGTCGACGGCCATCTCGTCGACCCGCTCGGGGGCCATATATTCCACGGTGCCCACCTGTCCGTGGTCGCCGGCGGCCATCAATTCCTCGGCCTGGCCGATACCGAAGTCGATGAGTTTGACCCGATCATCGGCGTCGAACATCACGTTATGAGGTTTGATGTCGCGGTGAATAATGCCCATGTCGTGGCAGGCCTGAAGAGCGTCGAGGACGGCGATGACGATCTGGAGGGCCTGCTCTTCGCCAAAGGATTCTTGCCGGGCCAGCCGCCGGCTCAGATCGCCGCCGTCGCATAATTCCATGACGATCGCCGGGCGGCCGTCGACCTCGGTGGTGCCGTGAACCTGGAGCACCCCCGGGTGGTCGATACGCTGCATCAGGGCTGCTTCGCGGGTGAAGGCCTCGACCATTCCCTCGTCGTCGGCCAGGTGGGGATGAATCACCTTGAGGGCGACGTCCATTTCGGCGGCGTTGTCATATGCACCGTAGACGGTGGCCATACCGCCGCGGCCGAGGACGCCGCCGATCTGGTATCGCTGCTTTTCTTGGACGTCGACGCTCATCGGGCCACCTCGGTGGCGAGGTCGGCCTCGACCTGGCGACGGGCCTCCAATTCGATGGTCAACTCCCCCAGAGGGTCGGTGGTGTCCTGGTTCAGATCGAGGATAACTCTCTGGGATGTTGCCTGCCCACAGTCGAGGAGATCGATGAGGGAGCCCCTGGCCAGTTGCAGGGTCGTGCGGCATCGGGTCATTCTGCGCACCGCTTCATCGTGAGCTTCGATGGCTTCCAATATCTGTTTGCGCCGATCTTCGATGGGGGAAGCCTCGGGCCCGCCGTTGGCTTTGTTTGGCGTGGAGTCGGTGGTCTCCAGTCGGTCGTAGAGTTCGGCCGTGCTGACCTGGCGCACCTGTTGGGTCAACCGGTCCAATTCCTCTCCCGTGCTCAGAATCTCATCGATGAGCTCGGTGAAGATCTCCTGCGACGGGGTCTGTTGCCGCTGAGCGACGGCGATGGCCAGGACGATGAGTTCGTGTATCTCGCGGCGGATATGGTCGTCATTACACCGGTTGAGCACCCGCGAGGTCCGACGTGGAACGTGGAGTCTGTTATCCGGAAGTTTTACGGCCTCCAGCGATTGGTGGGGGATCATCAGGGGAAGTCCGAAGGCTTGGGGCCGGTCGTCGCCTGTGCCAAGGCGGGTACGCAGCCCCTCGGAGCCGAATCCGGCATTGAAAAAAGCGAGAGCGAAGGCGGCCAGGGCTGCTGCTGCCACCGCGGAGGGGATAGAAAGTGCCAGACCCACCCCGGCGATGGCGCCAGCCGTGAGGGTGGCGACGAGGAGGGCAGCGAAGGTTCTGCGCTCGATCTTGGCCAGTTGCACGACGGTGAATACCAATAGGATCAGCGCCACGGGCAGGGCCAATACAAAGCCCAGGCCAATGGCGTGTTCGCCGGAGAGGGTGACCTCCGGATCGACGAGCATGATGAATACGATAAAGGCGGCCATGGACACCAACACGGCGCCGTTGATCATGAGCTGTTCTTTTATCTCCGGATCTTCGCTCTCCAAAAAGCTCTTCTTGCGCCGTGTGCGAGGCCGACCATTTTCGAGCACGTCATGAGGAATCTCTTCACTGTCCAAGAGCGATGAAATTCGTTCGGCGTCGTCGTCGTCCAGAGCGGTGAGCAAGATGTAGGGGGGCCAGCGATATTCGGGGCTCCAGTGGACGACGGGCCGTGTGTCCTCGTAGGCGTCGAGGAGCTCCATCAATGCCCGAGCCATATCGTCGTGAAGATAATCGGGCTCGGGGTTTCGCTCAAACCACACGTCGGGCTCGAAGGCCTGTCGCGGAGAGATAATCTGGATGGCCAGATCGCCGCCGCCGGGGTTCTGGACGAGACGCCGAAATTCAAAGCCGCATTCCAGACAATTGAGCAGACCGTCGAGCACGGCCGTGTCGCATTGAGGACAGTTTTTGGTCTGCCTGGCCACCAGCCCCTGCCATAATTTGGGGTCGTAGTCGCCGTCGAGGGCCCGGCGCATCTGGGCGGCCGTGGCGAAGCGCGCTCCCGGATCGGCGACGAGGGAGCGCTTTAGAAAGTATTGTGCATCTTCGGGAAGATCGTCAGGCCACTGATCTTGGAGGTGGTGGTCTCCCCGGTTCGCCCGCGCAAAGGCGGCCCCCATGGTGGGATCCACCGGGGGATAGCCGAGGAGTAGTTCATGGGCCACGGCGCCTGCCGAATACAGGTCGGCCCGGCCGTCGTAATCCATGCCCAGCACCCGCTCCGGGGCCATGGCCTCCAGTGAGCCCAGCACCTGAGTATGCATGGTCAGGGCCACCAATTCGTCGACCCGGGCCAGTCCAAAGCCGATGATTCGGCCCCGGCCGTCGTCGCCGATGAGCACGTGTTCGGCGTTGAGATCGCGGTGGAGAATCCCCCGTTGATGAGCCTGTTGCAGGGCGGCCAGAATATCGTCGACGATCGGCCTGGCTTCCTCCCAGGGCAGGGGGCCCTGTTCGGTGACGCGCCGGCGAACCGACTGACCGTCGACGAATTCCATGACCAGCGCCAGGGTCGGGCCATGGTCGACGAGGTCGTCGGCGCGGA
>SLJM01000118.1 GCA_007135085.1 Myxococcales bacterium
AATCAAACTCGTCGTCCTGTTCGTCCTTGGCTTCGACCTGCTGGTCCGCGGCCGGTTCGGGGGCGGGTGCGAAGTCGAAATCAAACTCGTCGTCCTGTTCGTCCTTGGCTTCGACCTGCTGGTCCGCGGCCGGTTCGGGAGCGGGTGCGAAGTCGAAATCAAACTCGTCTTCCTTGTCAGCTTCTGCCGACGATGGTTCTCCCCTCCCGAGATTGAGGTCGAAGTCGTCTTGTGCTTTTGGGCCGGTCAACGCTGCTTCTCGCTCGAAACCACTTTGCTTTTGCTCCGGCTGGGACTCTTCGGCGTCACCGGTCAACGGAGGGGGAGCGAAATCAAATTCGGGATCGATCTGGTTGGACGACTCTGGTTCTTCCGATTGAAGTGGGGGAGGTGCAAAATCGAAGTCATCGGCCCCAGCATCGTCGGACGGAGCATCGTCGAGGTGGTCGAATCGGGCCGGATTCGCGACCTCGGCGGTGCCTGGTGCCGGAATTCGATCCTGCGATGAACCTTCGTCTGACCGGTTCGAATCATTTGCTGGATCATCGCCATCGGGGGCTTTGAATTCACGCTTGGTGGGACGGTCGTGGACATCCTTTGGGGCGTCATGCTCCGGTGACTTGACCCCGTAATCCTCCCAGGGAGTCGAGATCGACGAGCCCAGGGCGAAATCAAAATCGGCTTCCTCGTTGACCTCGAGGTTCGGGCGGGGCCCTTCTGAAGTAGGGGCCTCGAGTGGATTTGCCGTTGCTTTGAGGGTTGGCGGCGGGCCGTGGCTGACGCTGGCATCGCTATCGGAGGCGGCACTGGAGGTCGTGCTCAGCGCCCGAAGCTGGGCGGGATCAAATTGTCGAGTCGCTTCGCGGTCGCCGGAGAAGGTGGACGCCGCCTTGTTGACCACAGGACCGGGCTCGGAGTCGAAATCGTGGTGAAGAGCGGACTCGGCGCTTCGCTGCTGCGTCGTCGATGGGGGTGGCACGGGGGTGTGGTCCGCTCCGAAGGCGTCTACCACAGGAGGGACGGAGTCCTGGGATTCTGGACCGTTCGTATCGTAGAGGGCGTCCAGTTCGTCCAATTCGTCGGCGTCTTCAAAATTACCAAAATCGCCGAAATCGTCGAGGTCACCGAAGTCGTCGATCAGTTCCGCACTGGAATCCAGATCGAAGAAGGCTTCGTCCCCCTCGCCGAGATCCTCAAGGTCATCGAGATCACCAAGGTCATCGAGGTCATCGAGGTCATCGAGGTCATCGAGATCGTCGGCGACACTGATAAAATCAGCGTCGCCGAAGGCGTCGAAGTCGTCAAAGAGGCCGGCAACTCCATTGTCGCCGTCGGTTTCATTCTCCAGTTGTCGCCGGTGGTCGGCAATCCAACTCTCGAGTTGGTTGAAATGGGCTGGCTGCGGGCCCTCGGAGAAGGCGGCGATAAGCTCGGCAGATCGATCGTCGTCCAGACCGTTCATGCGCAATACACGCAGGAACGCCAGCACGTCTTCGGGGCTTCCATTGCCTATGGCCGATTCCAGGGAATCGAGGAAGGTCGTTAATTTTGCGATGTCTCGCTCTTGGCTCATGGCAACGAAACCGGTTTGGACCGGAGCTTAAAGTCAGTAAAATGGCGGGTTTAAATACTCTGGACGGCTGCACGTACCGACTGGAGCAGTTTTTCAAGGTCTTCGCCTGCGCTGGCCAGGCTGTCGGCATCTCCCGAATCCAGGCAGTTTCGAGCACCGGCAACTACGTCGGCGGCTCGGTCTTTTAGCTTCGCCACCAGGTCCGTATCAGCGCCGCCGTTAGCGAGTAATTTCTCGACTTCGCGAATGCTCTTGCGGATGCGATCGCGCTGGGATTCCAATTCTTCGCTGCGCTTGAGTTCGACGAGGTAGTCCTCGTTTTCGGAGATCATAGCCTCGATCTCGTCCTCGGTCAGACCGCTGGTGGCGGTGACGGTAATCGACTGTTTTTTGCCCGTCTCCATGTCGGTGGCGTGAACGGAGACGATGCCGTCGGCGCTGATCTCGAAGGTGACCTCAATCTCCACTTCACCGGCCGGGGCGTGGCGCAGTCCGCTGAGGACGAATTCGCCGAGCAATTCGTTTTGCTCGGCCCGTTCACTCTCGCCTTGAAGGACGACGATCTTGACCGAGGTCTGACCGTCGCGCACGGTGGTGAAGATATGGCTGTGGCTGGTGGGAATAGTGGAGTTGGCCTCGATGAGCACTTCGAAACCGCCGCCGTGAACCATGAGCCCCAGGCTGTGAGGGGTGACGTCGAGCAAGAGCACGTCGCCTCGACCTTCGACCAGAGCATCTCCCTGGACGGCAGCGCCCAGGGCCACCGCTTCGTCGGGGTGGACCTGTTTGGAAGGGGGCTTTCCGAAATAATCGGCCACATCTTGCTGGATTCGGGGCATGCGCGTCATGCCACCGACGAGGATCACGTCGTCGATATCTTCGACTTCCAGCCCCGACTCCTGGAGGGTGGCCTGGCAGATTTTGATGGTGCGTTGGACCAGGTCGATGACCAATTCTTCGAATTTTTCTCGACTCAACGTGGTCTGCAGGTGGAGGGCCTCGCCATTATCCATGCTGTGGATGAAGGGAAGGCTGATCTCGGTCTCGTCCATGCTGGATAGCTCGATCTTGGCCTTTTCGGCGGCATCTCGCAGACGCTGCAATGCCATCTGATCGTTTCGCAGGTCGACCCTGTGTTCTCGGGCAAATTCAAAGGCCAAATGTTCGATGATCCGGGCGTCGAAATCCTCGCCGCCCAGGAAGGTGTCGCCCGCCGTGGAGAGGACGTCGAAGACTCCTTCGTGGATGTCGAGGATCGAGATATCAAAGGTCCCGCCACCGAGGTCGTAGATAGCGACCGTGGCGTCCAGATCCTTTCCGAACCCATAGGCCAGCGCTGCGGCGGTGGGCTCGTTGATGATCCGGATGATGTCCAGGCCGGCGATACGGCCGGCGTCTTTGGTGGCCTTGCGCTGGTTGTCGTTAAAATAGGCCGGGACGGTGACCACTGCTTTTTCGGGCTCTTCACCGAGGAAGTCCTCGGCGACGATCTTCATCTCCTGAAGGATGATGCTCGAGATCTCGGGCAGGCTGTATTCTTTGCCTCGCAGCTTGATCCGAGCGTCGTCGTGGGGGCCCTGGATGATCTCGTAGGGGCAGGTCTCGATGCAATGACGGACCTCCGAGGAGTCCCACTTTCGGCCGATGAGGCGCTTGGCGGCATAGACGGTATGCTCGGCGTTGGTGATGGCCTGGCGTTTGGCCATCTGGCCAACCAGACGGCGCCCGCTGTCGGTGATGGCCACAGCGCTGGGGGTGGTCTTATAACCGCCCTTATTTGGAATGACCTGAGGGCTTCCCGCCTCGACGACGGCCACACAGGAGTTGGTGGTGCCCAGGTCGATGCCGATAATGCGTTCCATATGCAGTCCTATAGTGCGTTGACAATGAGCATGTGCTTCGCAGCGGGGAGTAATATTTCTTCAGAGGAGAAGACGGACCCGTTGCGTCGCCGGTCGCCCCGTTAACTCCGAAGGCGATCGATGCGAGCTCTTAGATCGGCGTCGTCCGGTGCCGACTCCAGGGCCTGTTCGTAATGGTAGATGGCGTCGTCCAACTGTTCTCTTTGTTCATAAACTGCACCCAATAATTTGAGGGCTTCCAGTGAATCGGGCGAGATCTTTTGGGCCGCTCGTGCAAAAGCGGTAGCGTCTTCCAGGTGATCCGGTTGATCCAGTAATGAGCGGGCAATTCGCAGAGCTACTTGCTCGTCACGCTTTAAGGTCAATGCCTTGCGATATTCCTTGAGGGCTGCCGATATATGGCCGTTGTCGAAGGCTTTATCGCCCCGTTGAATGAGCACCTTAAAGGCCATATCCCGTTTGCGGCTGTCGTTCATCGCCTCACGGGGCTCGCTTCGACGCGATGCCGGCGTCGAGGCCTGCACGGGAGTGGCGTGGCTTTCTCGTCCCCTGGCGAGAATGGCGTCGTATTCTTTTCGTTTATTCCGATTCGACAGGGTCTGATAGGCCTTGGTCACGCGTTGGAAAATTCGCTCTATCAGGGGCTGAAAATCGCCCAGGATCTTCTGATAAAACCGATCCGGGTGGTAGCGCTTTGACATCTTAAAATAGGAACCGCGCAACTGGCGGCGTCGAGCGTCGCGCTCCACGCCGAGCAATTGGTAGTGATCCACCGAGTCGAGCTGAGCGTGGACGAAGATGATCTCCCGTTTGAAGTCGTCGTCGAGCTCCACGGACTGCTCCAGGAGTTCCTGGTCGAATTCGAAGTCCGAAAAGGGCAGGGGAAACCGACCCTTAATAGAGACTGCAACGTCGCCGTCGTCGTCGCTGTCCGATTCGGTGGTGGTGTCGGCCTTCGACTTGCTTTGCTCTTGTTCGGTCTCTTCGGCGTTGCTAATGGGTAACTCGATGAGACCGTAACCGTGCAGGTTTTTGACACAGGTCAGGGTTTTGTCTTTTCCCAGACCGCTGGTCTTAGCAATCGAATCCACTGTGCTGGACCCATCGATACGAGAGAGGACGAAAAATTCCTCCGGCGTCGGCTGAGCGTTGAGTGACTGTAGATCGACGCCCGGAGCCAGCTCGGGAACCCAATTCTCATCGATGTCGACCATATGAATGAACCCGTCTCTTGTGGTGGCGGCTCACGCGCTGCCCGAGATCGATGAAGCATCGTCGGGCCTCGCCAGGGGACGTTCCAACGGAACGCCTGGAACTCTCGACAAAAGCGAATATCAAAAGCTGTGTGATGCAGTGAACTGCACCTGTGAGGATACTGCGACTTGGCAGGCAAAGGCAAGGGTTGAGCCGCGCTCCTTTCCTATGCCGACGTGGAGGCCCTGAGACCCGGAAGGTCGGCAATCCGCACAATACCTTTTGTTACGAAAGTGAAGAAATTTCAAGCCTCCCCGACAAAGATAATTGATCGGCCAGGGGCTATAACTTCTGGAGAGCCCGCTCCAGACGTCGCAGAGCCTGCTCCACGTCGTCTTCACTCACCACCAGGGGGGGCACAAAGCGAAGGGTATTCCCCCCGGCAGAATTGATGAGCAACCCCTCGTCGCGCGCCAGAGAGACGATTTCACCGGCTTTCTCCCCGCATTCGGCGCCGACCATCAATCCCACGCCGCGTACGTCGCCGATGACATCGTAGGTCTGGGCCAACTGGCGCAATCCCCGGCGCAGTTGCTCTCCTCGTTGCTGAGCGTTTTCCAAAAGATTCTGTTCGTCGATCACCTCCAGGACAACTCGTGCTGCCCGTGTGACCAGGGGGTTGCCGCCGAAGGTAGAGGCGTGACTTCCCCGCTTGAATCCCTGCCAGACCTCGTCGGTGGCCAAGGTGGCGCCGATGGGCACGCCGCCGCCGAGGCCTTTGGCCAGAGACATGATATCCGGGGTGACCTCGAAGTGCTGGTAGGCAAAGAGTGAACCCGTTCGCCCCACACCGGTCTGGACTTCGTCAAAGATGAGAAGGGCGCCGGTGTCATCGCAGAGTTGGCGTAGGGTCTTCAAAAATTCGGGATCCGCCGGTCGGACCCCGCCTTCGCCCTGAATGGGCTCGACCACCACGGCGGCCACGTCGTCGCCCATGCGATCCTCGAGGGCGGAGGCGTCATTAAAGGGGAGGTATTCGAATCCGGGCACCAGGGGAGCAAAGCCGTCGTGGTATTTGGGCTGGCCCGTGGCGGTGATCGCCGCAAGGGTTCGCCCGTGAAAAGAGGACTTCATCGACAAGATGGTGGTCTTGTCCGGGTTTTCCGCCACTCGCGATTGATAGCGGCGGGCTAATTTAAAGGCCGTCTCGTTGGCTTCGGCGCCGGAATTGCAAAAGAAGATTCGGTCTGCAAAGGAGCGCTGTGCCAGGGCCTCCATCAATTCGATCTGCTCCGCCGTATAAAACATATTCGATACATGGAGGAGCCGATCGACCTGGTCATGGAGAGCCTCGGTCAGCCGGGGATGAGCGTGACCGAGAGAGCATACGGCAATGCCCGCCAGAAAATCGAGATAGCGATTGCCCTTTCGATCGGTGAGCCACACCCCTTCGCCCTGTTCGAAGACGATCGGCGCCGGGGCATAATTGGGGCTGTTGCGACGATCGCCGATGGCGAGCAACTCATTTTGGTCAGCAGTCATGAATCATCCTTGAGAGGCCGAAAATAACGGCCATGGGGCAATGCGAATTTCGCGGGTCGAAGGCAAAGGGGGCTCACAGGATATAGCGGCTCAGATCTTCGTCCTCTAAGATGCCCTCCAGGCGTTGACGTACATAATCAGAGGTCACCTCGAATGTGGTGTCCTCTCGATCGGGGGCCTCAAAGGAGAGCAATTCGAAGACTTTTTCCATGATCGTATGAAGTCGTCGGGCGCCGATATTCTCCAGAGTTTCGTTGACCTTAAAGGCCATGTCGGCCAGGGTGTCGATGGCATCGTCGCCGAAGGTGACTTCGATTCCCTCCGTCTTGAGCAGCTCCACATACTGGCGGGTCAGGCTATTGCGCGGCTCCGTGAGGATACGCTGAAAGTCGTGCTTGGACAGGCTCTGCAATTCGACGCGGATCGGAAACCGGCCCTGCAATTCGGGAATCAGATCCGATGGCTTCGATAGATGGAAGGCCCCGGCGGCGATAAATAAGATGTGGTCCGTCTTGACCACTCCGTATTTGGTGGTCACCGACGATCCCTCGACGATGGGCAGCAGGTCTCGCTGCACGCCCTCGCGGGAGACGTCGGGGCCCTGCTTGGACTCGCGGCCGGCGATCTTGTCGACCTCGTCGAGAAAGATGATCCCCGATTGTTGGGTGCGCTTTAAGGCCTCCCTGGTGATCTCGTCCATGTCGATGAGCCGTGAGGCCTCTTCTTTGACCAGGGCGCGCATGGCGTCTTCGACCTTGACTCGCTTCCGTTTGCGCCGCTTGGGGAACATATTTCCAAAGACGCTGCCCAGATCCATCTCCTCCATGCCCTGTTGGCCGGAGAAGACCTCGATGACCGGGTTATGGGAGTCCGTGAGTTCGATCTCGATATATTCGTCGTCGAAGTCGCCGGCACGCAGCCGCTGTCGCAGCAATTCGCGTTTGTCTTTGGGCGCGTCGTCGCTGTGTTGGACGACGCCGTCATGGCCGACGACGAAGGTCTTTTTCTTGTTGTGGCTATCGTCGAGGGGAGCCCGTTCGGTGATGGCGCTTTCCAGTTGGTCCAGGATGCGATCTTCGGCGATATCGCGGGCCCGGGATTCGACCTGTTCCTCGGCCTCCGATTTAACCAGATTGATACCCAATTCCAGAAGGTCGCGGACCATGCTCTCCACGTCTCGGCCCACATAGCCCACTTCCGTAAATTTGGAGGCCTCCACCTTCAGAAAAGGTGCCCGGGCCAGGTTGGCCAGGCGGCGGGCGATCTCCGTCTTTCCGACCCCGGTGGGCCCGATCATGATGATATTTTTAGGCATCACCTCGTCGCGCAGATCCTCGTCGAGTTGACGGCGCCGCCAGCGGTTTCGCAGAGCCACGGCGACGGCTCGTTTGGCGTCTTCCTGGCCGATGATATAGCGATCGAGGGCGGCCACGATCTCGCGGGGAGTCAGCTGGGCGCCTTTTCGATCGTCCGATCGGGAAGGGGAGTAAGTCATGGGATGTTCCGTCGTTTCAATAGGCCGCCCCCAGGTGGAGGGGGCGATGATCAAGCCGATGAAGTGGTGAGTTCTTCGATGGTCAGCGAGTCGTTGGTAAAGACACAGATCTCGGCGGCGATTCGCAGGGATTCCTCGCAGATGGTGGCGGCGTCCAGATCGGCGTGGCGAAGCATGGCTCGGGCGGCGGCCAGGGCAAAAGATCCACCGGAGCCGATGGCGATGATGCCCTCTTCGGGCTCGATGACGTCGCCGGTGCCGCTGATGAGCAGCGTCTTTTCGGCGTCGGCGGCCACCAGCAGGGCCTCTAATTTGCGCAACATCCGATCCGTTCGCCACTCCTTGGCCAGCTCTACGGCGGCCCGGGTCAGGTTGCCGTTGAACTCCTTGAGCCTGGCCTCCAACTTTTCGTAAAGAGTGATGGCGTCGGCCGTCGATCCAGCAAAGCCGCACAGGACGCGTCCCTCATAGAGGCGGCGCACCTTGCGGGCCGTATGCTTCATCACTACCTTTTCACCCATGGTGACCTGGCCGTCGCCGGCGACGACGACCTTGTTGCCTTTGCGAACGCTGACGATGGTAGTCATAGATTACCCGTGGTCATCGGAGGGAAGTGAGCTGGCATTTCGACGCCGTGAGGACTTTCGAGAGCGCTCTCGGCGGGCGCGAGGATGGGCAGCATCGTAAACCTCCATGAGCCTGTCAATCGACACATGGGTATATCGTTGGGTGGTCGATAAATTGCGATGGCCCAGAAGCTCTTGAATGCCCCGAAGGTCGGCGCCGGAGTCCAATAGATGGGTGGCATAGGAGTGGCGAAGCCCATGGGGGGTGATCGATGTGTCGAGATCGCAGGCCTTGAGATGCTCTTTGAGCCGACGCCGCACGGAGCGGGCGCTTAAGCGATTGCCGCGATAGCTCAAAAATAAGGCCCCGGCCGGGGTATTTCCATCGACTAATTCGTGGCGGCGCGCCATATAGCGCACCACGGCGCGGGCGCTCTGTTTACCAAGAGGAACACGGCGCTCCTTATTGCCCTTGCCCACGGTCTGCACCCATCCCTGATCGACGTCGACGTCGCCGATATCGAGGGCCACCAGCTCCGAGACCCGCAGGCCGGCTCCATAGCCGACCTCCCAGATCGCCAGATCGCGAACGCCGAGCACGTCGTCTCCCACGTGGCGCTGCAAGAGCTGGAGGATCTGGTCGACCCCCAGAAAATTCTGCAGTGGTTGGCTGACCTTCGGCGTCGATAGAAGGGAAGCCGGATCGGCGTCGACGTGGCGCTTCTTGAACAAGAATTTCCAAAACGAACGCAGTGAAGAGATCTTTCGAGCCAGCGATGCGGCACCGTTGTCGTCGAAGCGGTCGGCCACAAAGCCCCGCAGATGTCTCAGGGTCAGCTCAGCGGGGTCGGGATCTTGGAGGTCATGGTGGTCGGCCAGAAAGTCGGCCAATTGGCCCAGGTCGGAGCGGTAGGCCCGCAGCGTCTCGTCGCTCGATCCCCGCTCGACGCGCAAATAGTCGATAAATTGGTCGATCCGTCGCGAGAGCAAATCCGTATCCTCTTATTTTTCGCCGCCTGATCTGTGGCCAGCCCCTCGTCGAGCCCACTTCAATTGGTGGCTCGCTCCACTTTGTAGACGCCCTTGATCTTTTCGATATTTCGCATCGCCTTCTTCAACTGGTCCCGGTTATGAACGAGGACCTCGAAGGTGTTGACCGCGCGCCGATCGTCGGTGGTCACACATTGGGCCTGGCTGATATTGACCCCCGCTTTGGTGAAGGACTGGCTGATATTGGCCAATAGGCCCGGCTTGTCGGTGCAATAGACGCGAACGCTGACCGGACGGCGCGCCGAATCGGGCACCTCCGTATCATTGGCCCAGCGCACGTCGATCTGGCGCTCTTTTTCCAGGTGGCTCACCCGTGAGCACTCCCTGGTGTGGACTGACAGGCCGCGGCCGCGGGTGACGAAGCCGATAATATCGTCGCCGGGCACGGGATTGCAGCATTTTGCGTAGGTGACCATCACGTCTTCGATGCCGTCGAGGACCACTCCTGTCCTTCCTCGGTCGACGATCTTATTCCAGATCTGGCCCAGCTTGCCGGCGCTTTCCTTTTTCTTCTTCTTCTCCGCCTCTTCGGCGTCGCTGTCGCCGTAGATCTTGTCGACGATGATATCGGCCTGGGCTTTGCCGTAGCCGATCTCGCCGAGCATTTCTTCCAGGGTCCCAAAGCGGCTCAACTCCAGCGCCTCGTCGAGCTTTCCAGAGCGCTCCCAGGCGCGGATATTGGTGTTGTATTGCTTGAGCTCTTTGTCCAGCAATTCCCGTCCCAACTGTCGGCTGCGCTCGCGCTGTTCGGTGCGCACCGTCTTCTGGATCTTGGTGCGGGCCCGTCCGGTCTTGACGAAGGAGAGCCAGTCCTTGTTGGGGCGCTGGTTCTTATGGGTCAAGATCTCGACGATATCGCCGTTTTGTAGCTGGGTTTTCAGGGGCACCATCTTGCCGTTGACCTTGGCCCCCGAGCAGTGGTGGCCCACCTCGGTGTGGATGGCGTAGGCGAAGTCGACGGTGGTGGCCCCCGAGGGAAAGCTCAAGACATCTCCCTGGGGGGTAAAGACGTAGACCTCGTCGTGGAAGAGGTCGATCTTGACCGATTCCAAAAACTCCACCGGATCTTCGTGATCCTGGTGCTCTTCCATCAGACGGTGGAGCCAGGCAAATTTCTCGTCGTCCCGATCGGGGACGGCCTTGCCCTCTTTGTACAGCCAGTGGGCGGCGATACCCTCTTCGGCCACCTTATGCATGGCCTGGGTGCGGATCTGGATCTCGATGCGCTCCTGATAGGGACCGATCACGGAGGTGTGCAGCGATTGATAGCCGTTGGGCTTGGAGATGGCGATATAGTCCTTAAATCGCCCCGGAATGGGCTTCCACAAATTGTGGACCAGCCCGAGGGCCTCATAGCATTGAGCCCGCTCGTCGACGATAATTCGAAAGGCCAACACGTCGAAGACCTGCTCGAATTCGATCTGCTGGTGGCGCATCTTGCGATAGATGCTCCAGAAATTCTTGGGCCGGCCGTAGATCTCGGCCACGATTTTATGCTCCCGCAGCAGATCGTCGAGGATGCTGATGACCTTGCGAATAAAGCTCTGGCGCTGTCTCTTTTTGGAGGCCACCTTTTCGGCGATCTCGTAATAGGCCTCGGGAAAGAGGTATCGAAACGACAGATCTTCGAGTTCGGTCTTGACCCAGTGCAACCCCAGCCGGTGGGCCAGGGGAGCATAGATGTCCATCGTCTCCTGAGCTTTGCGCTCCTGGCCTGAGGACGACATATATTTGAGGGTGCGCATATTGTGGAGGCGGTCGGCGAGCTTGACCAGGATGACCCGCAGATCGCGGGACATAGCGATGATCATCTTGCGGATATTCTCGGCCTGGGCTTCCTGGCGAGTATTGAACTCGAATTTCGATAATTTGGTCACCCCGTCGACCAGAAAAGCGACGTCATCGCCAAAGCGAATGCGCAAGTCCTCGACGGTGGTCTCCGTATCCTCCACGGTGTCGTGGAGTAGCCCCGCCACCAGACTGGCCACGTCCAGGCGCAGATCGGCAATGATGTCCATCACCTCCAGGGGATGGGTCAGATAGGGCTCCCCGCTTTTGCGGGTTTGCCCCTCGTGCATACGCCGGGCGTACTCGTAGGCATCCCGAAGTTGGGGAATGTTGGGGTCCGGGTGGTAACTGCGGACCTTCTTGACGATCGATTCGAGGCGATTTTCCAGTTGCATCAGGTCGGGAACTCCTCAGCCCTCGGAATTTGGCGCCACTGTCATACATACAAAACATGTGGCAGGCCCAAAACATTCTGCGACCCATAGAGTAACGCACTCAGGCACGCTCGACTAGAGCGCTTCGCCTGTCGAGCGGGCCTATCCCATTATTTCGACGCCCAGGGGCATCTCGAGTTCGAGATCGGAGATCTGGATATATTCGATGAGCTTGTCCACGTAGGAGGGGAGGGGAGGACAGAGGTTGCGGCCGTCCAGGGCCTCCAGGGTGTTCATGGAGTTATAGATGGTGAGCTGGTTGAAATCGTCCATGAACTGACGGGGGTTGCGGGTAAAGCGCTCCAGGTAGGGAAATTTCATGACCAGCCGGGTCAGGCGGTAGGGCAGAAGTCCCACCGGAGCTCGCCGTCCGGCCCGCTGGGCGACCAATTCGAAGACGCTCCGTGCCGAGAGGGGATTGGGATCGCAGAGGTGGAAGGTGCGCGACGCCGTGTCGTCGCGCAGGCTGATGCGGTGCATGGCCTCGCAGACGAAGTCGATGGGAACCAGATTCAGCGGCTTATCTCCTTTGCCCGGCAGGGGAATGGGCAAAATGGAGGGCATATTGACGATGGCGTTGATCAAATAATAGGGCCCGGCCATGCGATCGATCTCGCCAGTATGGGAGTCGCCGACGATGATGCTGGGACGGAAGATGGAGATCGGCAGATGATGCATGGCCTCCCGCATAGCGCGCTCGGCCTCGAATTTTGATTCCTCGTAGGCGTTTCGGAAATTCTGCCCCTGAGCGAGCTCGTCCTCCATGATGACGCCCGTGCGATCACCGGCGACGAAGGCGGTGGAGAAGTGATTGAGGCGCACCAGGTTCTGCATCTCGTAGGCCGTGTCCAAGACGTTCTGGGCACCGGCGACGTTGACCTCGAAGGCCTCGGAGCGCTCCACGCCCAGAAACCAGATGCTGGCGATGTGATAGATGTCGGTCACCCGGGCGACCAGCTCCAGATATTCACGGCCGCTCAGGCCCAGGTCGAGGGCCACCACGTCGCCGCTGAGCAGATGAATACGATCCCGGGGTGCCTCCATATCGCGCAGTTGGCGATCGGCTTCATCGATATAATCGGGGCGGACCACCAGGCGGAGGGTAGCCTCCGGTTCATTTTCGATGATCGTGGCCACCAGCTTTCGGGCCACAAAAGAGGGAAAACCGGTGATCAAGATATCCCGATGGCGATCCTGCGAGTTGTGGTCACTCATGAGTTTTCCCGTGGCTGGCTGGCCGTGCCGTGAGTTTCGATGAGGTCGTCGATGCGCTGCTTTAGCTGTTCAACCTGCTGCTTCGTATCTTCCAGGTCCCCGTCGTTGTCGATGACGAAATCGGCGGCCTGGAGTTTTTCGTCGAGCGCCATCTGGGCGTCGATACGCTGTTGGGCCTGCGCCTGGTCGAGATTGTCGCGGCGGCGAAGGCGCTCGTGCTGGGTCTGCTCAGAACAATGTACCACGATCAGGGAATCCAGGAAGCGATGGGTTCCGGTCTCCACCAGAAGGGCGGCGTCGTAGATCACCCATTGATGGCTTCGCTCAAATTCTTCGCGGGCCCGAGCAAACATCGCTTCGGCGATTCGCGGGTGGGTGATGGCGTTGAGCGTCGCCCTTGCCTGGTGGTCCTGGAATATTCGGTCGCCGAGCTTATTTCGGTCAAGGGTGCCGTCGTCGGCGATCACTTCATCGCCGAAGGTCTCAGCGATCTCTCGCAGAGCCGGTGTGCCGGGAGCCACGATCTCTCTGGCCAGTTGATCGGCGTCGATGACGGGGACCCCGGCATCGCGAAAGAATTGAGAGACCGTCGACTTGCCGGTGGCGATTCCCCCGGTCAGGCCGATGATGACTCCTGGTTGATTCGTTGACACCTGGCAGACCCTCGTATTAGTGATTCACCGCAGCAATTGGTAGTTTTTCGGCATACCACCATCAGGGAACTCATGCCAAGTCCACGCCGTTTATCGAGAGAGCGAAACCGCCGTCGCAGGTCCGATCGTTGGTGGATAAAAGCATTCAATTTACTGGGCACCCGCTGGTTTGGAGCAGTGGCCTGGCTATTGGCGGCCCTTCTCTGTCTGTCCATGGTCGTCATGGGGCCGGCCGGTTTATTCGGGGCCGACCTGTGGGACGTGCGCGCCGAGCCGGAAACGGCGCGGGGACTTGCGCTGGCCTTGATGGTCGGGCTGTGCGCTCTGGCCGCGATGTGGTGGAACCGTATCGACCACAATAGTGAGCCCGAAGGCGTTTTGGACAAGGAGGATATTCCGGCAGCTTCACCCTGGTGGGGGCGGTCGGCGGTGATCATGATGGTCGCCGGGGCGACGGTTTTGGCCGGGTTTTGGCTGGCCTCTCATCGCCATCTGCCGGCGGGCGAATTGCTCTTGCCCCTCGGCGAATCGGTGGAGACCGTCACGGTCGCTCAGGGCGACCGTGACATCCAGGTGATGCTGCCCCTGCGAATGTCTCTGGTGGCCGCCGAATTCGGTCCGGAGCCAGCCGCGCAGGTTCGCTTTTTTCGGCCCCGACAGGACGACGTCGAACCCCGGCGGTTTGTACCCGGTCAGACCCTGGACGTGGAGGGGATGCGCTTTGCCTTTAGCGGGTTTGCCCCCGGACAATCGCGCCTCCGCGCCACTCTGGCCGACGAGCAGGGCCGCCAGCAGGTGGGCGGGGCGGGCGGTGCCATTCGATTCCATGAGGACGGACCGATCTATCGAATCGTCGACATGACGGCCAATCATCTGGGCGTTTTCGCCCCCGGGGCCAGGGCCAGCGAGGCGAACGTGCAGCTTCTGGTGCTTGCCCGGAGCTATCCCCTCGAGGTGCTCGGCCCGGCTGTCAAATTGGCCGACGAGAGGGGACGAGAATTCTGGGTTTATCAGCGCGATCCCTTCGCTCAGGCCCAGGGGATCACCCTGGAGAAGGTCGAAGAGATCCCGGCGGCGGTGATGACCACCACGGAGGTGCGCCCGGTCTGGCCCTTTCCGCTGGGAATATTGCTCCTGTTGATTGGCTGGGGTTTGTTCCTGATCGTCCCGGAGTGGACAACGCGGCGGGGGCAGGGACAATATCAATTGTGGAGTATCAACGCCGCGGAGTCCCTGGGGGGGGACGACAGGGCGCATGGGCCGCTGTGGAAGAAGCTCATCGCTGCCGCACTGGTGCTGCTGGGCCTGGGAGGTGCTGCTATTTCGGGCGCGTCGCCGGCGGCGTTGATCGCCATGGCCGCCGTCATCGCCCTGGGGGCCGTCGCCTTTGAAATCCGCCGGTTGAGTCCCGAGGTGCTGGCCGCGGCGGCGATTCCCCTGGGGGCTGTGCTGGGCGGATTCGTCGCCTTCGGCCCCGGCTGGGGTGGAGTAGCAGTGGATGCCCAGGCGGTACTCTGGGCGGCCATGGGCGGGGGCTGGTTGGCCATGGCGGCAGGGTTGGTAATCGCCGGGATTCGCGCCGAGCGTGGCCGTGGGGCGAAGACGGGCGGAGCCGTCACCGCCGGCCTGGCCGTCTGGGCGACCCTGGGCGGAGCAGTGGCCCTTCTGGCGACTCGGGGCCGTGTGGTAGGTGAATCCTTCGCGGTTCCCCTTCGCACCGGCGATCGGGCTTTGACGTGGTCGATCCCCGATCTGATCGCCACTTCGGAGTTAGAATTGGCAGCTGTGGCTCCTGCCGGCACCGTGGCCTTTATGGCTCTTGCGGCGGCCATGCTGGCGACCCTGGCCGTGGCCGGCCAGGTCTTTGGCAGTCTTCGCACCACTCTTTTCGGCTGGGGCGCCTCGGCGCTGGCGTCGACGTCGGCCCTGTTGACGTTGGTCGGCGTGGGCAGCGCAACGTTGCCAATGCCCGGGACCGGAGGGTACGAAGAAGCAGCACGGCAATGGCTGCGGGTTCGCGACCTTCCTACCTGGCTCGTCGATCGGGGCGGCTTCAACGATCACGGTCCATTGAGCCTGGATATGGCGGCGATGGCCCCGGAGGTTCTGCTCTTGAGCAGCGCCGCTTTTCTGTCCGCTGCCTTCTTTGCGATCACCCTCGTCGGCCGCCGCGGTGACAGCGGGGCGGCGCCTCTGTCGCCGCTGGCCGGTCGCGATACCTATCTGCGGGCCCTGACGGTCGGGGTCGTCGCCTGGGCGGCGGGCCTGGGCTTGGCCTGGGTGCGTGTTGGCGCCGCGGGGCTGACCACTTACGGAGAATGGCTCGGGCTGGGGGCGATCTGTTTTGCCCTGGGCCTCCTCGTGCTTGGCTGGCGCCGGGGCCCCTCTTCCATCGAAGGGCTCGCCGGCACCTTTGGCCCGGCACTTTCCCTCGCTTTTCTCATCTGGGTCGGTGTATTGCTGTTCTAAGTGCTGGCCCCCCAATCGAATTGACTCAATCCTGGAGAGAATAAATGGCCTGGCAGGTAAAAACAGCAGATTTCGTCACCAGCGCCACCGGGCCCGAGGGCTTTCCCGAAGGGGATCGGCCGGAGATCGCCTTTGGTGGGCGCAGCAACGTGGGCAAATCGAGCCTGATCAATACTCTGGTGGGCCGCAAAAAACTGGTTAAAACCAGTAAGCGACCGGGGCGTACGCAGCTCATCAATTTCTTCAATATCAACGACAAACTCTACGCCGTCGACCTGCCGGGCTATGGATTTGCCAAGGTGCCCAAAGAGGTCAAAGATGCCTGGGGGCCGATGATCGAGGGTTATCTGAGCAATCGACCCAGCCTGCGAGCGCTGGTGGTGGTCATGGACCTTCGCCGCGGGGTTCAGGAAGACGATTGGGAGCTCATTATGGCCGCTCCCCATTTCGGTATCCAGCCGGTGATGGTCTTTACAAAGGCCGATAAATTCAAAAAGAACGCCCGCGAGCAGAGGCGGCGGGAGCTGGCAAAAGATATTGAGGCCAATCCTGGGGACCTGATCTTGTTTTCGAGCACCACGGGACTCGGTCGCGATGAGTTGTGGAAGCGATTGCTCTATCTTGCGGGATTATAGGTGCTGGAGCGCCTTTGAGCGGTGATGGGCTGCATCGGAGTAAAAAAAGTTGGGGTTAAGTGGTTGATCCATCGCAGGTTAGATTGTATGGCATGGCCCGTCGTCGTCCCCCCTTGGTCCAGACTCGTCATGAAACTTCGTCGTGAGGCAAATTCAGCGCCGAGAGGTCAGTGGGATGGGAGCCAAAGCGCTGAAGAGCTGAAGGGCAGGTAACATGGCGAATCAGGGCTGCATATCCAGCCGATGGAGTCGCCCGTGAATCACGAGCTGAAGGTTTTCTCAGGAAGCAGCCACCCCTCCTTTGCCAAAGCAATCTGCGATCATCTCGGGATGAGTGTGGGCAAGAGCCACACCGTCAAGTTCAGCAACGAAAATATGATGGTCCAGATCGAAGAGAATGTCCGCGGTTGCGACGTCTACGTCGTTCAAACCTCGGCCAGTCCGGTCCATGAACACCTCTTCGAATTATTGATCATGATCGACGCCATGCGTTCGGCTTCGGCCGACCGAATTACGGCGGTCATGCCCTATATCCCCTATATTCGAAGCGACAAAAAAGATCGGCCCCGTATCTCGATTACGGCCCGACTGGTCGCCGATCTGCTCAAGACCGCCGGCGCCGATCGGGTGCTGACCATGGATCTGCACTCACCGCAGGCCCAGGGGTTTTTCAGAATGCCCGTCGATCAGCTTCTAGGGGCCGGGCCGATCTGCGATCGCCTGCGAAAGGAGGATACCAGCGACTGGGTATTGGTGGCCGCCGACGCCGGGGAAGCCAAAGATCTGGGCCGCTATGCCAATCGCCTCGATCTTCCCATGGCGATCATCGACAAACGCCGCGAGGGAGATGATGAAAATCCCAAGGCGGTCAGTCTGATTGGCGATGTGGACGGGAAGGTAGCCGTCGTCGTCGACGATGAGATCGCAAGCGGGGGAACCCTGATTGAGGCGGTGGAGTTTTTGAAAAAGCACGGCGCCACCCGGGTGCTGGCCACGGCGACTCACCCCATCTTTAGCTCCAACGCCGCCGAGCGAATCGACGCCTCCTTTTTGGAGCGCGTCGTCGTCACCGACACGGTGCCCCTTCGCGAGGATCAGTTGTGCGACAAGGTGGAGGTCATCTCGGTGGCTCGCCTGTTCGCCGAGGCTATCACCCGCATTCACGACGGGCGCTCGGTGAGCCAGCTCTTCAGCCAGGCCAAGGTCTCGGAGCTGATGAACGACTAAATTCATTCCATGGCTTCAAGGCATGGACGGACGGCGCTTGTTGTCGTCCAGGCCGGCGAAGAATTCGGCCAGTGATTGGTCCGGATCGTAGAGATCGAGAAATTCTTCGAGGTGGGCGTCACGGGGAAGCCTCTCCGTGGCGTCTGCCCATTTTAGAAAGGGCACCAAGAAGGGGCGGGCGAATTTGACTTCCTCGTATAGAAGGGCCGCCGTGATCCCTCCTTCTTCCAAAAAGCCGGAGGTCCGGTAGTGATCCAGAAATCGCTGGCGCGGGTAGGCGACGCGTCGAAAGGTGACCTCCCACTGATCGGCCTGGCCTTCGAGGATGGCGTATTGGGCATGCCAGTCGCCGTTGAAGGGCAATCCCACGGAGCCGACGTTGACGATCATCCCCCGGGGGCTGTCGTATTCTAAGGGGCGATGAGTATGAGCGCAGACCAGGATTGTGCCGTCGATGGCCTGTAGGAATTGCTCGAGCCGTTGCTCGGGCGTCCAGGCGCCGATACCCTCGCTGTGGGAGTTGGGGCTGCCGTGAAAGATCTGCATTGACGGCGCCAATTTGGAGTGGAGCGAGAAGGGAAGGGATTCGATAAAGGCCACGGCCTCTTCGTCGAGCTCGCGGGCCATCCACCGTGAGGCGGCCCATTCTTCGTCCTCCCACCAACTCAGGGGGACGTTGTCGCGGCAGAAGTTGAGCAGGTAGTCCTCGTGATTGCCCCGCACACAGCGCCAACCAAGGTCGGCCACGCGATGGACCACCTCACTTCCCTGAGGGCCGCGGCCCACCAGGTCACCGGCGACGATGACCTCGTCGACCTGGCGAGCTTCCAGATCGTCGATCACCGCGTCGAGGGCGAAACGATTTCCGTGAATGTCGGCGACGACGGCGATGCGATCCATGTAGCTCAGATCCAGAGATAGGGTTTCCAGTCCTCGGGGTGCTCGTCGAGGTTACCGGCGCCGGCCGAAAAGGGCCACCACCGAGGCTCGCTGGGCTTGTTGAGCAGAGGCATATTGGCCTCCGCCGGGGTTCGCGAGCACTTTCGCCGATTGCAGGGCTGGCAGCTGGTCACGATATTGGTCCAGCTCGTCTCACCGCCACGGCTTCGTGGAACGACGTGATCGAAGGTCAGCTTGTTGGCCGAGAATTTATCGCCGCAATATTGGCATCGAAATCCGTCGCGTCGATAGACGTTGGCCCGCGAAAAATGAACCCGCTGATGGGGAATTTTCACGCGCCGCTGCAGCCGCAATACGGAGGGCAGATCGAAGGTGCGCGTCGCCGATCGGATCTTGTCCGAATGGGCGGCGAGCATCTCCGCTTTGCCGAGCAAAAGGAGGGTGATGGCCTTTTTCCAATCGACGATGGAAAGCGGCTCGTACGAGGCGTTCAACAGGAGGGCGGGTTGCATGTCAGCTCCGCTGCAAAAATTCGTCACGGGGAACCCGAACCCGGGGAGGAAGCTGTCGGCAGGTCTTAACGATAGCGAACTCTGAATCTATTTCCCAGTCGTTGTAAACGGCATCGCCGATACCCTTTATCCGACCCCCATGGGGGCTCTGGCGAGGACGATGACTTTGACGGTCGAAAAGCCGGCCCGTCGCAAGGCGCGGGCCCCCTCATCGGCAGTGGCTCCGGTGGTCATGACGTCGTCGAAGAGTATTGCTTGACCTCGGGGCGCAAAGCCGGGCCCATAGTCGAAAGCGGAGCGGATATTTTTCCGACGTCCGTCATAGGTCAGCCCCGCTTGTTGTTCGGTTGCACGAGTCTTTTTCAACCCACTATCGATAATCGTCGGCACCGGGGCGCCTTTGAGCAAGAGGCGAAGTGCCATAGAGGGCACGTGAAAGCCGCGGCGGCGAAGCTCCGACGGATATGAAGGAACGGGGATGAGCCGCGATTTGTCTTCGACTTCTCGGAGTTGATCGACAAACCAGGGCCGAGCCTGCCGACAGAGTGCGCGCAGCGCCGGAAAGTCGGCTCCGTATTTGATACGCCGCAGGGCGTCGGCTACGGCACCTTCGTATTCCCACAGGGCGCGGGCCGTATCGAAATGGGGTCGATTCTGGCGACAGCGGCTGCATTCGCTTGCTCCGTGGCGGGGCGTCTCGAAACTCTCCATCGGCACCTGACAGATCGCACAGGCCGGCGCCGCGATGGGATGCACCGTGGGCTCACAGATCTCGCAGAAGCCGGCGCCGCCGGTGACATGGCCGTCACAGCCGGCGCAGGATAGGGGGAAGAATCGGCGAAAGCTGTGGCGGATTGTCGATGTGGTGATCGGGGTCATCGGCGGTTCTCCGAAATCGGACAGGGGACCGGGCTCGGATCTATTATCGACTATTTTCCTCACTGTTTTGCGTCGGATGGGATTTTTTTCCGGGAGTCGAGGGGGGCGGCAGTTGTGGAGCCGATAGCCTCCCTGCTATCGCTGTGAGTGCAAAAATACGAGCTACCATCACTGGAAAGTTGGACAACTTATGAAGATCACTATCGTCGCCGTGGGAAAACTTCGGGATAAATCGCTAAAAGCCCTGTGCGACGACTACCGATCGCGGCTGGGCCATCACGTTCAGGTCAAGAGCAGGGACGTGCGAAAGGCCAGGGGAAGTACCACCAAAGCGGTGATGATAGAGGAGGCCGAAAACCTAAGGGCCGCCACCCCCGAGGGCGCAGTGACGGTGGCGCTCACCGAAGAGGGGAAGCAATTATCCAGCGTTGAGGTGGCCCAGAAGATGGACCGCTGGATGGTGGAGGGCCGAAAAGACGTGGTCTTTTATATCGGCGGCGCCCACGGCCTTGCGCCGCAATTAAAGCGCGAGGCCCACCAGCGCTGGTCCCTGTCGAAGATGACCTTTCCCCACGACATGGCCCGTATGTTGTTGTGGGAACAGCTCTACCGGGCGATGACCATTATACGTGGCGAGCCCTATCATAAATAATTCCCGGCTGTGGCCAGGACGTGACCGCTGCCTATCGAGATGACGCGATCTCGATTGTGCGGGTCGTCCCCGCCCAGCTGAGGCTGGGGGCTGGGCGGGTGAAAGGCTCCGCTGGGGCTAATGGCCCCGCTCCGCCCCGGACCACCGAGGTTGGTGGGTAGCCTTGAATATGACCGGATTATCGAGGTCGTTCCGACATCCGACATCCGACATCCCGACATCCCGACATCCCGACATCCCGACATCCCGACACCCGGACATCCGACATCCGAAACCAGACGGTTTATTCGAAGCGCTCGGCGTCGAAGTGGCCGTAGAGCTCGGTGGGGGCGTCCTCGAGTTCGAGGCGCGGGGCCTCGGACCACATGCGCTCCAGGTCGTAGTCGCGGCGCGACTCTTGATGAAAGACGTGGACGATGATGTCACCGTAGTCCAGCAGGGCCCACTGGCCCTGGTCCATGCCTTCCTGGCCCATCGGGGGGCGTCCGGCCTCGCTCATGGCGGCGTCGATGCGGCGGGCCAGGGCGTTGACGTGGCGTTCGGAGGTGCCGGTGCAGACGATGACGAAATCGGTGTAGCTGACGCGGCCTCTGAGATCGATGACGACCGTGTTGAGAGCTTTTAGCTCCCAGGTAACGGCGGCGATATCCTTGGCCACCTCCATCAGTTCCTGGTCGAGCTCGTCGTTTTCACCGGGCGTAAGGTCGGTCGCGGCGCTGTCCGTGTTCATTCGTCTCCTTGGGGAAGGCGCAAGATTTTGCTTGCGAGTTATCGGGGAAAAGCTCCCCGAATTCGGGACTATTCCCGAATCTGTCCACTACCTAAAATAACGAATTTGGTGGTCGTCAATTCCCGCAGACCCATCGGTCCGTAGGCGTGTAGTCGGGTGGTGCTAATACCGATTTCGGCGCCCAGGCCAAGTTGTCCGCCGTCGCTAAAGCGCGTCGAGGCGTTGACCATGACTACCGAGGAGTCGATCTCGGTGACGAATTGTTGGGTCTGGGCGTAATCATTGGACAAAAGCGACTCGGTGTGGCGAGAGCCGAAGCGGTCGATATGATCGATGGCTTCATCGAGATCGTCGACGACGCGAACCGCCAACTCCAGGGCCAGAAATTCGGCGGCATAGGCCTGGTCGTCGGCCGGTGAGTACCCTTGAATACCCGCGGCGTCCGCCGCGGCGGCGCTGGTGGGGCAGAGGTGAAGTTGTACGCCGGCGTGGTCCAATTTCTGCAATACTCTCGGAAGGTGAACGTCTTGTGCGCTCTTCAAGAATAGCAAAGTCTCCACGGCGTTGCACACCCCGGTGCGCTGGGTTTTTGCGTTGAGTACGATTTGGTCCACGGCAGAGCCGTCGGCCGAGCCGTCGACGACGATATGGCAGACCCCTTCGTCGTGTTTGATGACCGGGATATGGGAGTGCTCGTCGACAAAGCGAATCAGCCCCTTGCCGCCGCGGGGGATGATGACGTCGATATCATCGGCCAGGGTGAGCATGGTCTGCACGGCCTGCCGATCCGTGGTGTCCACAAACCCCAGGGCGGCGACGGCCTCTTCGGGCAGACTGCTCTGGCCCAACCCCTTGCGAAGGGCCTCGACGATGGCCCGGTTGGAGCCAAAGGCGTCGCTTCCGCCTTTTAGGAGCACCCCGTTTCCGCTCTTGAGACAGAGGGCGGCGGCGTCGCTGGTGACGTTGGGCCGCGATTCGTAAATGATGCCGATAACGCCAAGGGGAATGCGGCGCCTGGCGACCTGCAGGCCGTTGGGGCGGGTCCACATCTGGTCGTCGCCGCCGATGGGATCGTCGAGGGCCACGATCTCCTCGATGGCCCGGGCCATCGATTCGATGCGCTCCTGGTCGAGCACCAGGCGATCGATGAAGGCGGCGTCCAGCCCGCGGTCGCGGGCCTGGGCCACGTCGGATTTATTGGCCGTGATAATGGCCTCTGTGTCCTCTCGCAGGGCCTGGGCCATGCAGCGCAGGGCGTCGTCGCGGTCGGCCGTGGATTGCCGGGCCAGCCGGCGGGCCGCTCGGTTGACGGCGGCGGCCTGGTCGATAAGAGATTGGCGATCGAATGCAGAACTCACATTTCCTCCGACGGATTGAACCAGGCACGACCTCGGTGGTCGCCCTGATTTCCAGAGCTGAGATGGCCGATTGTACGGCCCGCGTGCGCCGCGTCAACCACGGGCGCGACCGCTTGAGGTCTGGAAATTTTTGAAGAGGTAAAAAAACTGGCTTGATGCCTTGACAAGAAATTTTCGGTGAATAACGTACCCGGCGTTAGCACTCCCTTGATGCGAGTGCTAAATGAGGAAAGCGAGTAATTTTTCCGCAACAACCAACCCAAAGACCAAGAGGTGATGTCCATGAATATCCAGCCTTTGTACGACCGCGTGCTGGTGCAGCGCGTCGAAAGCGACGAGAAGACCGCCTCGGGAATCATCATCCCCGATACGGCCAAAGAAAAGCCCCTGGAGGGCGTGGTGCGAGCTACCGGCAAGGGAAAAGTCGCCGACAATGGTGAGACCATCGCCCTGCAAGTCAAAGAAGGGGACAAAGTTCTCTTCGGCAAGTACTCGGGCACGGAAGTGGCCATCGGCGGAGAAGATCATCTGATTCTTCGCGAAGACGAAATTCTGGCGATCATCAACGAGTGATCGCGTCGCTCGCCTGGGGCGCTGAGGCCTGAATTGGCAACGCCTGTCGACGAGCATTTAATTGAAATGAAGTAACCTAGATAAGGAGTGAAATCATGGCGAAGGACATCATATTTGATACCACCGCCCGTCAGCGCATTCTCGACGGCGTTCGTACGCTGGCAGAGGCCGTGCGCGTCACGCTCGGCCCCAAAGGTCGCAACGTGATCCTCGAAAAGAGCTTCGGTGCGCCGCTGATCACCAAAGACGGCGTGACCGTGGCCAAAGAGATCGAATTGGAGGACCGCTTCCAGGACATGGGCGCCCAGATGGTCAAAGAGGTCGCTCAGAAGACCTCGGACACCGCCGGCGACGGCACCACCACGGCCACCGTGCTCGCTCACGCCATCCTCCGTGAAGGAACCAAGCTGGTCACGGCTGGTCACAACCCGATGGAGATCAAGCGCGGCATCGACAAGGCGGTCACCGCCGTGGTCGAAGCGCTTCGCGAGACGGCCATCCAAACTCAAGAGCGGGCCCAGATCGCTCAGGTCGGTACCATCTCGGCCAATAACGACGAGTCCATCGGCGAGCTGATCGCCGAAGCCATGGAAAAGGTCGGTAAAGAGGGCGTCATCACCGTCGAAGAGGCCAAGGGCCTGCACGACGAGCTCGACTTCGTCGAAGGTATGCAATTCGACCGCGGTTATCTGTCGCCCTATTTCGTGACCGACAGCGAGCGGATGGAGACCAACTTCGAAAACCCCTTCATCCTTCTCTTCGACCAGAAGATCAGCAGCATGAAAGATCTGCTGCCCCTTCTGGAGCAGGTCCACAATCAGGGCAACCGTCCCCTGCTGTTGATCGCCGAAGATATCGAAGGCGAAGCGCTTGCCACCCTGGTGGTCAACAAGCTGCGCGGCGTGCTCAACGTGGCCGCCGTCAAGGCGCCGGGCTTCGGAGATCGCCGCAAGGCAATGCTCGAAGACATCGCCACCCTGACCGGCGGCAACGTCATCAGCGAAGAGCGAGGCATGAAGCTGGAAGCTGCCACGGTCAACGACCTGGGTACGGCCGACACGGTCACGATCAGCAAAGACGGCACGACCATCGTCGGAGGCAAAGGCAGCAAAGATGCCATCACCGGTCGCGTCAGCCAGATCAAAGGCCAGATCGAGACCACGACCAGCGACTACGACCGTGAAAAGCTCCAGGAGCGCCTGGCCAAGCTCGTCGGTGGTGTGGCGGTCATCAAAGTCGGCGCCTCCACGGAAGTGGAGATGAAAGAGAAGAAGGCTCGCGTCGAGGACGCTCTCAACGCCACCCGCGCTGCCGTCGAAGAGGGCATCGTCCCCGGTGGTGGTGTGGCTCTGCTTCGCGCCGTTCAAGTCCTGGATGATATGGACTTCGAAGGGCAGCAGCAATTCGGCGCCAACATCATCCGCCGCGCGGCGGAAGAGCCGATTCGACAGATCTCGGCCAACGCCGGTGTCGAGGGCTCCATCGTGGTCCGCAACGTCTTGGAAAAGGACTCGGCCACCTATGGCTACAACGCCCGCACCGACGTGTACGAAGATCTCACCGAAGCTGGTGTCATCGACCCGGTCAAGGTGACGCGAACGGCGCTTCAAAACGCCGCCAGCATCTCCGGTCTGATGCTGACCACGGAGGCCATGATCGCCGAGAAGCCCTCCAAAGACGACGGTGGCGATATGCCCGCCGGCGGCATGGGCGGCATGGGCGGCATGGGCGGCATGGGTGGAATGGGCGGCATGATGTAATGCCCATCAGCTCACGCTGAAGTCTGAGAAAACCCCCGCTGTCACGAACGTGGCAGCGGGTTTTTTTTTTTGGCGGGGTGAGTGTGGAAGGAGGGCGCCTTCGTTCATAAATAGGCGGCCCTCCAGTTAAGCCCGTTGGTGAGCATGCGCTGAAGGGTTGCCGAAACCCTCGCTGAAGACCTCGCGGCCCCACCAGCCGCGGCCGTCGGCGGCGAAGAGGTATAACTCGGGAGCGCCGTCCGGTCCGGTACCCTCGACGAGAACCACGTCGACCGAGAGGCGGCGAAAGATCTCGTGGCCCAGAAATTTCAGGGCTTCCCTGCGGCGTTGGGAGTCATCGTCTTTGATGTCGACGGTGATCACCGCCCGTTTTCGGTCATGAGAGGCCATGACGTCCACGGTGCCGATGGAATAATCTCCCCGCTCCAGGGGCCAGCCCGGCAGGGCGTCCAACTCGATGGAGCCCTCCTGGAGAGGCTGTTCCTCACGGCGGCGCAGCGCTATGGCGTGAACGGCGGCGCCGATGACCAGCGCCAAGAAAATAGTCCAGAATAGCAGGTTGGTAGCCATATCGCTTATTCGGCGAGGATGGTTGAAGGCTGTCGTAAATAAATGATAAGTTCGGGCATGGCGTGCGTTTTTTCGATAACTTGATGCATTGTTGCAATGGTGTCGAAGCGCGCCGGACACCACGAGGTGATGGAATATATCAGGTTTGACGTCTTTATTTGAGCATCTCGTGACGTGGTCTGCCCAACCAGGATGGTAGGCAGAAATCTCCTCCATGAGGACCAGAGCTTCATGAATCAAGAATTATTGCCGCCGTCGGTGCGAGCATTGCTCGCCAGGGGGGCTTTATTTGAAGGCAAGTATAAATTGCTCCGCCCCCTGGGAGAGGGGAGTTTTGCATCCGTTCTTCATGCCCGCCACGAGGCGATGGATCGGGAGGTGGCGCTCAAATTTTTGCGGTCGGATGTCATGAAAGCTCACCCCGAGGTGGGGGAGCGATTTATGACCGAGGTCCGTTTGGCCAGCCGACTAACCAGCCCCCATACGGTAACGATCTTCGACTTCGGGCGCACCGAGGAGGGGGTCCCCTATATGGTGCTCGAATATGTTCGGGGCAAAACTCTGGACTATGCCATTGAAAAATACGGGGGGCTGGGCCTGAAGCGCTCGATTCGAGTGGCCCTGCAGATTCTGGAGAGCCTGGAGGAGGCCCACGCCAATAATATTATTCACCGCGATCTGAAGCCGGCCAATATCATGGTCGGAAAGGGGCTTAAGAAAGAGCGCGGTAAGCGGCGGGTCCACGCCAAGGTGCTCGACTTCGGGGTGGCCAAATTGGTGGAGCAATCCGAAGAGGGATTGAGGAGCACCGAATCAGGGCGTCAGTCGACCCAATTTATCGGCACACCCCGCTATATGAGCCCGGAACAGATCTTGGGAAAAGAGGTCAAGCCGGCGAGCGATCTCTACAGCCTGGGCCTGATCTTCTACGAGATGTGTACCGGACTGGACAGCGTGGGCGGTGATAATGTGGCCAAAGTCGCCCAGGCCCACCTGGCCGAAGAGCCGCTGGAATTAGAAGGGCTGGCCGAGCTGCCCTCGGTGTTGCAGTCAATCGTTCGTCGGGCCACGGCGCGGCACAGCAAAGACCGCTTTCAGTCGGCAGCCGAATTTCGAGAGGCTCTGGAAGAGGCCGTCGAACTGGGCAAGCGCAAAAATGTGGAGGCTAAGACCGTTGCCGCCGTGGCCGATGGAGGCCCACAAAAAGAGAAGAAGCAGAAGGCCAAGGAGAGGCGTTCCGACGTCTTTTCAGGGCGAGGATATGTGGAGCTGCCGGAAGAGGCGGTGGAGCCCAGGCGGCCTTCAACTGGAGCAGGTGTGCGACCGCCGACGCCGTCGACGAGGCAGGCCACACCACGCCACCCCTCGCCACGTCCCGGTGGAGCAGGCGGTGCGGCGACTCCGAGCAAAGAGATAGGGCGGCCGAGCAGCGGCACCCTCGATCTGGATATGGATACGGTGGAGCAGCAAAAGCGCGAGATTGCGCGCAAACGCCATGCTTCATTGAAGCGACAGCGCCAGGCCGAGCGGGACAATGGAAAGATCTGGCGATGGACGGCGAGCCTGACCGTCATCGCCGTGGCCACATTCTTGAGTTTTGTCCTCGTCGGTGGTGCGATGGGAGCATTGGCGTTGCCGATGCGCTTTGGAATCGCCCTGTTGCCCGCCATTTTGGCTTTGTTATGGGCGGTCTTTTCGGAAACGAATTATCAGGATACTCTCAGAGGTGTGATCAAGCCCTGGGCTCAGCGGTCGGTGCTAATGGTCCTGCTGTCATTGGCCGTTCTCGCCGTGATCATGCCAGATGCGGCGAGGCGCTCGCTATTAGATGATCCCCTGTGGTTTATGAACGGTTGGCCCGATGCTTTGAGGGCCAGCGGCCTGGCCATTTTGGTCGAGTTGATCTGTGACGGCGCCGCCTGGCTTCTGGGGCTGATGACCCATATAATTCCCTGGTCCCCGTAAGAAACGCGACAGGTACGGGGGGGCAGGTTGTGGAGGTCGTTCAAAACCATAGTTAGAGAGCCATCAACTTCGGAACGAATCGTGACCAATCCGCACCGACAGCTTCAAGAACTCATCCAGACCGGCGATTTGTTGGCCGGGCGCTACCGGATTGGCCGTCGTGTAGGCGCCGGGGCCTATGGAATGATCTTTTTTGCCGTCGACGAGCAGACCAGGCGGGAGGTGGCGGTCAAAGCCATTCCCCATGAGGCACGCCAGCGAAGCGAGACTGCCATCGGTCGCTTCCAGCGCGAAATGAAGGTCATCGGCAGCCTGAAACACCAAAATATCATCTCACTCTACGATTGGGGGCAGAGCGAGGTGGGCATGATTTATATGGTGCTTGAATATGTCGATGGCGAGACCCTGGATCGAGTGGTGCGAAACAATCCAATGGGGTTGAATACCGCTCTGGACACGACTCGGCAATTGGTCGATGCCCTGGGCGCGGCCCATGCAAAGGGGATCATTCACCGCGATCTGAAACCGGCAAACGTCATGCTCGTCCCCTCCGAGCGGCGTGGGTATCTGGTCAAGGTGCTTGATTTCGGGATGGCCAAAGTGCTCGAGCCACTGGACGATGAATCACTGGTCGATCTGACCCGGGAGGGGATGGCCGTGGGCACCCCTCGTTATATCGCTCCTGAGCAGGCTCGAGGGCTGGAAGTGGGGCCCTGGACCGATTTTTATGCGGTGGGCCTGCTGATGTACGAGATGATCACCGGCTTTCAGGCCGTGGAGGCCTCGACGGTGGAGGCGGCAGTGGCTGCCCATGTGTCGCGCAAACCGCTGGAGCTTTCTGCCATTGATATGGTGCCTCCCCTGGTGCGACCGGTGTTGTTCAAACTCATGGAAAAGGATCCGGGGCGTCGCTACCGCTCGGCCGAAGAAGTGCTTCGGGCCCTGGATTCATTGTCACCCCCGAGGAGTGCTGAATACGTCGATAGCTCCAGGGGAGAGATCGGTCCTGCGCTGGGTGAGGTAACCGGCGATTTTCCCGGCGCCGGGGGATACGGATATTCCCAGGGTAAATCAACGGTTGAGCCTCAATTGTCGAAAGCGGGGCAAGGGGAAATCGAGCTGACACCGGAGTCCAATCAGGATCTGGACTTAGAGCTCGATTATGAGGGCTATCGCGGTGGGGAGCGTCAAATCGAGCTCGACGCTGAACGTTCAGCCGAGCCCGACCTCGATTACGAGCGGTATCAGAAATTTGCTCCCGCCAAAAACGACCCTATCGCTCGTCGCCGAAGCGCCTGGCGAGATCGATGGTTCCGACCGCCTCGCAGGGTCGGGGAATGGATCGAAGGGTCGGTATCGGTGGCGTTGGTGCCCCTGGCGGTGATCACTGTGGGAGCTCAGGCATCAGAGCTGGAATATGGGCTGCGTCTGGCCGTAAGCGTGGCGCCCCTTGTATTGGCGTTGCTCCTGGCCGCCTCCCGCCGTGGAGGAGAATGGGAGCGATCATTTGGGCGCATCGGCTGGATCTGTTGTTCCCTGGCGATCGCCGCCGCTCTTGTGATGGGGCCCGACGAAGTAGCTACTGAATTGTTGCGAAGCCCGGCCTGGATCTTGCGACCTGTCGAGGGACTTCCAGGCATGGCGCTGGCAGAGAGCCTGGTGACCTGGCTGTCCCAGAATTGGGCTGCGCTGTTGCGAGCTGTCCTGCCGATCTGAGCCAGCGCGTGCGTCGACATGCCCGCCGATTTGGCCTCGTCAGGGGGGGCAGTGTCCGTCGGTCTGTCGATGAGGCGGCCGGTTCGGAAAAATGAAGCACGGCGGTGAGCAAATCTTGGGTTTATGGAATGAAGGCGGGGGCATCGACGTTCATGTGGCGCGTCCGTCGAGGTCGGCAGCTGTGAGCAGTAGTGGACTTGACACCGAAAGTGTCGGCCATGTAGGCGTTCAGCCACCACATACGAAGCATTGCCAAGCATTGAACGAGGAGAATTCATGGGTTCGTACAGTAAGAAGTTGATCGCCCTCGCCATGAGCGCGGTCGTTGGAATAGGCCTGGTGGCCTGTGATTCCAATGGGGAAAGCGAGCAAGTCCAAGAGGAAGAAGAGACGACCCAGGAGCGGACCTTTCGGGAGCTGACCGACGAAGATCTGGAGTCGCTGCCGTTTTTCGCCACCGGGCCGATCGCCACGGTAGACGGCGACGAGGTCACGGCGGAGCGGTTCAACGACGCCGTCTTCGAGCAGGTCGAGCGTCTCCCCTTCCCGATTCAGCCCAGCATGGTCGAGGAGTTTCGATCGCAGGCTGTGGACGCTGTGATCAATCAATTTCTCATCGACCGGCGCCTGGCTGAAGAAAATATCGAGGTCACCGACGAAGATGTGGATGCATTGATCGAGCAATTCAAAGCCGGCATGGGCGGCGATGACGAAATGTACAAGATGCAGCTCGAGATGATGGGCATCGACGAAGACGACTTCCGCGAGCAGCTCGTCGAGCATGCTCGATTGGAGAAATTCCTGGAGCAAGAATACGACCTGGGCATCGACGAAGAAGAGCTTCGTCAGATGTTCGAGCAATTCAAGCACCAATTCGAGCAGGGCGATCAGGTCCACGCCCGTCATATTCTCGTCAAGGTCGATCAAGACGCCGATGATGAAGCGGTGGCCGAAGCGGAAGCACGGGCTGCCTCGATTGCCGAACAAGCGCAGGCCGACGACGCCGACTTCGAAGAGTTGGCCCGTGAATATTCGGAAGGGCCCACCGCCGATAGAGGTGGCGACCTCGGGTTCTTCTCCCGTCAGGATATGGTCCCCGCCTTTTCCGACGCTGCCTTCTCGATGGAGGCCGGTGACGTCTCCGAGCCGGTTCGCTCACCCTTTGGATTCCACGTCATCCAGGTCGTCGATACCAAAGAGGGACAGGAGGCGGACTTCGACGAAGTGCGTCCCCAGCTTGAATTGCGCGCCAAAGAGCAGCAATTCCGTGAGCATTTCCAGAAGTTCATCGACGAGCTTCGCGACGGCATCGAGATCGAAGAGCTCGCCGACAATATCGAGCTCAACGTCGATCCTCAGGCGGCCCCGCAGGGCATGCCCCCCATGCCCCACGGCGCCGGCCAGGGTCAGCAGCTGCAATTGCAGCAGGGCGCCGGTGAGGGCGGTGAGGTCCAAATCGATCCGGAGCAGCTGGAAGCATTGCAGCGTGAGTTGCAGCTCCAACTCGAGCAGGGCCACGAAGGTCATAATCACTGAGCTTTGTGAAGTGAGTTAGGAAAAACCCCGCGGTGGCAGATGCTACTGCGGGGTTTTTTGTTGGAAGGCCAGGTAGGCTTCGAAGGCCTGGGAGTAACGCCTTCTGCGCTCCAGGGCGTGGCCGTAGAGGAGTTGGAAGGCCGGTTCGTCGCCAAAGGATTCTTCCAGGCGTTGGGCCTGACGCAGGGCGAGGCGGTTTTGTCGTTCGAGAACCAGTAGCGCCAGGTGAAAGAGGCCGACTTCGCCGTCGTAGCCGTCTCCGTCGTGGGGACGCTCTTGATGAAGCCGGTCTAAGACGGCCCGTCTATATGGGGAGTCCTTGAGTTGGTGCAGATTCTGAGCAATCGAGCTGTCCGAGTCCGGCCAATGATGTGTGATTTCCTCTAGTATTGAGAGTTCGCCCGCTTCGAGCACTGCAGATAGGTTGTCGATATGGGGAGTGTCGTCGAATGGGCGGCCCTGATAGGCGTATCCGGCATCATTGAGAAGTTCGGCTGCAAGTTCCTGTTTGCCGGCGATCCAGATAGCCCTGGTCAGAGCGGCAACCCGCTCCTCGGTCCATTGGGGACCGTCGGGCCAGTCGTCGAGGTGCTGACGAGGATCGCCGTAGTCGGGGACTCGGAAATACCAGTTGGCGAAAAACTTCTGGCCTTCTTCGTAAAACCACACGTCTTCAGGAGCCCGGAATTCGAGATAGCCGTTGTCGTCGGTGTTGAGCGTGGCGCCGTTGGCGAACTCGGCCAACTGAGCCTGGTTCATAAAGAGGAGGCCCAGAATATCGTGAGCAGAGGTGACGCCCACGTGCTGGAGCTCGGCGCGCACGGAGTCGATCTCCCAGGCCTCGGCGTATCCTCGAGGGGGCAGCGGTATGGGGCGGTCGCTGCCGATGAGGATGATATCTGTGCTCTTTGGCTTTGAGGAAAAGGCCTGTACGTGGGGAAAGACGGACCGGAAGGTCTCAAAGACGGTGCGCACGTTGTCGGGATGCATCTCGTAGAGTTGGACCCACTGCGCATAGACGCCGTCGGGGTTTAGCTTCCCCCGAGCCCGTTCGAAAAATTCGACGGTAAATAGCGATGACACTCCGGCGATCCAGGGATTGGAGGGCTCGGAGATGATGACGTCAAAGGTCTTCGGGGAGTATTCGACGTAGTTTCGGCCGTCACTCTCGATGAGGTGGAGCCGCTCGTCGTCGAGGGGGCGATTGTTGACGTGTTCGAAAAACCGAGATGCCTCGACCATGGTTCGCTCGATCTCGACCACCTCGAGTGCGGCCAGCGGCCACTGCAGGCTTGCTCCGGCGGTGACGCCACTTCCAAAGCCGATCATAGCCACTTCTTCGCCGCCTGGCTCGACGTCGTCATAGGCGGCGCGAATAATCAGTGGCAGCAGGCCCACCATGACCTGGGTTTCCATATCGGCGCCGTCGCTGGCCTCGGGCTTTCCGTTGGCCCTCAAGGTGATCGTATCGCCCTGACGCTCCACGGAGGTGGTGGCTGTGAGGCCGTCCTCGTAATAGAGAATTTCCGGGTCGTAGCGCTCAAAACTACGCTCCGAGAAGACATCCCGGGCCATCTGGGCGCGAAAGATCCCCGACGTCATTCGCGCCTCGTCCAAAGAAGGGGCGGCCAGATAGATGCCCAGCGAGGCAGCTCCTGCGGCGACGAAGGCGGCGAATCGCCGACCTGTGGAATGAAGTTTTAGATCAGCGCCTGCCAGGGTCAGCGCCGCCAGGGCGTTTAGGCCGATCATGGCGGCGATGGCGTTTTGAAGACCCAGCCAGGGCATCAAAATGAATCCGGCGGCGAAACTTCCGATGATCGCCCCCGTGGTGTTGAAGGCGTAGGCGCGGCCCACGTCGGCGCCGGTTGTGGATGCCTTTCCCGTGACGGCGCGGATCACAAGGGGAAAGCTCATTCCCTGGAGCATGGAGGGGATGGTGACCACCAGGGCGACCAGGCCAAATTGGAAAAAGTAGATCTCCGCAGCCGTGGTCGTGGGCTCGCGAATGCGCTCGAAGAGCCAATAGGGCACCCGGTTGAGTGTAAAGAAGCTAAGGGCCGCCGTGGAGGCCACCCCGAATTGGAGCAAGGCGAACCAGAAAAGGGGGCGACGAATATATTTGAGAAAGGGAGAGAGCAGGGCGCTTCCCAGGGCGATGCCCACCAAAACCGCCGTCAGGACCAGGGTGAACGAATAGGTCGAGCTTCCAAGGGTGATCAGATATGCCCGGGTCCACAATACCTGGTAGCTCATGGCCACCACGCCGGTGACGGCGAAGACGACCAGGGTCAGGGCGATGGCCCACCTGGGTAGGGAAACGCTCGAGGTCGAGCGCCCAGCAATATTCGCCCTGTCGAGCCCTTCCTGGGGGGGAGGCGTTTTTTCCGGCGGCCCCGTCTTTTCTAGAGAGCGGGCAGTGAGCAGGACAATGACGGCCAGGGCCACATTGACCGCTGCAAAGACCTGGTTGGTCGCCGCCAGGCCCAGCGCCGGCAAGAGGGCGAAGCCGGCGAGGAGGCACCCCAGGCAGGCGCCGAAGGAGTTAGCTCCGTAGAGGAGGCCGATGCTTCCCTGGAAGAGCTCTTCTCGACGGGCTATCCACTGGCTCATCAATGGCAATGTGGCGCCCATCATGGTCGTCGGGACAACCAGGATCGCAAAGACGGCTAGAAAGCGGAGCAGACTAAAGAGATAAAAGTCCTCGAGGAAATGCTCGAAGAGCAGCCCGTAGAGCGAGGGAAAGGTGCCCAGCATCACCGGGACCAGCAGGGCATAGAGTCCGATGCTTCCCTCGAGGATACCATAGAGTCGAAGCTGGTCGCCCAGCCGGTGGGCCAGTTTTCCGCCGACGTAGCTTCCCAGGGCCAGGCCGGCCATAAAAGCGGTGAGCAGCGTGCTGATCGCAAAGCTGGTGGTGCCGAAGACCTGTTGGAGCATCCGTGCCCAGATGACCTCGAAGACGAGGCTGCTGAAGCCGGAGAGGAAGAAGAAGAAGAAGACGACGCGGTGCACGGCTCGAATTTCCAGGTTGGGGGTTGGCCCAAAACGCAGAGCAGAGGGTGAACGTCCCGGCGGCGTCGCGCAAGGGTTGACGGGAATAGAGTTTAGATTTAATGATTGTTGAGTAGATAGGTCGGGTTTGTGAACTTATACTTTACCGAATCAGTCGACAATCGCTTATGAGGCTATCTAACCGCGCCATATACGGACTTCGTGCCGTGGTGGACCTCGCCTACCACGGCGACGGCGAACCAATGCAGGTGCGCGATATCGCCGAGCGGGGAAAGATTCCGAATCGCTTCTTGGAGCAGATTTTTCAGGAGTTGAAGCGAAGCGATATCGTGGCCAGCAAAAGAGGACCTGGTGGCGGCTACTTACTCGTCGCCGACCCGCAGGTGTTGACCTTAGCGGAAGTGCTGGACGCTCTCGATGATCTGCCCGAGGTTCCGGAAGTGGCCTGTGGCGAGGAGATCGAAGGGGCAGCGCGATTGGCCGACGAGGTCTGTCGGGAAGTGGTGGAGCAATTGGTGGAGAAGCTCGAGGCCGTGACGATCAGTGAGTTGGTGAGAAGAGGCGAGGAGTTGGGGTTGGCTCGACAGGGATACGAGG
>SLJM01000144.1 GCA_007135085.1 Myxococcales bacterium
TAGGTATTGTCACCGCCGATGGCCAGCACCAGCGCCGTCGGCCCGTCGAGCCCGGCAATGTCGGCCGGATCGTAGACTCGGTCTGCGGCATCGCCGATGACGATGGCTCCCGCCGGGGTGTCGACGACAGCCAAAAATGAGTCGCCGATCTGCGAGGGGTCAAGCGCCGCCTCATCGATGGCGTCGACGACGGTGGCCGTCAGGTCGGCGGCGATCTGGGCCAGGGCGGCGACGGGAAAATTCTCCAGGGCGTCTACCAGGTCGGGGTCGCTCAGATCGAGGGCCTCCTGGCCCGGCGCCGAGGGTAATACCAGGCGATGGGTCTGGTCGAAGAGCAGCTGGAGGGTGGGCTCGTCGAGTCCGGCGTCGGCCAGGGCCGTCTGTCTGGCGGCGTAGGCTTGATCGATTGCACTTACCAGGCGGGCCGCCAGATCGCGCACCTCCTGGGGGACATCGGCGATGGCGTCGGCCACCTCACCGGGATCGACGCTTCCGCCGGCCGTGGCGGCCAGGGCGGCCAGGGCGTCCTCCAGGGGGGCCGCATCGTCGGTGATCTGCGGCGGCGCCACCTCGAAGCCCGCCGCCTGAGCGGAGGCGACGATCAGATCGGCCGGATCGTCGTGGGCTGTGTCCAGATCGGCGACCAGGCTGCGCAAGATGCCCTGAGCGGCTACCGGGTTTGTGACGATCACCTCCAACAACTCCGATCGCAGCACCTGTCCCTCCAATTGGAGCACCGAATCGAGGAGGGCGGGATCGATGATCAGATCGCAGGCCGACAGGTCGAGTTCGGCCAGAGCGCTCTCCCATCCGTCGCTCAGCTCGCCGGACATGCCCGGGCTGCCGGCACACCGGCATTGGGCGGGCAGGCAGACCGCATCACCGTCGGGTCCCAGGCCGCAGGTGGTGCCGTCGGGGCAGGTCAGGTTGCCCTCGCAGCTCTGGGAGCAAAATCCGGGCACCCCGCCGCCCTCAACACAGAAGGTGGAGCCCGAGCAACTGCCGGCCCCGTCGCCGCAGGGCTGGCCGATCAAAGCTCCGGATTCGCTGATAATGCCGCAGCTTCCGGCGCCGCCCAGGTCCTCTCCAAGACAGAGATCGCCGTAGATGGTGGAGGTGCAGCTCTGATCGGAGGGGCAATCCTGATCGTCAAAACACAAGGTGGCGCAAACCCCGGCGGTGCCGCTTCGCTGGGTGGTGCAGCGAGTGATGACGTTATCGCAATCAACGGCCCAGGAGTCGCCGCTGCAGGAACGGTCGTATTCGACGCATCGCTTCGAGAGGGGATCGCAGAGTTGGTCGTCCTGGCAGCCCTCAACGGTGCAGTCCTCGGGGTGGGGCATGCATTCTCCGCTGACGGGGTTGCAGATCCCGTCGGGGAAGCAGTCGGCGTCGTCGCATTGTGAACATTGCTGGGCCGGGGGCACGCATAGCCGGGTGGTCAGCCCCAAAAAGGCCATGCAATCGTAGCCCTCGGGGCAAGTGGCGTCAGAGGTGCAGTCCAGCCAGCAGTGGGGGCCGTCGCCGATGCCGATGTTGAGGCATAGATCGTTTTGGCCCTCACAGTGGGCGTCGGACTCACAGGCCTGGCAGGCGCCGGCCTCGGCCTGTACGCAGCCGCCGGTAAAGGGATCGCAGTTGTGGCCGGCGGGACAGGTGACGTCGTGGCAGCGATCGATGCAGGTTCGCATCAGGGGATAACACACCCCTTCGTCGGCCCCCTCGACCAGGGGCACGCAGAAAAAGTCGGTGGGGCATTCCAGGTTGCTATTTTCACCGGTGACGTTCGGATCGCAGGTGGTGGTGCACATGGTCTCACCGTCTGGAGCCCCCGTGCCCAGGCAGCGGAATTCGTCGGGCGGTCCGCATTGGACGTCGAATTGGCAGCCCGTATCGCAGATGCGTGCTTCGGCTACGCAATCACCGCTGGTGGGATCGCAATATTGGCCGGCAGGACAGCTCACGCCCTGGCAGTTTTCGGCGCAGGTCAGATCCTCGGGGATGCATTGGGTATTGTCCTGGTCGTCGACGACCGCGCAATAGGCTCCGTCGGGGCAGTCGTCGCCGTCGAGATCGCAGGCCATGCCACAGGAGCGCTCGCCATCGAGAAGGGCCAGACAGAGTCCCCCTTCCCCACATTGATCGTCGTCGGTGCAGGGCTCGCAAAATTGGGCCGACGGATCAGGGGAGGTGTCCTGGTGGTCCACGTCGCTGAGATCGGCGTCGTCGCCGACGCCCGCATCTTCATCGAGGATGACCGGGATTTCCTCTTCGGTACAGCCCGCCAGGGCGGCAAATAATGCGGCGAAGAGAAGGGCGGTGAGGCTTATGAGTTGGCGAGATTGCATGGTCGATCCATGGACTGTGGCGCCCCGAAAAATGGCGCTCCCATTTAAACGGCGTCGATACCCCATTGTGTGATACCCGGCAGCGTCGGGCAAGGTCGCTATTATTAGTTTACCAACTGTTTTTCTATGGCACTCCAAAGGATTGGGAAAAAAATTTGCCTCCCTGCGAAATCCCTCCATAGTGACAGTGGCATGCCGCGATGAAGTCCCTCCCGGAATTCGAGCCCGTCGATGTGCAAAACCTGGATTTTATGGGCCATCTGTTTGGTGGGAGTCATTGCCTGGATGAATGTGGGCTGCATCGCCGGCGTGCACCACCATCGCGTTCATTCCACGGTGACCATCGACGACGGCCAGCGTGCCCAGGTGCGCGGCCAGGTCAACAGCGTCGATCTCGGGATCATCGCCGATTTTCGTTACCTGCGGGTGGGCTTTCCCTTCGAGGGCCATCGCCGCCAGATCGAGGTCTCCCCCGAAGGAGGCGGTCGATTCACCTTGGATGAGGTGGTCGAACTGCGGGCGATTCGCCTGGACGTGCCGATCTACAGCTTCGCCGATCTCTCCGAGGAGCCCTCGGGCCATCGCTATCCGGGGCGGATGCGGCGGCGTCACAGCGTCGAGATCTGGGGATCGGGATCGCTGGGATTTACACCGATCAACCCGAGCACTGCCTCGGTGGGGCTGGTCTATTATCGCTATGGGCGAATGGCAGTGCGCCTCTACGGCGGGATGAGCGGCAATCCCTTCGAGGGGGTGGAGCGGCGCATCCTCGATGGGGCAGAGGTAAACCAGCGGCGATCGGGCTATGCCTTCGGCGGGGTGGCCGGTGTGGAGATCACCCTGGCGGCGGGGGAATACGCCCTGGAGCTCGTCCAATTTTTCATGGACCTCGACAGAAGCGGTCGAAAGCCCACCGACCGCTGGCAATAAACGTGGTTTAGCCCGATGGCGACATCGGCTCAGACCTTGGTCGTATCGGGGAGAACTTCGAAGATTTTTTCCGGGGGGCGGCCGATGACCGCTCCTTTTTCGGTAAAGACCAGGGGGCGTTCGATGAGCTTTGGATGGTTGGCCAGCAGCTCCAGCCACTGCTCGTCGTCAAAGGCGTCGGTGTCGACGTCGAGCTCTTTGAAGATCGACTCTTTTTTTCGCACCAATTCCTCGGCAGAGATGCCCAATTTTTGCACCACGTCGGCGAGCTCTTCGACGTCCGGGGGATCGTCGAGGTAACTGCGCAGCGTGATGGTGGCTTCCTCGTCGCGGAGAATGGCCAGAGCCTTTCGCGATTTGGAGCAGCGCGAGTAATGCCAGATCGTCGCTTCTACACTCATTGGATAACCTTCCACTCAAATAGGTTTGCGCCAATTTCAAAGGGGCTGCAGAATAGCCCAATGAAGGGGGGTTGACCAGCAAGACAATGGTCGTGGTCAGGGGGATCGTAAAGTCGAGGGTGCGGGCTGGAAGCTTGCGCTCCACTAAATTCTTAGTTGGACCGGTCCACATCGACGAAGTCGAATTCCTCTCCTCGGAAGTTGCGAAATCGAATGATCTCGGTCGGGCCCTGGCGGCGGCGGTCGACGATATAATCGGGCAACAATTCGATCTTGCCGCCGCCGCCGGGAAGATCGACCACAAAATCGGGCACCCCGATCCCGCCGATGCGCCCTCGCAGATGATCCATGATCGCAAGGCCAGTCGACAGGGGAGTGCGAAAATGGGTGATCCCCCGGGCCATATCGCATTGGAGAATATAATAGGGCCGGCACCCATGGCGCAAAAGGCCGCGATTTAAGGTCATCACCGTTGAGGCATCGTCGTTGATCCCGCGAAGGAGCACCATCTGATTGCCCACCACGCAGCGCGCGTCGACCAGCCGCTGCAGGGCCCGGATGGACTGGCGGCACAACTCGGCGGGGTGATTGAAATGAGTGTTGACGTAGATCGGACCGTGGCGGCGCAATACGTCGGCCAGGCCGTCGGTGATACGCTGGGGCAGGGTGACGGGATTTCGGGTGCCCACACGGATGACGTCCAGGTGTGGGATCTGGCGAAGGGAGCCGAGGATGTGGTCGAGACGTTCATCGGATAACGTCAGGGGATCGCCACCGCTGACGATGACGTCGCGGATCGCCGGCGTGTCGGCGATATAACGGATCCCCGCCTCCAATTGGGTCTTCGAGGCGGCGGTCTCGGGATTTGACACCTTTCGCTTGCGCGTGCAGTGGCGGCAATAAACCGGGCAGTGGTGGGTCACATAGAGCAGAGCCCGGTCGGGATAGCGGTGGGTCAATCCGGGCACCGGCATATATCGCTCTTCTCCCAGGGGATCGGCCAGTTCGAAGGGATATTCTCGAAGCTCTGCGCCCGCCGGAAGAGCCTGGCGTCGGATCGGGCAATGGGGATCGTCGCCGTCCATCAACGCCGCATAGTGGGGGGTGATGGCGACGTGAAAGCGCTCGGCCCCTTGGGCAAAGCCGCGGCGCTCGTCGTCGCTCAGGTCGAAGACGCCATCGAAATCTGCGGGGCGGCGCAGTCGATTCTGGTGTTGCCAGTGCCAACTATCCCATTGTTCGCGGCGTACCGAGGCAAAGCGCCCGGGCCGCCGGACATAGGTATCGTCTGTAAAAGACCCGGGGGCGCTCATGAGGGCTCGGCGAGCTTGTCGGTCGTGAGCAGGGAGAGCACACCGTCCGTGCGTTTTGCCACGGTGCGGCCAATAAACCTGCCTTTCTCATCGACGAAAGTGCCCTCCAGCTTCAGCAAGGATCCCAGAGGCTCGGCCGGTGAGAAGGAGCGGCTTCCGGAAAAGCGGCAGGCCCGATCTTCCTGGTCGCGAAATCCGAATTCATATTCCATGATCATCCGGGGCATCCAGCGAAGACCGATAGTTCCCTGCAAGGGGGCTGCCTGGGCGCGATCGGAGAGGGTGATCGTTCCGTCGATGGTGGCCTCCTGCCTCAGAGGCGGCATGGGCAGGGAGGACCAGGTCACGTGGAGATCGAGCTCCACCGTTGGCCCATCGTCTGCTCCATCGTCGCTGCCGGTGAGGGGGCCCCGCAATTGTTCATCGTAGGTGATCCGCGCCGAAGGGGCCTGGTCGCGCCGCTCTGCCAGTGCTTCCAGATCGAAGCGGGGCACCCATCTCTGCTCCTGGTACCATCGGATCGTATCGGCGATCCCCGCCCTGAAATCGGTCCATTTCGGGGTCCATCCCAACTCCTTGAGGGCGTCGGCGACCACGATGGCATCGTCGCTCACATAGAAGATGGCGTCCCGATCGAGGCGGGGGGTCAAAGGGCTGTCGAGCTGGTGCTCGCGCTGGATGCGCCGCCACATCAGGCGCAGCACGTCGCGAGTGCGCTCGAAGGCCCAATCATTGTCGAACACCGGGCTGAGCAGGGTCCATAGCGCCAGGCTGGGGACCCGCACCGAGGGCCCCAGATTAATGTCGTAGCCCTCGATGATCGACGTCAACACTTCCCCAAAGCTCAGCGCCGTCTCGTCGGCGACGTTGAAAGTTCGGCCTCGGGCTTCAGGGTTGTCGAGGACGATCGACACCGCCCCGGCGGCGTCTTCGACGTGGCACCAGTTGGTTCTTGGGCCACCGGATAAGCCGGGAAGGAGGCTCGAAATACCGCGCAAGATCGCCGGCATGGTGACCATTGCCGCTCCCATCGTGGTACATCCGGGGCCGTATAACAGGCCAAGCCTCAGGATGGTCAGCGGCGGGGCGCCCGGGGCGTCGGCCATCTCCTGGAGGGTGATCTCGGCGTCGAGTTTGGAGTCCTCGAAGAGATTATAGGTCTCGGTCGGTGATGTTTCGGTGCGCACCGCCGTATCGGCACCGTAGACCGAGGCGCAGCTGATATGGACGAAATGCTCGATGTCACGCTGAGCGGCCAATCGAAAAACCTGCCGACTCAGATCGTGATTGGCACGATATAGTTCGTCGTCGTTGGCGGACAGGCTGGTCACCCCGGCGGCGTGGACCACGGCCTGGCAGCCCTCCATGGCCTCGGCGATCATGGCCCCGTCGACGGCGCCGCACCACCAATGGACGTGCAGCTCTTCGTTGAGCAGGGATTGACGGCGGCTGGTGGCCAGATCGACGCGATCCAAAGCGTGAACGGTCCAACCGCGCGCGGCAAGGTCCTGCACGATATGAATGCCCAGCCCCCCGGCGGCGCCGGTGACGAGCACCGTTTTATTCTTCTTCTCATCGGCCATGGAAAACTCCAGATTCGAAGGCAGCCATGGTTATCGCCAAAATGGCTCGACGAAACAAGCGGCGTTGGCCACTGAGGTGCGATCGGTTTTGGTCGGTGGTCGTAGATTTTCCAGCATTCTACCTCGGTGATGACTCAAGACCAGAGACTCCAAAAGATTCGCTGATTCTCAGTGAAACGATTACCGATCAAGGTGAATCAGACTCTTTTTCTGAGGTAGACTTGAATTTCCTACTGGGCGGTGGTAGTTCTCCCCGTCTCAGTTGAGCCGTCGAAGCATCGGCGGCTTATATTTTTGCCCATCGCGGGCAGTTGAGACGAGATTTTTTACCACGCATCATCGCGCAAGACTCCAGGCGGCTGGTCGACGTTAGAGGCGCCCGGCCCCACGACGAACCCTGGACACGCGTTGGAAGACGAACGGGAGATAGCCATGCAACTTCTCGACAAGATCGCGAACGACCATCTTCGCGACGATCACCCTGAATTTCGCGCCGGCGATACGATCCGGGTTCACCTGCTGATTCGCGAAGGCGAAAAAGAGCGTGTTCAGGTCTTCGAAGGTGTTGTCCTGGGCCGCAGCGGCTCCGGCATTCACGAGACCTTTACGGTGCGCAAGATCTCCCACGGAATCGGCGTGGAGCGGATCTTTCCCGTGCACAGCCCGCGGATTGCCAAGATCGAATTGGCTTCCATCGGTCGTGTGCGCCGAGCGAAGCTGTATTATCTTCGCAAGCTCTCCGGCAAGCGTGCTCGTATCCGAAGCAAGCGACACCGAAAGGGCGTGTGAGGCGTTATGCCTCTCCCCTCGACGCTTGCGGCTGGAGCCGGAGCAGAGGTGGCCAATCGGGCTTGTGGGGAAGCCGCCAACTATCGAAGGCGACATCCGGTCTTTACCGAGTGTCGCCTTCCGGCGTATGATGCGAGTTGAACGACGTTCTCTTATGACGTCCTCCGCCCTAGTTTGGATGGACTCAACCCCTCCTCGAATCCATGCGCCTTCGCGAGTTGATATTTCAGGGAGTGTTTGGCGCCGAGCGCCCGAGCCGGCTTCGGCCCGATGGATCGTTGGCCCGCCTCGAACTGCCCAAAGGCATGTCCGTTGAAGCGGTGCATGAGCTGCTTATCGCCTGTCTCTATCCCCTCCACCTCAGCGAGGAGCGGCGCGAGCAGATAGGGTTGGATGACACCTCCAAGATCGCCGCCGTTCTGGAAACCAGGCGAGGCGTCTTCAGAGTGATCCGTCGCGCCGAGCCGTCGACGGTGCGGCTGCAGCGAAAAAAAGAAGAGGGCTATGAAGACCTGGCCAGCGGGGCCTCCCGGGTGGAGTCTTTGCTTCGGGAAAAGCTCAACCTCCCTGAGCTTCGCGTCTTCTTTCCGCTCCATCTGTGGCGATTCGACGCCGAGAAGATGCCCCGAGCCCAGGAATCGGCCAAATTCGGCGACGATCCTCGGGTGCCGGAGGTGGTCGACCTCTATCTGACCTCCCTGGAGGTGGAGGCCCTGGAGGATAAGCTAAAGGATCTGGAAGCTCGCATCGAAGAGGGTAAAAAGGCCCTGGGTCAGGGGGAAAAACTTCATCGGAAATTGATGAAGGCCGAGCAAAAGCTCGACGAGATCGCCGTCGATGAGATGAGCGAAGAAGAGCTCAACTTGCTGCAGAATAAAGAGGAGACGATCCAGGAATTTCGCGACGAGCTAAAGCGCCTCCAGGAGCAAGAGGACGTCGAACTGGAGCAGATCCAGAAATTGATCCCCGAAAAGCCCACCCGCCAGCCTCGGTTCTGGGCGGGCATCGCCGTGGCCGTCCTGGCGCTGGTGGTCAGCTTTGTCCTCCATGAGACCCACCGCGAGATCGCTCTCGGGGCGATCCTCGGCTTTGCGCTGGGCGGCTTCGAGTTGCTCCAATATTTCAACAATATGGGCCGGGCCAGCGTCCACAAGGTACGCCTGGCATCGATTCGACGGCGCATAAATCAGGTCTGTGAAGAGGAGATTCTATTTCGGGAGAGGATCGATCATCTCCTGCTCCACGCCGGGGTGGAAGACGAGTCCGAACTTCATCAGCGAATTCCCAAAGCGGCGAAGCTGCGAAAGGTGATCCGCAAGTTGGAGGAAAAGCTCGAGGAGGTTCGCCGCGATCCCAATTATCGCCGAGCGCGAAAGGAGCTCGATTCCCTCCAGGAGGAGTGGGAGGAGCTGAAGGTGCTGCGAAAGGAGCAGCCCTCATTTGTGATGAACTCCTTTCAGTTGGAAAACGACCTCAAGACCATGGGGGTCGATCCCGTCGAGGTTCGGGAGTGGGCCGAACAATCGGAGGGCGGCGAAGACGACGAATTCAAGGTGGAGAGTCCCTTCCAATGGCTGAGATCGGTGGCGCAGTGGACCGATCAGTGGAGCGGAGACGAACTGGACAGCCGGGCCCGGGCGACCTGGTCCAAGATCTGCGGCCATGTGTTGAGCGATCGCTTCAGCAACGTCGGGTTGAGTCCGGAAGGGGAGCTGGAGGTCGCCGAGCTGACGCCGGAGCAGCTCGAATTATGGCAGCGCACCCGGTCGTCGGAGGTCCGTGCCGTGGCGTCGGCCCTGGCCCTGGCCCTGCATATCAATAGCGCCCGAAATACATCGAAGGGAGTCTTCTCGTCGGTTTGGATAGGTGATCTCGGTGCGGCGATGACCCCTGAGCACGCCTCCAAATTTGAATCCGTATTTCGCAGCGCCGCCAAAAAAAGCCAGATCGTGATCTGCCAATCATGAATCAGACCGAACTTTTTGAGACCACGCCGCCAGAGATCGGGGAAGTAGAAGATCGGCTGCGAGCCCATGGGTTGACCACCATCATCGGTGTCGACGAGGCAGGCCGCGGGCCTCTGGCCGGGCCTGTGGTGGCCGGGGCATATTGGCTCGATCTGGATGAGCCCTTTCCGGGACCGATCGATAAATTGGATGACTCCAAAAAATTGAGCGAGGCCCTTAGAGAGGAGTATTTCGACGCCCTGATCCCGCCACAGCATCGATTCGCCGTGGCCTCTTCGTCGGCGGCAGTGGTCGACGAGATCAACGTCTTACAGGCCACCTTTCGGGCCATGCACCAGGCGGTCAGCGAACTAATCGAAGCCGTCGGTGAAGCACCGGAGCTGGTGCTGATCGACGGTAATATGACCATTCCGAAAGGAACCTGGGATCAACGGGCGATCGTCAAAGGTGATGGACGAAGTTTTGCCATCGCCGCCGCCAGCATCCTCGCCAAGGTGACCCGCGATCGCTTCATGCGCCAGGCCCACAAGCGTTGGTCCCATTACGGGTTCGACAGCCACAAGGGCTATGGCACGGCCCAGCATCGAGAGGCCCTTCGACAACACGGCCCTTGCGAGCTTCATCGCCGATCCTTTGCCGGGGTCGTCGTCGAATAAGTCATCACAGCACTGTTGAGCACCAACGCCGTATCACTACCACCGGGTTGAGTCGTCCCGGCCATCCACACCGGGAGGCAGCGATGAACGATACCCAGCGATCTGAATTGGCCCCTCATCTTCGCACGGGAAAGCGAGGCGAGGAGTTGGCCGCTCAATATCTCGAAAAAAAGGGGTGGGCTGTGGAGAGCCGAAATTTCGATGCCGAAGTGGGGGAGATCGATATCGTGGCCACACGGCCCGTCGACGGGGGCACTCTGGTGGCCATGGTGGAGGTAAAGAGCCGCAAGGCCGGCTCTCGATCCCGAGCGCCGCTGTCCCTTTCTGTGACCGCATCGAAACGCAGAAAGGTCATTCGAGCGGCCCAGGTGTACGCCGATCGTTATGGCAGCTCTAAGCGGGGTTATCGCTTTGACGTGATCACCGTTGATTTCAATGGTGATCCGCCGACGATCGAGCATTTCGAAGGAGCCTTCGACGCCAGTGGTAAACCCTATTGAACTTATTGGGGCTGTGGAGGTTCGTCGGCGGCCGGGATGGGGTCGGAGTGGTCCTGGTCTTCTAATTGGCCTTCTGATCGGTCTTCTAATTCGGCCTTGCGCTGGGCCAGGACCTCTTCGAAGGGCAGGCGCTGGTGGGTGTCCCACAGAGCCTGGCGGACCAAATATAGGGCGGGGTTGGTCTCCTGGCCCTGGTCGTCGAGCATCGACGGGGCCCCCTCCACATAGAGGACCAATTCGCCCCATCGCTCCACACAGATTCGCTGGCCCTTTCGCTGGCTGCCCGATCGCATACACCAGGACTCGCCGTGGCGTCCGCGCTGGTGGACGCTGGTCGTTTCGTGGCGAAGGCGCACCCCTTCTTTTAGAGTTTCAGCGAAATCACGAGCATTATCGTCGCTGTCCCAGGTGCTCAGGTGGACGGCGATAAGCTCGCCATTGGGACTCTCGTAGGCCTTGAGGCGATCGCCCATCCAGCCCTGGGCGATATCCTGCACGTCGGGAGGACGAGAGACCTCGGAGAATAGAGAGGTGAGCCAGGATCGAATATGGAGTTCGCCGAAGGTCTTTTCATAGATCATCTCGTAGCCCGGCAGGGCGCCGCTGACGTCGAAGCGAATCTCAAGGGGGTAGATCTCGTCGAAATACAGTTCGGGGTGCAGGATCTGCGACGTCGATACGGGAGGCTCGTAATAGATCCGATCGAATTCGCTCCACGTACGACCTGCCCGGGCTCGGATCACGAATTTCATGCCGTCCACATAGGGGAAGAGCATGGTATCGCGCACGATCGGCGGCGCCTGACCAAGCACGGAGTCCGTGAGCGACGGGACCCCGTCGGCGCCGATATCGACAGCGTCGGGGGTGCGCATCTGCTCCACGGCCGAGAAATCCGTGGCGTCCAGCTCGAGCAAAATAGCGGCCATCATGGGGACATCTATAAAACTTCGGGCCCGGTTCTGCGGTAAGTCACCCCGTTCATAGAGTTCATAATCGAACATCAAGACCGTGGCGTCTCCCTCGATGAGCGCCATTCGAGCCAGGAAAAAGTCACTATTTTCCTGGGATTCGAAGGGGGCGAGCATGGCGCCAATATCAAAATGCTGATCTTGGATGGCGTGAAAGATCTCGTGGGCCATGGTCAACTTCTGCAGCGGCTCGGGCAGGCCGCGCATAATATAGAGTTCGCCCTGGGACTGATCGTAGAAGCCGGCGATTTGCTCCGTGTACAGGTCGAGCATCAACTCCCGATAGTCGAAATCTTCGTCGAAGAGTCCCATCAATCGAAAGACCCGGGCCTCGGCCTCGAATTCTTCGGCGGAGATCTCTTCCTCGAAATGGTGGACCAGCATATCCCGCAATTCGTCGCGGTCCTGGACTCCTTTGGGGATCGACTTTTTCAAGGGCAGGCCGCGGATCTCGGCGACCTGCTCGGCGATTTCGGCGGCCTTGGCGAGAAGTTCCGATTCCGAGCGGAGGACTTCCTCGTCGACCTCGTCGGCAGCCGCACTCTCCTGTGGCCCTGGGGCAGGCTCATCAGCCAGAGCTCCCGGGGCGACGAAGAAGGACAATCCAGTGAGGATCACCGCCAGATAAAAAATTCTTCGAGTCATGGTCGTTCCGTCCACATGGGGATTCGCTGTCGCCGAAGATATTGTAGTCCAATTGATTCGTCGATGTGAACCGAGGTCAAGGCCAACTATCATCGGCCCCCCCAAATTCACACAACAACGGCAAAACCCGAAGGGCCGCCCAGTAGCAGTCCCGCAGTATCCGTGTCGTATATCAGTAGCAGTCCCGCAGTATCCGTGTCGTTGATGCAGTAGCAGTCCCGCAGTATCCGTGTCGTTCTGTCTTTGCTGTTCCCACCACCCACCACCCACCACCTACCACCA
>SLJM01000277.1 GCA_007135085.1 Myxococcales bacterium
TGCGAAGTTCCGAGCCCGAACCATCGCATCCCCCGCGGGTACTTAGCAGCACCCCTAAAATGCCGCCGTATGCGCCGCCGTTTAGGCGCCCCAAATAGGCGATGGTCCGCCCGACCCCGATCATCGATGAAAAGACGAAAACCACCGAGGTCTCAGATCTGGGGATAGACGTGGGTCGGCTGAAGTACGATCGTCTATTTAGGGCGCCTGGAAAACGGCGCAAACAACGGCATTTGAGGGGAGAACCTGTAGTGTCCTGGGAGGTTCTCGTGGGTCCGAGAGCGGATCATGGGAGGCCAGCGAAGGTCCGAGACCGAACCATCGCATCCCCCGCGGGTACTTAGCAGCACCCCTAAAATGCCGTCGTATGCGCCGCCGTTTAGGCGCCCCAAATAGGCGATGGTCCGCCTGACCCCGACCATTGATATCCAGTCAGTCAGCGCACTTGGCGCGGATCACAAAGACCCCGAATGATTTGCCCGGGTCGTCGGCGCCGGTGATGGCGCCGTCGTCGGCTCTGGGTTGGACGGGAGGCCGGGCGCCCATGGGGACCTCTACCTCTTCTCCGGTGTAGACCCCATCGACCAGGGGGTCGCCGAAGAGGTCGAAGACGCTGTAGATCTCAAAGCGTTGGCCATGGTCCAGGGCCTGGCCCAGATCGACGGCGATGCTCTCCAGCTCATCCCAATTATAGATGATGAGATCCGAGCGGCGGGGATCGTAATCGTTGGGCTGAATGACCACCCGCGAGCCCGTGGGCAATTCTTCGGAGTAGGTATTCTCCGGGTAGAGTTCCGGCTCGGCGCCGCTGAGCTCGCCATAAAACGAATTTCCCTCCAGCGTTCCGCTTTCCCAGTGGCCCTGAAAGCCCACGCGGCCCACAAAATAATTGTCGAGCAAGGTGATATCCTCATTTTGGACGTCCCCTCCCCAGCCGATTCGGGTGCTCCGGGCGTTTGCAGCAGGACCCCAGCTATGATTTCCACGCAATGTGGTCCTGGCCACCGGCTGAAGACCGCCCACAAGGCAGCCGTCGGAGTTCCCTGCCACCGAGGAGCCCGGCACGGAGGCCCCGGCGCGAAACCAGGTATTGTCGACGATCTCAAAGCCCCGCAGATAACCCCCTTCGGTATAGCCGTGAATGCCAAAGCCATAGCCGAAGAAGATGATATTATTGGCCAGTCTTTTGGTGCCCTCATTATTCTGCATATAGACGGCGTGGCCGTGCCCCCTGCTCGGGCCGTTATAGCCGTTGTTATAGATGATATTGCCGTATAATTCGCTGTCCACGGCGGGGGTCCAGAAGCTGACGCCCTGAGCGGTGTCGTAGATCACGGAGTTGATGAGCTTCGTATTGGCTCCGTAAATGGTCACCCCCGAGGCGCGATCGTCGCGTACGTCACTGCTGCTGGTGATCTCGAGGCCGTGAAATTCGGTCCACGCCCCTTCGATGGTCAGCCCCGATCCGTCGCCCTCAATATTGGAGTCCAGGATGACCCGTTGTGCCGGGTCGGCGATAAATCGGATGGGATTGTCGGCGGTGCCGGAGACGGTGCTCACAAATCGACCCGGATAGGTGCCGCCCTGGAGCAAGACCTGCTCCCCTGGCGCCACTGGACCAGACGAGCTGAGCAGGGTGGCAAGATCCATGGGGTCTTCCATCGTGCCCGCCCCCTGGGGGGACCCCGACGGCGAAGCGACCCGGTCGAAGGTCGGCTCGTCGAAAGGCTCGCATTGCTCCTCTGCGTTATGATCTGCATCTGAGTCGGCCTCCCCGTCGGCGCTACCGATATCGCCGTCGGTGTCATAATCTACCTGGGCCGCGTCGCCTTCTTCGTGGACTCCGGCGTCGCCCTGATCGGTCTCGTGGGTCTCATCATCGGAGCAGGCAAATCCAGCGACGAATAATATCAAGACGAAGATTATTCGGGTCATTTTTGTTTACCAAAATTGAAAGGTTGAATTGGGCTGATAAATGATCGAGTCACGCGATAATGGTGTAAAATTGCTCGCCCATACTCTCACCAAAAGCCTCGACGATAAAGTGACCGATGATGACGGTGAGGGGGGAGACCAGGCGCGGCTTATTTGAGGGTACAAACGACAATTTGAGGGCGGAAGGAATCGCGGCACGTCGCCTGCCCGGGTTGTATGACGGGCATATAGACTTATTGTGGGCAATTGAGATCAGATCAAAACGAGCAGGTCCAATACCAGGAGAGGTCTTTGTGAACCACATATCCATTATGTCTCGTCTCGCTGCCTTCTTCTTTCTGGGACTCTTCTCTTTGGTCATGGCCTGTGGAGAGAACGGCGAACCCTCCCTGGAGGGGCCGACGATTGTGGAGCACCCGTCGGAGGTGAGCGTCGTGGAAGGAGAGGCGGCCGCATTTAGCGTGATCGCCGACGGCGAGGCGCCCCTGCGATATCAGTGGCAGAAGCGCGACGCCCACGAAGGAGACTGGCTCGATATCGAGGCGGCCACCGACGATCATTATCAGATCGATGAGGTGGCCCTGGGCGATGACGGCCTTCATCTGCGCGTGGTGGTGGCCAACGACGGAGGGGTCGTCGAGTCGGAGTCGGCCAGGCTGACGGTGGCCATGAAGCCTCCCGTGATCGACGCCCATCCCGTCGATGTGGCGGTGCTGGTTGGTGAAGACGCGACCTTCTCCGTGTCGGTCACCAGCTCCGGTCCCGTCAGCTATCAGTGGCAGCGTGCCCACGAGCATTGGGAGCGCATCGGCGAAGAAGCCTGGAGCGATATCGAAGGGGCCACCGACGAGGTTTATGAGATCGTCGACGTAGCCCTTGACGATGACCGTTCGTATTTTCGGGCAGTAGCGACCAACGAAGGGGGAAGCACCCTGTCGGATTCGGCGGTATTGCTGGTCAACGCCACGGCGCCGTCGATCGTCGAGCATCCCGCTGACGTCGCCGTGGTCGAGGGACAGACCGCTTCTTTTTCCGTGGAGGCCACCGGCACGGATCCACTCGGCTACCAATGGCAGATATTGGAAGACGCAGATTGGAGCGATATCGAGGGGGCCACCGACGATTATTTTGAAATCGCCCAGGTGGCCCTCGAGGACGACGGTCTAGAGGTGCGTGTTCAGGTGTCCAACCCCGCCGATGCGGTGAGCTCCGATGGGGCGACCCTCTCCGTGGCGCCCTGGGACGGCGCCTGGAAGGTCGACGGCCAGGCTTCGGAAGCCGGCGACGGGCGCA
>SLJM01000219.1 GCA_007135085.1 Myxococcales bacterium
CCCACCGCCATCAGCGCCGGCCCGGCGATGCTGCGAATGATTCGGTCTGTTCGTCCCACATTCTCTTTCATGGCCCTCTCCCAAAGCTCGCCAACGATGCGTACCTGCTCGTGAGCCAAACTTATGCACCAAGCGGGTAACACGGAGGACTCGGATTCTCGGAATTTACACCGAATCTGCGACCGTGATACCTTGTGTGCCTGTTATTCTGACTTCACGAAGGGAATCAGGGCGAATGTCAAAAGACGCACATTCGACGTTGGTCGCCGCCGCGGCGCCGGCGACCTTCGCGCTGAGCGCGGGTCTTGGCTGGTCTCTCTACGATGCCTTTCACCTGACCGGTTCGCAGACGCCCTTCTGGCGCGCCTGGGCGCTGGCCGCGGCCGCGGCCTGTCTGGCCGCCCTGGTCGTCGTGCCGGCAGCGATTGGCCTGCAGGTGCTGTGGAGTCATCCCCGTGCCGGCGGACGGCTTCGCGATGCGGTTTGCGAAAACCCGGCGAAGGCGGCCACCTATTTTAACCTCTCCGTTATCGCGTTGGGGTTGCTCGCCACGGGAACCTTCGTCGTCCAATCGACGGCGCGCCTGCTCTTCGGCTCCGATATGGTTCGCCTGCTGGCCACGACGGGCCTGGTCCCCGCCATGGCGGCGTTGGTCGCCCTCCTCGGCTGGTGGGTCTCTCCCGTGGTAGTGCGGCGAATGGAAGGCCTGGAGTCGGCGCGGGCCCTCGCGATTGTGAGCGTCGGCCTTCCCGTCGGCCTGGGGGTGGCCGCGGCGGTGGCTTTCCCCATCATCGCCCCCTCGGTGTGGGAGCAATTATCGCCGGAGAGCTACCTGGCCATACCGATCATCTCTCTCGGCGCCCTGGTCGGCGTCTTCGTCGGTGATCGTCGACGACTGATCGCCCTCTCTACCGCGGCGGCCGCGGCGACCTTGGTGCTGGCTGTCGTTCATCTGGCGACGCCCGCCCCCCAGGAATTGAGACGGACACTGGAGGTCCGGCCCTCCGGCACGGCCACCGTCCTGGCCATGATTCCCACCGGCCAGGCCCCCCGTTCGACCCACGTCGGCGCCGGCGGAGACGGAAGAAGCGCCTCCTGCTTTCCCGGCGTCGAGCCCCTGAGGGCCGACCAGATCGGCGCCGTCGACGACGACGCCCCGGACATCATCTTCGTCACCGTCGACGCTTTGCGCTGGGACCACACCACCCTTGGGGGCTACGAGCACGAGACAACGCCCAACCTCGCCAGGCATGCACAAGACGCGGCGGTCTTTGAGCAGGCCTATTCACCGGCGTCGAATACTCGCCAGGCATTTCGCGGCTTCTTTACCGGGATCTATCCGTCCCTGGTCGAGGCCCCATCGACGCCGGGAGCGCCCTGGGCGACGAGCTTCGCAGAAGGCCAGGAGACGATGGCCGGCTACCTGAGCGCTGCCGGCTACCAGACCATCGCCCTCTCGTCGCGAGACCGCGCGTTTCCCGCCCACCATGGCGCCCTCAACGGCTTCGAGGTCATCGATGAGACGCCGATCCCCCTCGAATTGGACCAGGGCCACTCCGTCTCCTACAAGATGGACCGCATCATCGCCCACCTGTCGGAGCTCGACGAAGAGCGGCCGCGATTTATCTGGACTCATCTGATGGAAGTCCACAGCCCCTACCCGGCCGGCCCCGACCCGAAGCGCTTTGATACCGGTCCCTATCGTCGATATAATTCGGCGATTCATTTCGTAGACCGCGAGTTGAAGCGCCTCCTTGATTTTGCCCGGGGGCCGACGCGCATCGACAACACCATCGTCGTCCTCACCGCCGATCACGGAGAGGCTTTCAAAGAGCACGACAATCGCCTCCACGGTTCGACGACCTATCAGGAGGAGATCCACGTCCCGCTCATTTTCTGGGGCCCCGACGTGAAGGCACAGCGGATCTCCGCACCCGCAGTTGGGACCGATATCCTCCCCACTCTGCTCGGCTGGCTCGGCCTCGAAGTCCCTGAGGCTCTATGCGGCGATGACCTGAGCGCCGCCGTTCGCGGAGACGATGAGCCCCCACAAACGCCGGCGTATATCGAAAATATCCCCGACGATACCCGCGATTATTTCAGCGTCTCTTTTATCGAAGGGAGCGAGAAACTTCTGCTCTTTCCATCACGGGAAGTGGCCGAACTCTACGATCTGGCGGCCGACCCGAAAGAACGCCATAATCTGGCTGAATCGTCGCCGCAAAAATTGCGAGGGCGCCTCGACGCTCTCCGCCACTTCTACGAGGAGCGCGGTATGGATCCCAACTTCTACTCCCTGGACGCGATTTACGAGGCCCTTCCATGAAAAGACCTGGATATATCGCCCTCTGGAGTCTCATCGTCCTTTGTGTTTTTTCGGCATGCGAGTCCACCGACCCCGACTCGCCGGCAGAAGATGTCGAACTCCATCCGGACCTTGAGTACTTTCCCGATGAATTTGAGGTAGTCTTGATGCGCGGCAACGCCACGGACCCGCCGGTGGAGGGCAACTCTCTCGACGCCTTCGAGGCCGCTCACGCGCAGGGGATTCGCTTCGTGGAGGTCGACTTTCGCGTCAGCCAGGACGGCTACCTCATCGCCACCCACCCAGACGCATTGGGCGGCGATTGCGGCCGCGCAAGCCAATCCACGCTCGCCGAGCTCCGCGAGTGCCGACTCGACGGCGACCGGCGCATCGCCACCCTGGAAGACCTGCTCGAATTCCCCTTCGAGTCAATCTATATCGACCTCAAAGCCAGCTCCGGCGCCACGGCAGAAGAACTCTTCGAGATGGTTGAGACTGCCGTTGATGCCATTATCGACGCGGACCGCCGCCAGGACTCAGTGCTGATGCTCTACGATATCGACGATGACGTGGCCGAACTCATCGCTGAGCTAGAGATCCGCGGCAGCCTCAAGGGCTATCCCTCCGACCCGGAGAGCGTCACGGCCATGATCGACGAGACGGCGAGCTACGGGCTCGAGATGATGTGCATCAACGCCGCCAACCTGAGCCCCGAACTGGTTGAATACTCGATGTCTCAGGCGGTCTGGCAGCTCCCCTGGGATCACACCCGCGAAGCCAATATCCCCCACTGGGAAACCCTGAGCGCCGCCGGCATCGGCGGCATCATCGTCGACACCGACGCCATCGTCCCCCACAGCGTCATCGACGCCTGGCCTTATTAGAACCTGGTCCTCAGGCCATCCCTGGCCTCATTAAGAC
>SLJM01000491.1 GCA_007135085.1 Myxococcales bacterium
ATCGGGGTCGGGCGGACCATCGCCTATTTGGGGCGCCTAAACGGCGGCGCATACGGCGGCATTTTAGGGGTGCTGCTAAGTACCCGCGGGGGATGCGATGGTTCGGGCTCGGAACTTCGCAGGCCTCCCACGATCCGCTCTCGGAACTTCGCTGGCCTCCCATGATCCGGTCTCGGACCTTCGCTGGCCTCCCATGATCCGCTCTCGGACCTTCGCAGGCCTCCAATGATCCGCTCTCGGACCTTCGCAGGCCTCCCACGATCCGGTCTCGGACCTTCGAAAACCTCCCACGATCCGCTCTCGGACCTTCGAGAACCTCCCAGGACACTACAGGTTCTCCCCTCAAATGCCGTTGTTTGCGCCGCCTTCCAGGCGCCCTAAATAGACGATCGTACTTCAGCCGACCCACGTCTATCCCCAGACCTATGACCTCGGTGGTTTTCGTCTTTTCATCGATGAGCGGGGTCGAACGAACCATCGCCTATTTGGGGCGCCTAAACGGCGGCGCATACGACGGCATTTTAGGGGTGCTGCTAAGTACCCGCGGGGGATGCGGGGGAAGGGGCCTCGAAATCCGGCCCTGGGAACATTATGATGGGCGGCGCCGCGACAAAGACTGACTCCGACTCTTAGGACAGATAGACGAGAGATGATCGACACCCTTGATGACACCACTGCGGTCTATTGTCCTTCCTGCCACAGGAAGTCTGCCTTTGATCGTTGCGACGAGACGAGCCGGTGCCCCCATTGCGGTGAGGGGCTTTTATTGCGTCAGAAATGGTGGCTTCCCGAGATGATCGGCCACGGCGCGTCGGGATATACCTGGAGAGCCGTCGACGCCGTCGACGGCTCGGTGGTGGCCATCAAAGAGCTCAGCTTCCGCCGCCTCACGGACCTCAAGCAGCTCGAGCTCTTTGAACGGGAGGCCCGGGCCCTGGCTTCGCTGGATCATCGAGGGGTCCCCGATTTTATCGACCAATTCGTGGTGGAGGAGGACCGATTCGTCAGCGCCTATCTGGTCCAGGAATTTATCGACGGAGGCGTGCTGGAGGTCGGCGCCCGGACCGATGAGGCCGGCGTCGTTCGCTTCCTGGAGGAGATGGCCCATGTGCTGGACTATCTTCACTCCCGGCGTCCGCCGGTCATCCATCGCGATATCAAGCCGTCGAATATCATGCGCCGTGGCGACGGCACCTATGTATTGATCGACTTCGGCGCTATCCGGGCCAAGATGGAGGATTCCACCGGGGGATCTACCGTGGCGGGAACTCTGGGCTATATGGCGCCCGAGCAATTGATGGGCCGGGCCACAGCGAGGAGCGATTATTACGGCCTGGGAGCTACGGCGCTGGCATTATTGGCCGGTCGTCAGGCCCACCACCTCGTCGATCATCATCGACGGGACGCCTGGCGGACCCGGGTGACCCTCAGCGACGAGATGGCCCGATTGTTGAGCCGACTCCTGGAGCCCGACCCATCGCAAAGGATAGGGAGCGCCGAAGCGCTTCGACGAGCCATCGAGGAATTCAAGACCCCCGAGGTTGCCCAGACATCGCGGAGGCCACCAATTCGCCGGCCTCGTCGACGACCATGGTGGGCTGCCCCCTCACTGAATCTGTCTCCGGGCCCGATTCTCGGCCGATGGCAAACAAGGCTCTGGCGAGCCGGGCGAAGAGGGGCCATTCCCCTGATCATGAGCGCCGCCACGGTGGCGGTCATCCTTTCCGGCTTCTATTGGTGGACCCCCTGGCTCTATCCGGAGTTCTGGGCGCGGCTGAGCCATTTTGGGGCCACCTTCGTCTTCGAGATCCTCTTTTTGCTCGTCCTGACCTGCTTTATGACCGGCTTCTTCGCCACTCCAATCTTCGTGGCCGCCAAATTTTTGAAGGTCCCGGGCCAATGGCTGGCCGTGCCGACCGGCGCCATTCTGGTCCTGAGCTTCTTATTCTGGACGATCATTGGCCTCTCCACCACCATGGGGAACCTTCACGTCGTACAAAAGGGGGGTGAGACGCGCTTTATCGCCCAATATTCCTGCGGCTTTTCGATCATCGACGAGTCCGGTCAGATGGTGCAATTCTTTCATCACCGCGGTCGAGATTGTAGCTCCACCATTTTCAAGGAGCGCTTCTTGACGGCCTCCGCCGACAACGGCCTGGTCTATCTCGACGCCTGGAGTGGCGAGGTCTATTTCGACCTGTCGCGAAAAATCGATACCACTCAGCCCTTTCAGATCACCGCCAACGACGACGCACAGGTCGAGATCAAACGACAAGACGGCAGCACCGCAATCTATCCCATAACTCTGCCCGACGGGCCCTTCGAAGCAGAGATCTCCAGCCCGCTGCCGGCGTCGGAGATGCCCACGGCGGAGCTGCACCGTGCTGAGATACTCATCTCAGACCAATGCGGGGTATGTCCCGATTGCGGCCCCGTCGTAGTTCATTATTCCACGGCCTTCGGCCAGGGGCGACGCCTTGTCTCCGGCCTCGACGAAGAGGGAAGGCCGATCTGGACCGACGACAATCCCTCCCAGGATTTCTTCACCTTCGCGTCGGCCCACGCCGTCGGCGACCAGTGCTGGCTCTATATCCCCCGCCACTCTGGGGTGACCGAGGTGGTCCGCATCGACGGCCGGGATGGATCGATGGAGCGGGTCTGGCGCTTTTAGATAATCCGACAGTTCCTACCCCACCGGGTGGTGGAGGTGGAATTCCTCTCTCAGATCCCCGGCAATACAAGACCTGATGGTTCCATGCCTTCTGCGACCATCACCTATGCTTTTGGGGGACCTATCCTCTACAATTTCATGGCGCGCGCGCTGCCAATCCGCAATGCGACCGGGCCGGCCGTGCGCCAATGGGGAGCTGAACCCATATATCGACCCTTATTGATACCCATTAGATTTCGATGGCCGAGGACCAGGGTAAAGAGATGACGCTTCGCGACGACAGCCGGCAGTGGGAAGAGATCGACCAGGAGGTGGAGCGGCGGCTAGCGACGCTGCGCGATGAACCTGAAGGCCTGACCGCCTACGACCAGCAGGACAATCCCGATTGGGAGGAGATTCGTCGAATCATCACCCTCGAGGTTCAGACCGAATACCAGCGCCGGCGAAGACCGGCCCGGCCCCCCGAAGGAGACGGCGAAATTCTGCGCGAGCGCTTTGAATTGCGCCGTGAGTTGGGGCGCGGCG
>SLJM01000504.1 GCA_007135085.1 Myxococcales bacterium
CTGGAGCGCTACCTCGGCACCTGGTACGAAGCGTCGTCAGTGACGATTCGTCCCCAGCGTGGTTGTGTGGGCACCACCGCCACCTATGGCGAGCGCGACGACGGCGACATCTCGGTCTACAATAAATGCTACGACCAATCCTTTGATGGCGACGTCCGAGATATCGAGGGCAAAGCATGGGTGGCCGACGACGAGACGAATGCCAAATTATGGGTCCGCTTCTTCTGGCCCTTTCGAGGCTCCTACTGGATCGTGGCCCTCGATCAGGACGACTACCAGTGGGCCGTCGTCTCCAATCGCCGGGGCAGCACCCTCTGGATCTTGAGCCGCGATCCCTGCATGGACCAGACTCTCTTCGACAAACTCTACGCCCATCTCCAGCAGCGGGGACTGCCGGTCGACGAGCTCCAGAGCACGCTCCAACGAGACGAAGACGACCAGCCCTGCCGCGTCGAAATCCCCTGATTTCACCTTTCTGATCCCTGCCGGCGACCTCCTCAGCGTCAATATCCCTCTTCGATACGCCGCGCCCGATCTTCGGCGGCTTCATCGAGGTCGTCGCTCAGCTCCCTGAGATTTTCGTTGACGTTGCCGTCGTACAAATTCCGGGGTTGCTGAAGCCGCTCGGCCGCTGTCGCCTCCTCCTCCACCTCCGCCTCTTCGACGGGCTCCTCACAGAACGAGGCGGTCAGCAAAGCCATCGCCAATAGAATCAACGCCAATTTTCGCAGCATCATAATCTCTCATGTCGCGGTTTAATCGTCGGATTCAGAGTCGCCGATCTTGTCCTGAGTTCTCAACTCGAAATCGCTGGCGTCGTGGCGCTCGTGGAGTTGGCGCTCCGGCGGCCCCCAGCTTCGGTTGACCATGGTGCCCCGCTCGACGGCGGGCCGCTCAGAGATCTCGTCCGCCCAGCGTCGGACGTGCTCATAGGAGGACACGCCCAAAAACTCCCCGGCGTCGTAGAGATTTCCCCGCGCCAACTCCCCGTACCAGGGCCAATTGGCCATATCGGCGATCGTATAATCGTCACCGCTGAGGTAGCGATTATCCGCAAGGCGCCGGTTCAACACGTCGAGTTGGCGCTTGGCCTCCATCGCAAATCGGTTGATGGGATATTCCATTTTCGTCGGCGCATAGGCGTAGAAGTGGCCAAATCCGCCGCCCAGATATGGCCCCGAGCCCATCTGCCAGAATAACCAGGACAGACATTCCGGCCGCTCTCTCGAATCAGCGGGCAAAAACCTCTCGAATCGCTCCGCCAGGTACAGAAGTATCGCCCCCGACTCGAAGACCCGCGTCGGCGGCGACGTGGAGTGGTCCATCAAGGCTGGAATCTTCGAGTTCGGGTTGACCTCCACAAACCCCGACGAGAATTGCTCGCCATCCAAAATATTGATCAGATAAGCGTCGTATTCCGCCCCGGACTCGCCGGCCTCCAACAACTCTTCGAGAAGAATGGTCACCTTCTGCCCATTCGGCGTGGCCAGCGAATAGAGCTGAAACGGATGCTCACCGACGGGAAGCTCTTTCTCATGGGTTGGCCCCGCGATCGGCCGGTTGATATTAGCGAACTTGCCCCCGCTCTCCTGATCCCAGGTCCAGACTTTCGGCGGCGTATATTCTTCATTTTCAGACATCAATAACTCCTGACACAGGATTTACATCACTTATCGACGGCCTGCATGCTCGGTTTTGGGCCAGCCACATCGGGGATCGTCTCGTTTAGCTCGAGATAGTGCTCGCGCAGAACCTCGCCGATTTTGAGGAACCACGAGGCGTTTGGTGAGGTCGAGCGCCATTGCAAGGTCAGGGTTCGCCCCGGCGGCGAGTCACCGAAGCTTCGGGCGATGAGCCCCTGCCCTTTTCGTACTTCGGCGCTGAGCGCGCTCGCCGGCAATAGCGTCGCCCCCAGCCCACTCTCCACCATACGCACCAGAGTGGCGACGCTCGCCGCCGTGACCGACGTGGCCGGCGGAGTTCCAGCCACGCGGCAGACGTCAATGGCCTGATCCCGCAGACAATGACCGTCCTCCATCAGGATCAGGCTCGCCCCGGTGATCTCTTTGGTGTCGATAACCTCGGGCACGCTCAAGGGATGCCCCGTCGGGGCGACGAGCACGAAAGGCTCGACGATGAGGTCCGGCCCCGATAACCCATGGTCGTCGAAGGGCCGCGCCAATAGCCCCAGATCGATGGCTCCCGTCTGAAGTTGTTTGGTGAGCACCTCGGTCTGCAGCTCCTGGATCGCAAAGGCCACCTCCGGGAAAAGCCGGCGCAGCTTCACCAGCAGCCCGGCCAGCCCATAGGGCGCGATCGTGGGAATTACTCCGAGCCGCACCGTACCTTGCCGTTCGCCGGCAAATGCACCCGCCGCGTTGACCAACTCCTGCGCTTCCAGCAGCAATTGACGCGCCCGTCGCACGATCTCCTGCCCTGCCGCGGTGACGATCACCTTTGGTCGCGACCGCTCGAAGAGTTGGACCCCCAACATCTCCTCCACTTCTCGCACCTGTTTGCTCAGAGCGGGCTGGCTCACGGCACATTGTCTGGCCGCTTCCACAAACTGACCCGTGTCGGCGAGGGCAACGATATATTCCAATTGGCGCAGTGTAGGTACCATATCAGAATAACCTTAAGTTATAGAAAGCATATCTACAATGTCTTTGTGTAATAAGCCTCAATATACTAATACTCACCGCTGTAGGATGTAGGCAACATTCGAAGCAGTGATGTCGAATTTCTCACTCATAAAAAAATCAGGAGAGAATATGGACAGCAAGAGCAAATGCCCTTTTCACGGCGGAAATACGAACGCCGCGGCGCGTACCAATGACGACTGGTGGCCGAACCGGCTGAACCTCAGTATTCTCCGCCAGCATTCGGCCAAATCCGATCCCATGGGTGGAGAATTCGACTACGCCGAGGAATTCGAGAAGCTCGACTACGCGGCCCTCAAAGAGGACCTCGATAAGTTGATGACCACCTCCCAGGAGTGGTGGCCCGCCGACTACGGTCATTACGGCCCGCTCTTTATCCGGATGGCCTGGCACGCCGCGGGCACCTACCGCATCGAAGACGGGCGCGGCGGCGCAAACGGCGGCACCCAGCGTTTCGCGCCGACCAATAGCTGGCCCGACAACGCCAACCTGGACAAGGCGCGGCGGCTGCTGTGGC
>SLJM01000012.1 GCA_007135085.1 Myxococcales bacterium
CGCTGGAATTATGCGGTTATGAGATCTGGTGCGAAGAAGAAGAGTATTCTTGCGAGGCCGAGCCCGTTTGTCCGGAGGGGACCAACGAGGGGGATTGTCCCGATGAGGATGGGGTCGACTGTTGGACTGAGAGCGAGTGCGGGACGACGATCGCTTGCTGGGAGTATGTCGACCAATGTCTGGGGATGCCCGTCTGCCCGCAGGGAGCTAGTGAGGGCGAATGTCCCGATGAAGAGGGGGTGATCTGCTGGGAAGAGGAGTATTGTGGGGTGACGATCACCTGCTGGGAGTATGTCGACCAATGTCTGGGGTTGCCGGTCTGCCCGCCGGGGACAAATCAGGGCGACTGCCCCGACGAGGATGGGGTGATCTGCTGGGAAGAGGATATGTGTGGGGTGACGGTCACCTGCTGGGATTATGCGATCTCATGCGACGCCATACCGGTCTGCCCGGAAGGAAGTGAAGAGGTCCAGGAATGTCCCGAGGATGATCAATATCCGTGTTGGGAAGAAGAGATGTGCGGGACCGTGATTTATTGCGCGGAGTATCAGCCGTGACGATATGATTGGATTTTCTCGAAGCCCGATATAGGTTGGGCCATCGAGGTTTTTTGAAAATCCATTCACCACCTGCCGCCGCCCACCTTGGACCTTCAATCCCTAAAAGCCTATTTCTCGCCGAAGACCTTAGGCCTGGCGGCCGGGCTTCTGGCGTTGAATCAGCTCTTATCGCTGGCGGCGCCCTATCTGGTAAAGATCGCCATCGACGACGGGATCGCCGCCGAGCGCATGGAGATCCTGTGGTATGTGGGCGCCGCCGGCCTGGTTATCTACGGGGCGTCGGCGCTGACCCGCTTCGGCGGGATGTGGCTTACGACCAGGGTCGGTGAGGAGGCGTGGCACGGGCTCAGAGGTCGGATATTCGAGCATATTCAGGGGATGAGCCTCGGTGAAATTCGCAGCCATCGTGTGGGCGGACTCGTGGCGCGGGTATACTCCGACACCTATCAATTAAAGCAGCTCGCCACGTCGGTGATGCCCTCCCTGTTGAGCCTGGTCGTCACCGTGGGGGGCACGGCGATCGTCTTGCTCGTGCTGGCGCCGCAGCTCGTATTGCTGGCGTTGATTCCGATCCCCATCGGCTGGGTGGTGCTGCGGTGGTTTCGAAAATATGTGCGGCCTCTGACCAAGAAGAAGATGGAGCATTACGGGCTTCTCCACTCGGCCCTCCAGGAGGGGATCGCCGGGGCGGAGGACGTCAAGGTGTTGCGCGCCGAAGCCGAGATGGAACGCCGCGTGGAGGCCGCGGGCCGGCAGCTTATGGAGACCGATCTGGAGCTGGCCTGGCATCGCATCCGCCTGGGGCCGGCGGCCGACTTCGGGATCTCCCTGATCTTATTGGGGACCCTCGTCGCCGGGGGCTATCTGGCGATCAACGACGTGCTCTCCGTGGGAATCGTGGTCGTCTTTTATTTCTACGTCGGTCGCTGCCTGGGCCCGATCCGGCAGATACCGGGCCTGGTCTATTCCTGGCATTCCGCCCGGGCAGCGCTGGAGAGGATGGAGGAATTATTGACCGTCGGCGAGGCCATCGGTGAGCCCGACACACCTGTCGCCGCCGCCGACGGCCCACTATCTGTGAGCCTGAAAGACCTCCGTTTTGCCTACGGGCCGGAGGCGGTGGCCCTGGACGGCTTCGATCTGGAGATCGACGGCGGCGAACGGGTCGCCATCCTGGGGCCGTCGGGCGTTGGGAAGAGTACGACCGCTCGATTGTTGCTACGATTGATGGACGCCGACGACGGCGCGCTCATCTTGCAGGGTGTGCCCGCCAGGGATTGGTCGATCGCCGAGCTTCGTCGCCGCGTGGGCTATGTAGGCCAGGAGGTCTTCTTATTCGGCGGCACCCTGCGGGAGAATCTATTGCTCGGCCTCGATGAAGAGCCGGACGAACAGGCCATCGCCCGCGCCGTCGACGACGCCGGGCTTCGCGACGTCATCGACAGCGGTCGCGGCGGCCTGGAGATGGAGGTCGGCGAGCGAGGAGGGCGGCTGTCGGGAGGCCAGAAGAAGAGGGTGGCTCTGGCGCGGGCCCTCCTTCGCGATCCGCATCTGATGATTATCGATCAATTGGCCACCGACCTTGAAGAAGGGCTCAACGAGGAGATCTTCTTAAACTTGAGACGCCGCGGGCTGACCCTGGTCTATTTTGGGCACCGCGTACCCGCTGGACTGGAGCCGCAGGACGTCTATTGGATGGAGCGCGGGCGATTGGAGCCCTACGAGGTCGGCGTGTATGATCGACGTTCGTAATTTTCGGGAAGTGAGAGTGAAATGATCAACTTCAAACCAAGCGATCGATTTTCGTTGCGCCATGACCTGGTGGTCGAAGAGGTGGACGGCGAGGTGATCGTCTTAGATCTGGCGGGCAATAAATATTTTGGTCTGAACGGGGTGGCCTATGAGATCTGGCAGGCCATCGACGAGGGCGATCGCGATCTGGGCGGCATGGCCGAATCGATCGCCGAATCCTATGAGATCTCTGTGGAGCGCGCCCGCAGCGACGCCGAGGCGTTTATCGAACAGCTTTTGGAGTCGGGGCTGGCCAGTCGGGTCGATGATGGAGAGGAGCCTCGATGAGCTGTGGTGGCATGCGATACCGCCTCTACGATCGGATCCTGATCAGTGAGAGTCCTCTGGCATTGTCGGTCTTGGACGAAGGCCGTGAAGAGGCGATCGCCGACGAGGTGTGGCGCTTAGAAGAGGGGCCCGTCGACGATCCCGATGGGGAGCTGGTCCACGACGTGGTCGACTTCGACGGGGTTCGTCGCCTCCGGGTCTGGGTGCATCCAGATCGGGGCGTCTTATTTTCCTATGGCGACGCCCGCATCGAGTGGCGATCGTCGTCGGCGACGATCCGATTGCAGCGAGGCGATCTGCGAACCCGTCCGGCGATCGCCCTGGAGCGCATGGCGGCGCCGATCGCCATGATCCTCGAGGGGCCGCGTCAGGTGGCCCTCCACGCAAGTGCCGTGGTCGACGATGGCGGCGGGGCCTGGATCTTCGCCGGCGAATCGGGGGTGGGAAAGAGCACCACCGCCCTGGGGCTGATGCGTCGCGGGCTGTCCATCGTGGCCGACGATCTCGTCTTATGCGA
>SLJM01000300.1 GCA_007135085.1 Myxococcales bacterium
AATCTCTTCGCCGGGATGTACGGCACCGGGATGGGGCCGGAGATATTTAGAGAACTCCAGGAGGCGGGGTGTATTCGCCGGGATGTGGATCCGGAAGCGCTGGCTCACCTGGGCGATATCATCGAATACGGGTTGATCAGCATCAGCGAGGTCAAGCCCGCCGAGCTTGCGCCACCCTTTGAAGCGACCGTGGAGTTAATCGCCCAGATGATGGAGCGCGCCTTTGCGCCGCCCGACGGGGGCGACAGCGAGGCGGGCAAGGCGATCATGCATCGATATATGGAGATGATGCACGATTTCCTGGAGGGCAACGACGGGGGTTAGCACCTTTGGCGAGTATTTCATCGTACTTAAAGTCGGCATGCCGAGTTTTACAGACGCGAGAAGCGAAGGAGCATAATATGAAGCGCTCGAGACGACAGTTCTGGCCGGCCCTATGTGTGCTGGCTCTTCTATTCGTGGCCGCGCCAGCGGCGGCCGACGACAACGACGACGAACCGGATTTGCCCACCGTCGATGAGATCAACGAGCATCTGGACAGGCTCTATCGCGCGGAGAGCTCGCAGGCGACGATCACGATGACCATCGTCACCGAGCGCCGTGGCGAGCGAGTGCTCGAGATGGAGGCGTGGACCAAGGGCGAGGACGACGCCCTATTTGTGATTCGCTCGCCGGCGCGGGAGGCGGGCACGGCGACTCTGCGCACCGAAGACGGCCTGTGGAATTACGCCCCTCGCGCCGACAGGTTGGTTCGAGTGCCCACGGGAATGCTCTCCGACCAGTGGATGGGCAGTCACCTGACCAACGACGACCTGGTCCAGGAGACGGGCTATCGCGAAGATTACGAGGTGGAGTTGGAGTGGGGTGAGCATGATGGCGACCGGGTGTTGGTGGCCAGTATGACGCCCTACGAGCGGGCCCCCGTGGTCTATACGCGGGTGGTTTATATCCTCGACGCCGAGCATTGGACGCCCATTCAGGCTGAATTTTTCGACGGCGATCGCAAGATGCGCACTATCAGCTTCGAGGACGTGCGCGAAGTGGATGGCCGGCAGGTTCCCCATCGAATGACGGTGCAGCCCGAAGACGAGCCCAATGAGAGGACGACCATGCAGTATTCGGAGCTCCAATTCGACGTCGATATCGATGATTCAATCTTCACTCGTCGTGGACTGAGGAGAATTGCCCGGTGAAGTTAGTTCTGACAATGGCAGTACGCAGCCTGTTGCGCCATCGCTGGCGCACGGGGCTGGCCGCCGGCGGGATTGCCGTGGCGGCGGTGATGTTGATCTGGAATCTGGCGTTTATCGACGGATTCTACGAGGCCATGATCCGCAGCACGACGGACGTGGAGATAGGCCACGTTCAGGTGCAGCATCGCGATTATGTGGACCGGCCGTCGACCCTCGATTATTTCGAGTGGGACGAGGAGCTCGATCGAGAGTTGAGCCAGGTGGCTGGGGTGCAGGGGCTGACGCCCAGGGTTCGGCTCTTCGGCATCATCGGCCACGAGGATCGCTCCTATATTTCGCGGATTATGGGGGTCGATGCGCAGCGCGAGAAGACGGTTTCTCTGCTGGCAGAAAGCGTCAGCCAGGGGCGTTGGCTCAGCGATGAGGCGCGAAGCGAATTGCCGGCGGAGACGGTCATCGGAATCGGCCTGAGTCGAGCCCTCGACGTCGGGCTGGGAGATGAATTGGTGGTCATCGCCGAGGGGGCCGACGGCAGCATGGGGGACAGCCTGCTCGAAGTGGTGGGCATATTGGAGAGCGGCAACTCCGCCGTCGATCGCCAGGCGGCGCTGATCCATTTCGAGGAGGCCCAATATGTGGCCGCCGTGGAGGGAGCGGCCCATGAGCTGGTCATCACCACCGCCGACCCGACGCTGGCTCCCGAGATTGCGTCTCGTGTTCAGGCAGCCCTTAGCGCAATGGACCGCGACGAGCTGCAGGCGCGCCCCTGGCAGGAGGTCACGCCCGGGCTCTATGAGATGCTCGCCCTGGGCGAACAATCGAATTTCATCATCTTTTTGGTCATCGCCTTTATCGTCGCTCTGGGAGTGCTCAACGTGCTTCGTATGAGCGCCCGCGAGCGGTATCGCGAATTCGGGGTCATGCTGTCTGTAGGACTGTCGCGAAGCCGCCTCTTTGCGATGATCCTCGTCGAATCACTGGCGCTGGGAATTATCGGTGCCGCCGTCGGCGCCGCCGCCGGCGGGGCGCTGAGCTACTACCACGCCACGGAGGGGCTCGATCTGGGAGCCTTTATGGAGGGCGACGCCACCTATATGGGGATCTCCATGTCGGATCGGCTCTATTTCGTGGTCAGCCCGGAGACCATTTTGTTCCCCGCCATCGGCCTGGTGGTGGTGACCGTGCTGTGCGCGTTGTGGCCGGCGATAGCGGCGATTGGCCTGGAACCGCGCGACGCGATTACGGGGAGGCAATGATATGATCGGAAAGATCGCCTGGCGCAATTTGTGGCGCAATAAGACGCGCACCAGCATCGTGATCATCGCCATTTCAATCAGTTATGGGCTGATGCTCTGGCTATTCGGCGTGGCCGACTATTCCTATCAGGAGATGGGCGACGCCACGGTGGAAGCCGTGGGAGGCCACGTATTGGTCCATGGCGAGGGCTATTGGGATCTGCCCACGGGAGGGCAGGTGGTCGGCGACGCTTCGGCGCGCCGCGACCAGATCGAGGACATGCCCCAGGTGCAAGCTGTGGCCGAGCGGGTCATCGGGTTTGGCTTGCTCGGCACGGCCGACGCCACCGAGGGGGGGCAGCTGCTGGGGGTGCGTCCCGACGATGAGGCGGCTTTCTTCGACGTCTCCGATCGCCTGGTAGAGGGGGCGTTTTTCAGCGGGGAGCGCGATATGCCCATCGTCATCAACGAGGACGTGGCCGACACGTTGGCCGTGGGCATCGGCGATCGGGTGGTGGTCACGGGCAGTCGCGTCGACGACGGGGAGGTGACGCGTGGTTTATTCTTCGTCGACGGGATCTACCGCGGCGGCGCCGGCGAAGCCGGAGAGGGACGGGCCTTTACCCGACTCGAAGATCTCCAGGAAGTCCTGGGCTACGGCGACGGGGTGACCCAGCTCGGGCTGCGACTCTATGACGAGGGCCTTCGAAACCAGATCGCCCG
>SLJM01000231.1 GCA_007135085.1 Myxococcales bacterium
CTATGCTGATCAGCGCGATATCTTGAGCCTCTTGTTGACCGGGTGTACCGTCGACGAGCTCACCGCCTCCGGGGCAAGCCGTCCCACCCTGGAGGTCGCCCTGGGGCCGCTGCTGGGGCGATTGGAGCGAGAGATCCAGGACGTGGTCGCCGTCGATGAATTTACGATCACCCCCGGTGTGGAGCGCACCCAGGTGCGCATCGGTGATACCCTGTCGCGCCGCCTCAGCTGGGGCTTCCAGCTCGATACGGGGTTTGCCGACGCCACGGGCAGTCAGCAAACCCGGCTGGAATTAAAGCTCTCCGATCGGTGGACCGTCGAGATGAGTGAACGCAGTCATACGGAGACAAATAACGTCTTGCTCGATATGAAGCTCAACTACCGCCTCCCGCTGGACTGATGATGATCTGGCGTCGAGGACATTCAATCAGGCCATGGGGCCCTGTGGCGATGGCGCTGATGCTCGGTGCGTGCCTTGCGCTAAGTGCCTCGTCGTCGATGGCGCAGATCACGGCCGGTGAGGATTTGTCGATCCCCGACGAACCGCACCAGGTGGAGACCACCGTCGACGGCGATGAGGGAGAGCTGGAGGGCAAGCGCATCGCCTCCTTTACCTTCGACTGCGACCTCCATCTATGTAACGACGCTGACCCTCGTCGACGGTTCAAAGAAATTTCGGGCCTCTCCGAAGGTCAGATCTTTGGCGCCGAACGCCTGGAGAGGGCCCAGAATCGACTGGCCCAGACCGGTTTCTTCCGCGCCCTTCACGTGGAGCGCCGCCTCCAAGAGGAGGGAGTCCACATTCATATCGACGCTCAGGGGGCGGTCTTGATCCGGCGAATTCGCTTCGAGGGCCTGCGGCCTCCCCCCTTCGAAAGTGAGCTTCGCAAGGTGCTCATGTTTCGCTCCGGTCAGGTCTTTCACGAGGACGAGGAGCAGGTTCACGCTCAGTTGCGAAGCCTGGAGGCTCTGTTCGAGCAGGAGAGTTATTTCGGAAGTCGCATCGTCATGGAGGCCCGCCCCGTCGATGATAATCCCCACCTGGTAGACCTGGTCTTCGAGGTGGAACGAGGCGACGACCGACGAATTTGTTCGATGGCCTTTCGCGGCGTGCGGGCCATGACTTCTGCGGAGGCCCGGGAGTTGATGCTCGAAGGGGTGTCGATTCTGGCCCGTCGTGTGCCCCTTCGCCTTCCCCGCTTTACGAGCGAACAATTCCGCAGCGGTCGAGAAGCGTTGATTCGTGAATATCGTCAGCGCGGTTATTTTCGCGCACGAGTGGTCGATCAGGCCGTTCAGATCGACGACGCCACCAACTGCGTACGCCTCATCGTCGACGTCAACGAGGGTCCGTTTTGGGAGATCGAATTCACGGGCAATAACCTGGTCGGCGCCACCCATCTGCGCGACGAGTTGCCCTTTGCCAATTCGGGATACGTCGATGACGACGAGATCCGGGCTGCCGAAAATGCGGTGCGCAAGACCTACGAGTCCATGGGCTATCCATTCGCCCAGGTCCAGGGCAAAGAGGTCGTCGAAGATCGTCTCGATCGGAGGCTCGTCTTTTCCGTCGACGAGGGGCCGCGGGCTCAGATCGTGTCCATCGATTTTGAAGGGGTGAGCGCATTTCAGCCCTCGGAGCTCCTCCAGGGGTTCGGCACCCAGCCTTTCGGGCTCTTCGAATCGGGCGGATTCCTCCAGACCGAACAACTTCTGGCTGACCTGGCGGGCCTGGAACATCGCTATCGTCAGCGGGGCTATCTACAGGCGGTGGTGGAGCGCTTCGAAGTTCGCCTCACCGACGATTGGGACGGCCTGGAGCTTCTCATCGTCGTCGACGAGGGGCCGCAGACCACGATCGATGAGGTGAGCCTCACCGGCAATGAAGTGGTGGATACAGAGGAGCTGCGTCAGTTGCTGGGCATCGCCGCGGGAGACCCCTTTGAGTCGCTGCAGATCCAGGCCGACCAATCGAGATTGTCCCGTCATTACGGCTCACGAGGCTATCCGCGGGCGGCCTTGCAGACCGAGTGTCGCAGCGCTGACGGTCGGCCCATTGCCTGTCGGGAGCCGCGCCTTCCCGAGGGATGTCTCCGGGCTACCCTCAACGCTCTCGCCGACCAGGGATGTTCCTTCGACGAAACAGAGGGACTGCTGAGCTGTCAACGGATCGTCGACGAGCCCCATTGCCGGTTCGACAACGGAGTGACGAGCCCCGTGGTCTCCGTGGAACACCGGATCAATGAGGGGCCGGTGGTGCGAGTGGGGGAGATCTTGCTGAAGGGCAATTTTCGGACCCGCTCGGGGGTCATCTTCCGCGAACTGGGCATGGAGCGCGGTGAATTGCTCGACGTCCAGCGTCTCATCGAAGGGCAGGGCAATATGCGCTCGCTGGGGATCTTCGACTCCGTCAGCGTCGAGACCATCGGCCTCGATGACAGCCTGGTCGACGAGGATTTGGACGAGGAGCAGACCGCCTCACTTATCGTCAGTGTCGAGGAGTCGTCGTCGCGATATCTGGACTTTCGATTCGGTCTGGAGGGGCGCGAGCTTCTCGATGATGCGCGCCGCCTGTTGCTGACCGGCGAGACCCAATATGTGGATAATAATCTCTTCGGCGCCGGCCAGCGCTTTCGGCCTCGTCTCATCGGCGCCGTGGACACCCTCGATCTCTACCGCCTCGGCGCCGACACCACTCAGGAGTTGGAGGCCGCCACCGATTTGAGGTCCCTCGATTTTCTGCTGGGCGCCGAGCTCATCTACAATCATCCCCGCTTTTTGCGCAGCCAATTTGGGGTGGACAAACTCTTCTTGACGGTCACTCCATTCTACCTGATCGACTTGCTCGGCGTGGATAATGAGCGGGTTCGTCGCGAGGAGTGGGGGCTTCGACTGGAAGTGCGAAAGGAATTGTTCGAGCTCCTGGAACGCTTCTATCTGACGTTCGGCGTGGAGGCCAAACAGGCCGCCACCTGGGGGCCCGGCGATCTACGCGTGGGGGGGGAGCGAGTTTTCTCTCCGCGGCGCACGACTGGAAAACTGATCCCCGAGTTCACATTGGACCGACGGGACAGTCCGTTGAACCCGACCAAGGGCTATCATCTCCAATTTCAGCCCGAGATCGTCAGCGGCGACGCCCTGTCCCAGGACCGGGAGGAGGTCATCGGTGATAGTTATTGGAGATTGTCCTTTGCGGCCAGTCTCTTCACCCCCCTGGTGGACGGACTAGTTTTGGCTCAGGGGTTTCGGGGAGGACAGATCGTGCCCCTCTTCGACCGTCAGACGCTGGTGCCCCTGGACGAGCGTTATTTTCTGGGCGGCGTGGGAAGCGTTCGGGGCTTTGCGGCCAATACGCTGGGGCCCATCGGCGACGGCCTCGAAGGAGACGGCCAGCGCGCCACGGGCGGCGAATTTCTGCTCAACTATACGGCGGAATTTCGCTATCCCATCCTCGCCGCCTGGAGCCTCTATGGGGCGACCTTTTTCGACGCTGGATTATTGGTCAATTGCCTGGATGACGACAGGCGGCGGAGCAGCTCTCAATGTCTGGAGAATGCCTTCCCCGCCGACGCCCCATTGAGTCAGATCCGGGCCACGGCGGGCCTGGGCTTGCGTTATCTGCTCGTCGATCAGATACCACTGCTCTTCGACTACGGTATGGTGCTCAACCGGCGGCCTGGCGAGGGATTCGGTAGTCTTCATTTTAACCTGGGATATACGTTTTGAAGCAACTCATCGGCACAGGACAGAGAGCTAAAACGGGCTGGCTCGCCCTGGCGGCCGCCACGGTCTTCATGGCGGTGATGGCCAGCTTTTCCACGCCGGCCCAGGCCTATCAGAGTCCCTGGGGCCAGGGTGAAAGCGATCCCAATGATCTGGTGATCAGCCTGGCCACCTTCAGCCCCGGCGACGACGTGCCCAGCTGGTTTGGCCACACCGGGCTGGTCGTCGAAGACCGGCGCCTCAACGTGTCGCGCATGTACAATTACGGCATGTTCAACTTCGATCGAGACATGCTCATGCGCTTTGCCATGGGGCGGCTGTGGTTCTGGGTGGCCCCCACGTCGGTATCACATACCTATGGGATCTATGAGAGCCTCGATCGGGATATTCGTGTCATCGAATTATACCTGCCGCCGCAACGCCGCGCCGAGGTCGCCGAATTTCTGGCCGACAACGTCAGACCGGAAAATAAAGAGTATCTATATCATCACTACGACGATAATTGCGCCACCCGGGTGCGCGACGTCATCGATCTGGCTGTGGGTGGTCAATTCTTCGAGGCCTATGGCGAAAAACCGGCCCGCTTGACCCTACGCGGTCATACACGGCGCCACTCGGCTCATATGCCGCCCATGGATTGGCTGCTGATGTTTCTGATGAACGGATCCATCGATACGCCGTCCACGGTGTGGGATGAGATGTTTTTGCCCGGTGAGTTGGAGCGTCGAGTGCTGGAATTTCAGTGGGTCGACGACGAGGGAGAGGTCCACGATCTGGCTCTTCGCAACCACGAGGTCTATCGCGCCCAAAACCGGGGTCCCGTCCCCGAAGAGCCACCCACCCACTGGTATTGGTGGCTTCTGGTCGGCACGAGCATCGGCGCCGTGGGGCTGCTTATCGGCTGGAATAGCCGACGCCGCCCGGGACGCAGTTCGCGTGTCGGCTATGGCGCCTATCATATTGTCATGGGCTTGCTCCTCGGTGGGCCGGGGCTTTTATTGGGAGTGATGGCCGTCGGCACGGAGCACACCGTGACCTATTGGAACCTCAACCTCTTTTGGGCCAACCCCCTGAGCCTGGGGGCGCTGATTCTGGGGGTTATGGTTCTTCGCGGATCGGTGACCGCCCGGCGCCGATTGGTCCGCTGGTGGAGTCTGCTGGCCATCATCGCCGCCGTGGGCGTCGTCGTCTCCCTGGTTGGGTTGATCTATGCGCCGCTATATCAGGATACGTCATTGCCGGCGGCGCTCTTTTTGCCGATTATCGCCGGCTCCGCCGCCTGTAGCTGGTTGGTCGACGGGGCGCTTGTCCGGCAGGAGCCGGAGGGGGAGTAGGCCCTATTGATCAGCCCCGCGCGGCTCCAGGGGCAGGCGAATCGTAAACGACGAGCCTTCGCCGAGCTCGCTTACCACCTCGATGGAGCCCTCCAGGCTCTCCACGTATTCGCGCACGATCCACAATCCCAGGCCCAATCCCTTTTGGCCCCGCCGGTCGACGGCGCGCTCGAAGCGCTCGAAGATCCTGTCCTGGGCTTCCTGGGGAATCCCCTGACCATGGTCCACCACCTGGAGTATGGCCTGGGCTCCTTGCTGTTCGAGGCGCACCTCGATGGGGTTTCCCTGCCCGTATTTGATGGCGTTCGACAACAGGTTGGTGGCGATATGGTCCAGGCGCTCTCGGTCCCAGGTGCCCACCAGTGAATCCAGCCCCTGGCGGTGTACCGTCGAGCCGACCTGGTCGGCTTCGTAGGCGAAGCGTTTCATGACCTCTCGGAGTACCGAGCCCAGATCGCAGGGCTGCCAGCGCACGCCTAGACCGCCTTCGATGATCCGCGAGACGTCGAGCAATTGATCGACCAAACGGTCCAGATAGTCGACCTGATGATCCATGGATTCGAGCTTGGGCCGCACCGCCTCGGCGGTGATCCTCTCCGGCTTGTTGCAGGCCGTGCGGTGGAGCATTTGAGCGTGGAGCTTGAGCGTGCTCAACGGGGTGCGCAGCTCATGGGAGGCAATTGAGATAAAGGTGTCCCGTGCCTGTACGGCAGCGTCGAGCTGTTGATTTGCCTGGCGCAGATCTCGATATAGTCGGGCCGTCTCCAACTTCATCGCCGCGTGAGAGGCGATCCACTCCGTCAGCGCCAGATCGGTCTCGTCGTAGGACAGCACCGTATTATGGCGGCCCACCAGAAGAGCTCCCAGGCAATCACCGTCTGTGCTCACCAGGGGGACCACCATCAGACTGTGGATGGCGATATCCAGTGCTTCTCGAGGGGTCTCGCCACGGTGATAGGCCTGCAATAGGGAGGGACGCCACCGGGGACGAAAATAGCTGGTTCGCTGGGCGATGACCCGTCGAATCAGTCCCTTTGCCATTCCCGTATTGCCAGGGGCGAAATTCTGGCGGATCGCCTCTTTTGTCGGACCATGGGGATGGAACGCGGCGGCGCAGTTCAATTCATCGCTGTCCTCGTCGACCAGGTAGACCACGCAGAGATCGTAGATCACCTCCGCCACCGCCCGGGCCAGGCGCTCCAACAATTCGCCATAATCGGCTTCCGTGGCCGCCATGGCGCGATAAAACCGGACCTGGGCGTCTGCCTCGGTTCGCTCGCTCAGTTCCTCGGAACGGTCGTCGAGCCCGAAATCAGCTGCCGGAACAGTGTCGTCGATATGATGAGAATCACTCATGAGGTGGTGTATACTCCTTGGCCGCTCGCCACAGTCGGCGCCTATTCTAGCACGATCGTCGGGAGCAAGGGTAGGGTGCTATGAGATCTGGACCTTCTCTTATTCCCTGCCGATAAGAGCGGCCCCTGAAGGTGACCGTCGACGAGGCTCCACATAAAATTGAAGATGCAGATTCTGACAGCCGACGCTTGATGCTGCGTCGCCGACGGTCTAATAATGTCATTCCGTCTGCTGGGCGGGCCGTCGCCCCACTGGGGGTCGACGTCGAGATTCGATTCGAGGTCTGGAGGTAGTTGTGAGTACGCAGGATACGAAATCCGCAGGAATTCGCCGTGCGCCCACGTCTACTTCGTCGAAAGGGGCCGATCGATCGGGACCGATCAATATTGAAATTCAAGGGCAGCGACTGAGCATTCGCAGTGACCGCGATGCGGCTTTTGTGCGCAGTCTGGCTCGCTATATAGATAATAAATTGGACACTCTTCACAACGCGGCGCCGACGGCGCCGATGGATAAACTCTTGATGCTGGCCAGCATGACCGTGGCCGAAGAACTCTTCGAGACCCGCCAGGAGTTGAGGCGGCTGCGAAGTCAACTCGAGGAAAAGACGGAATCGATCTTCGAGCTCATCGATCAGATCGAAGAGGTCTGAGCTTTTGGTTTGACCACCGCTGGAATGCACCATCGCGCCCACGACACTGGGTGATAGGCCCCTTTCGCTTCAGTCGGACCTCGCCATCTTCTGGCGAGCATACCGATGAGCCGCACCGAGGCTTTGCAACAACAAAAAGAGCATCTGCGACAGCATTTTCTCGCTCGTCGCCGTGAACTCGACGAGTTGGAAGCTCGGCGGGCCTCGGCCGAGGTATGTCAGCGACTGGGCAATCTTTCGGCGCTCAAAGACGTGCGTCGACTCGCGGGCTACGCCGCTCGCGGCGCCGAAGTGGGAGTGCGCTCCTTTCTCCAGCAAGCCCAACGGCGGGGAACTCAGATTGTATTGCCTCGTGTGACCGGCCCGGGGCGTATGGAGTTCTGTCTGGTCAACGACTGGGACGAGCTGGTGCCCGGGGCCTTTGGGATCGAAGAGCCCAAAGGCCAGGCCGTGGAGACATCGACCATCGAGGCCTTCCTGGTGCCCGGCGTGGCCTTCGACGTCCAGGGCGCTCGCCTCGGTTTCGGCATGGGTTATTACGATCGAGCCTTACCTACGGTGGGAAAGGCCCTGGCCATCGGCGTCTGTCATCACTGCCAGATCGCAGACGCCGGGCTGCCCACCGAATCTCACGACAGGCCCATGGATATGATCGTCACCGATGAAATGACCCAACTGGTCTCTGATCAAAATGGTGAGGCCCACTAAATGGAGACCCTCGACCCTATCCTCTATATGATCATTGGGGGCTGCATCGGCGGCCTCCTGGGCTGGTTTCTGGCCCGCGATCAGGTGCGAAAATATCTCGATGACCTGCGCGAAGAGACCGAGGAGCGAGCCCGAAAGCGGGTGACCCGTCAGGTCAAAGAGGAGATGACCGACGAGATTCGCCGCGAGTTGGTAGAGCGCTTCAGCGATGACGCTCGCCAGGAGGCTCAGGAAAAAGCGGAACAGATCGTCGCCGAGGCCCGCCGAGACGCCGATTCGATGCTCAAGAACGCCGATATCGAGGCCCGGTCGGTGCTCTCCGATGCCCGCCGCGAGGCCGACGAGGAGCTCAAAGAGCGGCGAAAAGAGCTCCAGAAAATCGAAGATCGCCTGGGCCGGCGCGAATCCAGTCTGGACGACCGCGCCAGCCGCCTCGACGAGCGAGAGGGGGAGGTCAAAGAGGGGCAAAAGGAGTTGGCCAACGAGCGGGACCACCTCAACGGACAGGCCCGACGATTGGAGGAGCGCCTGGCCGAGGTGGAGCAGACCCTGGCGGAAATCGGCGAATATAGTGCCGACCAGGCTCGTCAGGAGCTGACCCAGCGCATGATCGCCCGCGCCGAATTGGAGGCCGAAGATCAGATCAAGACCATCGAGCGTCAGGCTCAGGAAGAGGCAGAGCAAAAGGCTCAGAAGATCTTGAGCGTGGCCTGCCAGCGATTTGCCGGCGATTTCGTGGCCGACAAATGCGTCAACGTCATCGATCTTCCCAGCGATAATATGAAGGGCCGGATCATCGGTCGGGAAGGGCGAAATATCCGGGCCTTCGAGGCCGCCACCGGGGTGGACGTCATCATCGACGATACCCCGGAGGTGGTGGTCGTCAGTTGTTTTGACCCCGTGCGCCGCGAGATCGCCCGCCGGGCCCTGGAAAAGCTCATCGCCGACGGGCGGATCCATCCCACGGGCATCGAGGAGATGGTCGACAAAGCGGACCAGGAGGTCGCCCAGGTCATCAAAGAAGCGGGCAATCAGGCCGCCCTGGAGTTGGGCATTCACGGCCTCCATCCCGAGCTATTGCAGCTGGTGGGGCAGCTTAAATTTCGCACCAGCTACGGTCAGAATATGTGGGCTCACTCCATCGAGGTGGGCTTCTTATGCGGACTGATGGCCGCCGAGTTGGAGGTCAACGTCGCCCAGGCCAGGCGGGCGGGCCTGCTTCACGATATCGGCAAGGCCCTGACCCACGAGCGCCGCGAGAGCCACGCCCTGGTGGGCGCCGAATTGGCCGCTCGCCACGGCGAAGAGGAGATCGTCAGAAATGCGATCGCCGCCCACCACAATGAAGAGCCCCAGCAGTCGGTGATCGCCCACCTGGTCATCGCCGCCGACGCACTCTCCGGTGCCCGGCCCGGCGCCCGCCGCGAGGTTCTGGGGGCCTACGTCAAGCGCCTGGAAGATCTGGAGCGGATTTCGTCGGATTTCGAGGGCGTCCAAAAGGCCTACGCCATCCAGGCCGGCCGCGAGGTGCGGGTCATCGTCGCCCACGACGACGTCGACGACGCCGGGGCCAAAAAATTGAGCAAGGCCATCGCTGCGCGTATCGAAGACGAGCTGACCTATCCCGGTCAGATCAAGGTCACGGTCATCCGCGAGACCCGGGCCACCGACTACGCCCGTTGACGCCTGCGTCGGGAACTGTCACATACCCCCGGTGGTTCATTTTTTGTCGAACCCCCGCGAATTATGTCGAAAACCCAAGAGATACCAAGAGATACCCATGGCTGAGAAATATGAGAGCGCAGTCCTTCAGGAATTGGCCTGGCGAGGATTTATCAAACAGATCACTCATGAGGAGCTCGACCAGGCTCTGACCCAGGAGGGGATTACCCTTTATTGTGGCTTCGATCCCACCGCCAGATCGCTGCATGTGGGCAACCTCATCGGCATTATGGCCCTCGTCCATTTCCAGCGCCACGGCCATCACGCCCTGGGGCTGGTCGGCGGCGCCACAGGCCGTATCGGCGACCCTTCGGGCAAAGACGAAGAAAGGGAGCTTCTGGCCGAAGAGACGCTGGCCGAGAATATCGCCGCCATCGAGACCCAGCTAAACGATATCAGCCATCGGGCCGCCTCGGCGGGCGACGGTGACGGCGACGGCGGCATGGAGATCGTCAACAACGCCACCTGGCTCGAAGGGGTGTCGTTTCTCGATTTTCTGCGCGACGTGGGCAAGCATTTCAGCGTCAACGCCATGATGAGCAAGGAGTCGGTGCGAGCCCGACTCCAGGAGCGAGAGCAGGGTATTAGCTACACTGAGTTTAGCTATATGCTCATCCAGGCATTTGATTATTGGCATCTCTTCGAAAATAGGAGCTGCCGCCTCCAGATCGGTGGAAGCGATCAATGGGGCAATATCACAGCCGGCACAGAGCTCATCCGCCGCAAGCAGGCCGGCGAAGTCGACCACAAGGCATTCGGTCTGACTTTCCCGCTGCTCACCTCGGCAGACGGCAAGAAGCTGGGCAAGAGCGTCGGCGGGGCGATCTACCTGGACGCCGATCTGACCAGCCCCTACGAGTTCTACCAATATTGGGTCAACCGCGACGACAGCGACTGCGGAAAGCTACTGCGGATCTTCACCTTCCTGCCCAGAGAGGAGATCGAAGCGCTGGAGGCCACCATCGAGGCCGGCGAAAACCGCGGCGAAGTCCAGCGCAAGCTGGCCTTCGAGGTCACCACCCTGATCCACGGTCGCGACGAAGCCGAAAAGGTGGTCCGCGCCAGCAAGATGCTCTTCGGCGAAAAGATCGAGGGCTTGAGCGACAAAGATCTCAAGGCCATCTTCGCCGATGTGCCGTCGACGGAGTTATCTCGCAACAGACTTCGCGACGGCGATCTGGGTATTCTGGAGGCCTTCACCGAGACGGGGCTTCAGAAATCCAACGGCGCCGCGCGACGTCTCATCAAGCAGGGCGGAGCCTATCTCAATAATGAGAAGATCGACGATCACTCCAAGGTGCTGGGCGAAGACGATCTGGCCAGCGAGTCCATGATGGTCTTGCGATCGGGTAAGAAGAAATACCACGTCCTTCGCTTCCTGGAGTGAGGCACCAACAAAACAAGAACCAAAAAACGCCGCGCATCGCGCGGCGTTTTTCTTTAGCGTCCCCTACGGGATTTGAACCCGTGTCGCTGGGATGAAAACCCAGTGTCCTGGACCAGGCTAGACGAAGGGGACCTGCCCAACGGGTCGTTGACGACCCTATGTATACCCACCTTTGGTGGGTGTCGACTGCTCTTTTTTCAAAAAAGGACAGCCGAAGCGTCCCCTACGGGATTTGAACCCGTGTCGCTGGGATGAAAACCCAGTGTCCTGGACCAGGCTAGACGAAGGGGACGTGAGCCGTGAAGGATTCGAACCTTCGACCCGCAGATTAAAAGTCTGCTGCTCTACCAGACTGAGCTAACGGCCCAAATATCCCGGCTCAAAAGAGCCGAGCTATGTGGTGCGATCGCCTCCAACCAGAAGTCTTCGGCGACCGTCTAAGCCCGGAGGGTCGCCCCGAGCGGTCTGTATGTCTACAGATGGACACCCACGGTGTCAATCGGTTTTCCTAAAAAAATTCAGGGTCATTAAAATCACCTCATTTTCTGTGGGAAAATGGTGTTTATGTTGCTCATCGGTGAGGGAGAGGGCGAGCGGATTAGAGCGAGCGGGGGGGACGTCGCCCGACAGAGTCGTCGAGGATAGGATTTGGAGCGTCTCGGCGGCTCTGCTACCCTCATCTTGGAACCATCGCCGAGCCTCCCCATTAACTTCAGGTCAATCCTGCTGGGGGAGCGCTCATGTCAGAGAGTCCCGGGCTACGGGAAGTATCTTTTTTCCGGCTCGCCGAGCAGTACGATAAAATGGCCAGGGTGCGACGTACACGCTGGAGGGATCGACGCGACACGCTACCGGCTCGTCGCCGTCGTCGCCGTGCCCAACGGCGTCAACACCCGGTGGACGCCGACTATTATCCCATGGAAGTCGATGGCGGGGAGGCCAGTCGAGGCGTGCAAGCACGCCTTCTGGGCGCCGTGGGCGCCGCTTCTCTGACGGCGATCTGCCTCATCGCCGTGGTCACCGCCCCGGTCTTCACGATGGGCACTGTCTTCGCCCTGACCGTGGCGATCGGATCCCTTGGATTGTCGGTCTCCCTGGCTGTCAGCGCTCGTGACGAGGAGATCGTCCACGAAATGGCGGGGCGCCTCAACGCAGAGATCGCCAACGAGCCCCCCCGCCTTCCCGCCCATGATCTGGGCGATGGCGAATTGATCAATCATCCCAACACCCATCTGACGATCGACGGGCTGGAAGATGGCGAGCTCGAGTGGTCGGCCCGCCCCTGCGATCGGTGACCCCCGCTTATTTTCCGCGGTAGATGCAGCTCGACTCACAGGTCTCGTGGACCTGGATGGAGTGGAGCAACGGCAGATCGTCGATGAGGCGATCCCAGATCCATTTGGCGAGCACCTCGGAGGTGGGATTTTCCAACCCCTCGATCTCGTTGAGATAATAATGGTCGAGCCGCTCCAATAGGGGAGCAAACGCCGCCTTGATATCTGCATAATCGATGAGCCATCCCATCTTATCATCGACCTCTCCCTTGACCGTCAGGGTCACTCGATAGGAATGGCCGTGGAGGCGCCGACACTTATGATCCTCCGGCACGTGGGGGAGATGGTGAGCGGACTCGAAGCTAAATTCTTTGACGAGCTCGACGATCATGACAGCCTGCTAGTAGGTGGGAAACCCGGTGATTGCGCCGATGGTGACGCGGCGACATCTGCTCTATACTGCCGCCCCGGCGGCGTCCGATGCAACTAACTCACCCCAGCGCGACGAGTCAATCAAAGATGGACAGCAGTTTTTTAGAAGCTATTGAGCGAGGTCCCGTCGTTTTCGACGGTGGCATCGGCACTCGTTTGTATGAACGGGGAATCTACGTCAATAAATCCTTCGATCACGCAAATTTGAGCAGCCCCGATCTGGTGCGATCGGTTCACGAGGAATATCTGGACGCCGGGGCCATGGTATTGACCACCAATACCTTCTCGTCGAATCGGGTCAAATTAAAGCGCCACGGCCTCGAGGAGAGGGCCGATGAGATCGTCGCCGCCGGTGCCAGAATTGCGCGCCAGGCAGCGGGAGACAGGGCGTTCGTCGCCGGCTCGGTGGGGCCCACCGGGGCGACGCCGACGATGCTCACCGAATCGGAGTTGGTGACCCTTCGAGAGGCATTTGAGCGCCAGATAACGGTCCTCGCCGAAGAGGGGGTGGACGTGATCGTCCTCGAGACCTTCCGGCAGATGGCCGAGATCCGCATCGCTCTGGAAGCAGCACAAAAAGTCTGCGATCTGCCGGTCATCGCCCAGATGTCCTTCGACGCCGAGCGCACCACCGCCGATGGCGCCAAACCCGATCGGGTGGCCCTATTGCTCCACCAATGGGGGGCCGACGTGGTGGGCGCCAACTGCATGGAGGGCCCCCATGTCTTATATGACGTGGTCACGGAGATGCTCGACGTGGGAGCCCCGGTCATCGCTCAGCCCAACGCCGGTTACCCCCGTAAAGTGGAGGAGCGACTGGTCTATATGGCGACCCCCGAATATTTCGGGGTCTATGCCCGGCGCTATTTCAAAGCCGGCGTGCGCCTCGTCGGCGGGTGTTGCGGCACCGGCCCGGAGCACGTGCGCCAGATCGCCGCCGCCGCTCGGATGGTTGGCGGCGGGCGAGTGGCGGTCTCGCAGGTGAGCCCCTCTACAAAAGCGCCGGTCAACGGCGAGGGAGCCGAAGGGGTCCGGTATCCGCCGGCCACCCCCACCAGGTTGGCCATGAAGATTGAAGATGTGTTCATGCAGCAACAGCAGGGCACCCGCGGCGAGATCACCCGTGATAATTTCGTGGTCAGCGTCGAGGTCAACCCCCCGGCGGGCCTTCGCCCGGACAAGGCGATCGCCGCGGCGCGAATGCTCACCGCCAACGGGGTGGACGTCATCAATATCGCCGACGGCCCCCGCGCTTCGGTGCGAATGTCGAACTGGGCGCTGGGCCAGATGATGCAGAGTGAACTCGACATCGAGGTCATCCTCCATCTATGCGGGCGGGACCGAAATCTTCTGGGCCTTCAGGCCGATATCCTGGGCTTTGAAGCCATGGCTCTTCGCAACCTGGTGGTCATCACCGGCGATCCTCCCAAGGTGGGCGATTATCCCCACGCCACGGCGGTCTTCGATCTGGACAGCATCGGCATCTTGAGGATGATCGACAATTTCAACACCGGCATCGACCCGGCAGGAAAAGACGTGGGCCAGGCGACCTCCTTTTATTGTGCCTGTGGGGCCGAGCCGGCCTCCGCCGATTACGATCGAGAGCTTCGGCGGCTGGAGGAGAAGAAGGCCTCCGGCGCCAATTTCGTCATGACTCAGCCCGTCTATGACCCGGAAGTCCTCGATCGCTTCCTCTCCGATATCGAGCATCTCAGGATGCCGGTCCTGGTCGGGCTGTTGCCCCTGGCCAGCTTTCGAAACGCTGAGTTTTTGCATCACGAAGTGCCTGGCATGTCTGTGCCGGAGTCGATTCGAGAACGAATGAAGAAGGTGGGCAGCGGCCCCGAAGCTCGCCAGGAGGGGGTGCGCATCGCCCAGGAGACTCTGGAGCGCATCAAAGAACGGGTCGTCGGCGCCTATATCATGCCCCCCTTTCGGCGCTACGAAGCTGCCCTGGAGATCCTGCAATGTCTCGACGGATATTCGCTGCCCGAACCAAACGAGCCGAACGAGGAGTGAGAAATGCCCATCTACGATAGCGTCGTCGAACTCGTCGGGCGCACCCCGCTGATCCGATTGTCGAAAGATTTCGTCCGTGGCGGCGCCGAGGTTGTGGCCAAGGCCGAGTTTTTCAACCCCCTGGCCAGCGTCAAAGATCGGATCGGCGCCAATATGATCGCCGACGCCGAACGGCGGGGATTGATCTCCGAGGGGGCGACCATCGTCGAGCCCACCAGCGGCAATACGGGCATCGCCCTGGCCTATGTCTGCGCTTCGAAGGGCTACGAGCTGATCTTGACCATGCCCGACCTGATGAGCTTCGAGCGCCGAACGCTGCTCAAGGCCCTGGGCGCCGAATTGGTGCTCACCCCGGGGGCCCTGGGCATGCAGGGGGCCGTGGAAAAGGCCAGGGAGATCGTCGCCGAAAATGATCAGGCCATCATGCTCCATCAATTTCAAAACCCCGCCAACCCTGCCGTTCACGAAGCGACCACGGGCGTAGAAATCTGGGAAGATACGGATGGCAACGTCGACGCCATCGTCACCGGAGTCGGCACGGGAGGTACCATCACCGGCGTTGGCCGATATCTCAAAGAACGGAACCCTGATTTCAAGGTCATCGCCATCGAACCGGCGGGGAGCCCCGTCTTGAGCGGTGGTGCCCCGGGGCCTCATAGAATTCAGGGAATAGGAGCGGGGTTCATTCCCGATATTTTGGATCGGGAGTTACTCGACGAGATCATCAGCGTCGAAGACGAAGAGGCGATGACCATGGCCCGCCGGTTGGCCTGTGAAGAGGGTCTGCTCGTGGGGATCAGCGCCGGGGCCAACGTGGCCGGCGCCATCAAGGTGGCCCGACGTCCCGAATTTGAAGGCAAGCGAATCGTCACTATGCTCTGCGACACTGGCGAGCGCTATCTGTCGACGCCTCTCTTTCGAGAATTATAGATTGAACAGCAGCGCCCGGCACGACAGATCGCGCACAGGGCCCGTACTTGAGGAAATCATGACACGACGTGGCGATGAAAAAGGGGCAAACGTAATGCCCTCACCGCCTTCACGGCAGCGAAGCGGCTTTCTCGGTTTTGTTCAGGACGCCGTCGAAGATATTCGCGCCGTTCAGCGCGCCGACCCGGCGGCTCGCACCTTCGCCGAGGTGATCTCCACCTATCCCGGCCTTCACGCCCTGTGGCTCCATCGCCTGGCTCATCGGCTATGGGAGAAGGGCCATCGCCTTTCGGCCCGCATCCTGAGCCATTATAATCGCCATATGACAGGCGTCGAAATCCACCCGGGGGCGGTCATCGGACGCCGGGTCTTCATCGACCATGGAATGGGCGTGGTCATCGGTGAGACCGCCGTCGTCGGCGACGACTGCCTGATCTACAAAGGGGTGGTCCTGGGCGGAACGACTCTGGCTCAGACCAAGCGCCACCCCACGATCGGCCAGGGCGTGACCATCGGCAGTAACGCCTGCATTCTCGGGGCCGTCAATATCGGCGACGGCGCCATGGTCGGCAGCGGCTCGGTGGTCATCAAAGACGTGGACCAATGCTCCACGGTCGTCGGCATTCCCGGCCGGATCGTCTCCAAAGAACAGCGCAAGAGCGTGGGCTATCCCGATCTGGAGCACGATCGCCTCCCCGACCCCCTTCAGCGGATCGTCCGCGATCTGCTCGAACATATCGATCGCCTCTCCAACCGCCTTCATATCCTGGAGAAGATCGTCGACGTCAGCCCCGAGGAGTTGGCCGAAAAATTGGAGCGACACGAATTGCAGGACATCTTGGAACAAGAATTTTTGAAGGCTTATGAAGTGCCGGCCGTCGAAAGCGATGATGAGAAGAAGAGCGGCACTGGCTGATCTGACTTAATCCCGATGGATTCCCGTGCACGGAGCGTTTTGCTATGAAAAATCGAGCCCCCTCCTGGTTGGCGATGACGACTTTTTTGCTGGTCTTATTCTCGGCAGCCACCGCCGCGGCCGACGAAGGCGAGATCGGCGCCGACGAGATCATCGAACGGGCCGTGGAGCGAAACGCCGTGGGATTCGAGGCCGGACGCGCCCAGGTGGTGCTCACCGTCTTCGACCGAGCCGGCGAACAGCGAGAGCGGCGCCTCGACGTTCGTAGCAAGCGCGACGACGACCGCTCGCGCACCTTGATGTCCCTGACCGCTCCCGCCGAGGTACGGGGTCAGGCATTTCTTTTTGTCGAAAACCCCGACGCCGACGACGATATGTGGATGTATCTTCCCGCCTTCGACGTGACCCGCCGCGTCGAGGGCCGACAGCGTCGCAGCTCCTTTTTGGGAAGCCACTTCACCTTCGCCGACCTGGAGAGCCGGGATCTGCGGGAATCGGAATATACCCGCCGCGGCGACGATGAAGTGGGCGGCCACGAGGTCTACGTCATCGAGGCTCGGCCCAAAAATCCCCAGGAAAGTGACTACCAGAAGGTCATCGCCTTCGTGCGAAAGAGCGATTTCATCCCCCTGCGGGTGCGCTTCTATGACAAGAGCGGCGATCTGGAAAAAACACTCTTCGCCGAGGAGTTGGCCCAGACCGACGACGACACCACCTATATCCGGCGAATGAGCCTTCACGCCGAATCCGGGGGCTATACGCGTATCGAGATCAGCGGCCTCGACACGGACGTCGACCTTCCGGACTCCCTCTTCGATCGGGAGGAACTCGGGCGGTGACCTCTGGAGTTGTCGGGCCAATCCTAAGGGCGATTTGTCTGCTCGCCGTGGTGAGCCACGTCTCCGTGGCCGGCGCCCAGGAGACGATCTTCGATCCCGAAAATCCCAGCTACGACGACCGTGACGAAGACGGCGGCGAAGACGCTGAGGAGGGCAACGACGCTACAGGTGGCGACGGGCTCATTATCGACGATCCCGAGCGGCCCACCACCTTCGACGAGCCCGTCGACGACGAACCTGAAGATCGCTCATACGTACCGGCTGTCTTTGACGACACCGAATTCAGCCTCGATTATGAATTGGTCACCCTCGTCAATCCCGGCATCGGTCCTCTGGGCCAGGACAGAGTAGAGTTCGGCGCCGGCCTGGCGATGGGCCTGCGCCACGAATTATCGCCCCAGACCAGGGCTGTCGTCTCCGGCCGATTTCGCTATTGGGCCGGCGCCGGCCGGGCCTTCGATAACTGGCGCACCCATTACGAGCCTCGCCTGGATCAAGCTTATCTGGTCCATCGCCCGGGGCGCTGGTCTTTTGCTTTCGGGCAGATGCGAAATAGCTGGGGAAGCACTGACATCATTCGCCCCGGCGACGTCATCGACCCCGTCGATATGCGCGATCCCGTCGGAGGGGGAGGCTTCGGATCGGCCCTGTCCCAACTGAGCGCCACCGCCGCCTACTCATTCTCAAATTGGTCGATTCGCGCCCTCCTGGTGCCCTTTTTTCAACCCAATCAGGTCGCCCTCTTCGGGCGGGATACGGCGCTGGCCAACGAGCGAAATCCCCTGATCGCCGAGCAGCTCCCCTTTTTGCTCCTCGCCGAACAATTCATAGAACCCGGCGCCCAGCAATACACCCAGCCCTTCTTGCTCTCCATGTCGCGCCCCAAAGACGTGCCTAAAAACGCAAGCGCCGGCCTTCGCGCCACGACCACCGTGGCCGGCACCGATCTGGGAGCGGGCGTCTTCTACGGCTGGGATCGCACCCCCTGGGTGGTCATCGACGAAGATCTTCGCTCCGTCCTCACTTTGATCGCCGAAGATGGACAGGTCTTCGAGGACTACGATTTCTTCGGCTTCGTCCAGCGCAACCAGGAGGTCATCGGTCACGGCAATAATCTGAGCGAAAAAGCCGAGGCCGGGGAGACGATTTTTGAATCGGAATATCTTCGGCGGGCCACGATCTTGCTCGACGGAGCGCGCTACGTAGGACCCATCGGAGTACGGGCCGACCTGGCCTTTTCACCGCGCCGGGTCTTCTATACCACCGAATTCGAGGCGGTCCGTCGGGCCAGCGTCTTCTCGGCTCTCGGATTGTCCTATGAGCGTCTCCTCGACGGAGAGCGCCCTCTGGCGCTGACCCTGGAGGGATTCTGGCTCCACCCATTCGCTGTAGATTCGGCGATCCACCGAGCTCTCATCCCACAAGAGCAGGGCGGGCAAGAAGAGGACGAATTACTCATCTTCGACGGAGGCTATTACGGTGTGGCAGGCGCCGTAAACTGGCACCTTCGATGGTGGAATCTGGAACTGAGTGCCGGCGGGCTGGCCACCATCACCCCCGGTGATTTTGTGGGTCAATTGGCCGTGGAGCGCCCCTGGGGAAGGGGGATTCGCACCACCCTTGGGGTGAGCCTCTTTTTTGGCCCCGACCCGAGCGAGGAGCTCAGCGCCGGGGGCCTGTGGGCCCACAACGATCGGATCTACTTCGCTGTGGGCGGCCAATTCTGACGATGCCTCAATCTTCGACGCCGAAGATCCGAGCCAGATCTTCGAGCACCTTTTGCTGCTCTTTTTTGATGGGGTTGGCCAATCCGAAAAATCCGCCCGACGCTTCGGCCACGGCCTTACTCCAGGCCAACACGTTGTCACCCATGCCCGTGCGATCGTCTTCGACGATATGGCTCATGACCGTATTGGCCCGCTCGAAGAATAGATCCGTGGGCTGTTCCTCGAGGAGTAAATTGAGGAAGTTGCACGCCGGCGTGCCGCTGGTCAGTCCGAAGACAGCCGCTTTTTTATTGACCTTTTCGGCCTCCGCCTTGCTGACCTTGCCGTTGGCCCAGGCCACCTGAATCAGTGGGACCAGGGGCAGGACCAGCGCCGTTTCGGCGTCAAACCCGAGGGCCATGGCTTCCTCGGCGACTTCTTCGCTGGTGTTGAGCTCTTTGGCGATGGCAGCTCGCTCTTTTTGACGCAGCGCTTTGAGCTGGCGCTCACGCCGGATCTTGGCTTTTTTCTGGGTGTCTTCCTGGTGGAAGTATTCTTCTTCTTCATCTCGGTTCGTCGATCGCTTCTCTGCCATGACAACTCCTACGTCACTATAGCCGGGAGGGGGTGGGGATAAATCAACAGGTTTCGGGCGTAATATAAGCCCGGGATCGGGTGTGGGCAACCTCCCTCCCATGAATTTCAGATTTCGACTCCGGGGCTCGGGGGTTCTGGTTTAATCTCGGTGGTTCGGTCAACCCCAAAATGCGACGCCCTCATTCAGGGCTCATAGGCCCGATCGCGGAGTTGGTCGGCCTTATTTCGCAATTCTTCGGCCTGACCCTCGAGCTCTTCTCGCTCCTGGCGCAGGCGGCGCAGATCACGCTGCATCTGTTGATCGCTCAAAAAGGAGCTGTCCTCCCCGGCGGAGATATCGGTCTCAATGACGATGGTCTCCGAGGCGGCTTCACCGTCGTCGAAATAGTCGTTTTGGTCAGGCTCATCGGAGCCGGGTACGTCATCGCCGAGCTGGGCGTCGTCGCCGCCGTCATATCCGGAGCCGCCCTCATCGCTCCCCATGGAGTTTTCCCCGGAAAAATCGTCGTAATCCGGATCAGCCGGGGCGGCCTCTGCATAATCATCTTCGGCATAGTCGCCATCACCGCCGGCGCTGTCCCGATCTTGCGACGAGTCGGAGCGATCGGAGGTGGCGGCTTGCTCGAATTGGGCGACCTGCCGGCCTCGGTCCGATTCGTCGAAGAAGGTGTCGAGCTCGTCGAATTGCCGAGATTGCCGTTGCAGCGCCCGCAGTTGTTCGAGCCGCTCGATTCGCTCTTCGACGGCCTGCAGGCGGGCCAGGACCTGATCCTGGGTATCCTCTAATTCATCGACCACAGACAGCATGGCCCTGGGATGTTCGTCGACCACGCTATGAGCCATGTCGAGTACGTCCTGGACGCGCTGCGAATCGGCCTCGGGCGCGGGGGCGACGAATCGGCGCTGCATCTGTTGAACTTCATTGAGCTCTCGAACCAATTCGCCGCGACGCTGAGCCGAGGCCTGGCGTGCTTCGGCCTCCAGCGCCCGCCGCCGTTCTTCGAGGTGGTCGGCGATCTCTGTTTGCAAGGTGCGCTGCCGATCGTCCAATCGACGAAGATTTCGCTGAAGGGCCTCCAGAGATTCGACGACCTGGAGGTGATCCCGAAGTTTATCCTCCAGTTGGCGGCGGCTCGCTTCGCCGCGAGCGCGCTGATCCTTCAGATTTTCGATAGCCTCCACAAATTTTTGATGTTCTGTCTCCAGCGTTTCCAATTGCCCCACCAGCCGGGAACGCTCCGATTGCAGACCTCGCCATTGCTCGAGCTGGTCGTCGAGCTCCTGGGCCTGCACCGCCGTGGGCGCCAGGCTAAAGGCCAATAGGCCGATCGCCAGAGACAGGATGAGGTTGTAAAAAGGGCGAATCATGAACCGCTCCACAAGGGGAGGTCGGCGGTTAACTCCGGCGACGTCCTCGGTGATCACTGCAAACACCGATCCAATCGACCCTCAACAGGCGCTTGGTGATGCGAATCAGAGGACAGCGTTCACAACCTCAGCGGTGCCATACCTTGATGGACGCTGATTTGCCGTGGTATGCATTCGGGCTCGAGAGACTCAGACAGGTGCGCGACTAACGAGGTTCGCCGATGGTACGACAATTTCGCTTCTACGATCCCCAGCACGGCGCGTCTAGTCTGGGAAAGACGGCCACCCGCGCCATTCAGGTCAGCGGCGCCGATGGCACCATCTTTCGCGCCGAGGTCTACACCTGCGTCAACGTGACCGACAATCCCGAGCTGCGCCAGGATCTCTTTGACGGCACGCTCAACGTGGTCACCGGCTCTGATGGCGATGTCTATCGTCCAGCGCTGCCCGTGATCTATCACGATCCGAAAGCCCAGATCTTTGCCCTGATCATCCCCGAAGCCCTGCGTCACGAGGAGCTTCGTCTGCGGGCGGAGCTGCTCGATGCGCTGGCCGAATATCCCGACGAACTTCCCGCCTATATCCATCGGGTTCACGCCATCTTCGATCCGGATCAGCTCTCCGGGCTGGCCTCCGCTGCCGGGCCAGGCGCCGAAGCCGGCCCCAATGAGGCGACGGTGATCACCGAGGCCCCCACGGCTCCCTCCAGTGAGGAGGCCAACAAACTTCGGGGGCAACTGGAGAAAAAAGAAAGTGAAATGCAGGCCATGGAGCGAGCGCGCCGGGACCTGGAAGAGGAGCTCCTCCAATTGAAGGACGAGCTCGAAGAGCTCAAAGGCGCTGCCGACGGGGCGGCCCAGCAGGGCGCCGGCGGTGATGCTCTGGAAGAAGAGCGCCGAAAGCTGGCCATCGACAGGGAGCAGCTCGAAGAGGTGGCCTCTCGGATCGAACGTGACAGCGCGCGGGTCGAGGAGGCGATGACCGATATCCAACGACAGCGCGTCGAATTGGAGGAGGAGCGAAATGCCCTCAAGGAGGAGCGCCGCAAACTCCAGGTTCAGGAGCTCAACCTGGAACAGGAGAAGCTGCGCCTCAAGGCCGAGGGCCAGGCCTCCTTTGCCGACGGCGACAAGCCCTACGCCAACGAGGCCACCCAGGTGGTCACGGCCGACCAATTCATCGAGGTCGTCGACGCCGAGGAGTCGGAAGAGGGGATCGAAGCCCAGGCCGTCTCCGATTCCGAATTGGTCGCGGATAGCCCGGCGCCGGTTCGCCCCGAGCCGACGAGCGTGACCTTCGTATCCTACGAATCGGAAGAGATCTTCGAGACCTTTGATGATGTCGCCGCCGACGGCAAGGATTATTTCGTGGAGGCCACGGCAGACCTCATCGTCGCCGGCTTTCGCCTCGACGAGGACCGGGCCCTGTCCTTTCTCGACGGCGAGTCCCGCTTCTTATTTCAGCTCCACGAAGTTAACGGCACGCCCCTCATCGCCTTGACCCTGGCGATCTTCGACGATGAAGGCCAATGTGTCGACGCCGTGGCCGCGCCGATGGCTGACGCCACCCCGCAGGAGCGGGCCTTGCTCGACCAATTGGCCCAGGATCTTCGCCTCCACCTGGCGGTCTATGACGAAAGCGGTGAGCGCATCGCTTCCTGGGAGGCCGGGGCACCGATTCGGCGAAATATCGGCTGGGCTCGCCAGCGCCTGCGCCAATGGCGAGAAGAAGCGGGCGATGGGTCCGCCCAGACCGCCGCCGCCGCCCGCCTGGCCGCCGGCGAAGTCGACGTCGTGGGTTCTATGCGCCATCCCTTCGAAGCCCAGCGATTCACCGACTTCGGCGGCGCCTCGGACGTCAAATTGGCGGTGAGCATCGTCGGCTACTGGTCGCAGCCCGAGCAATTCAATTATCTCGTAGGCAATCGAGCCTTTCCCCTCGAGACCTTCCAGAAGATTCAAAAGCGGGTGGTCCGCCAGGCCCTGCACTGGGGCATCGCCCCTGGTGAAGCCCTTCGCCAGGTGGCCATCGACGAGGCGATTATTTTAGACAATGTCAGCCTCGTGCAGCGCCTGCTGTCCAACTTCGCCGAGGTCTGCGTCGGTCTAAGGCCAAACGATCTCGACCCCCTGGAGCAATGGGAAAATTGGAACACCCTCATCGAGGTGGCCCAGCACTTTAACGTCACTCCCGATCCGGATGTGCTCGAGTTGGCCGAGGTCAGCCTCAAGCGCGCCGAGGAATACGATGAGGTCTTCGACGCCGACGACTTCGCCGACAACCTCCGAGAGGGCTCAGGAGAGCGAATCAAGGCCCACCAGGGCGATGTGACCTACTTCCTTCCCGAAGGATACGATCACGGCGAGGAGGGCTTCGACCACATGATGAGCGCCGATTTGGACCGGCTGGTCCAACTTCTCGACGATGATGAGCGGCGTTTGATGGCCGCCCAGGCTCTGTTGGAGAAGTCCGGGGCCGGCGCCGTCTCCGACGTGTTGGAGGCCTCCGAGAAGATGAGCGCCGTCGAAGCCGAGGCGTTGAGCAAATTCGTCGAAGCCCGCGCCGACGGGCTGGAGGCTTCGCTGATTCAGGCCCTCAACGGAGCGGGATCGTCGGCCACCCTGGTGATCACCCGCGCCCTGGTGTCCGTGGAAAATGCGGCTGCCATGCCCCGACTTTTGGACGCCATTCGCGACACCGACAAGCAGGGCGATCTCGACGCTCTGGCCACGGCTCTGGCGGGCTACGGTGACAAACTTCTTCCCCCGTTGACCCGTGTGCTAAAGAAGAATCCCGACGACCCGGCCTTGCTCGCCGCCCTGGCCGCCCTGGAGGGCGTTCGAAGGGGAACTCTCGATGAATTGGCCGGGGAGCGGAGCAAAGATCTCCAGAAGGCCGCCGATCGGGCTCGCCAACTCCTTTGAGCACCACCGGAATTTTAAAATTTCGATATTTACATCCCGCCCAGGGACGGCGATAGTGGTGGCGTGTCCAGTAACACTTCTCTTACAAACTGATCGCCCATGTTAATCGCCATTTTTAGCGACATTCACGCCAATTACGACGCCCTCAAGCGGGTGGTGGAAGCCTATAAAAACCACGATCCGAAGGTGGATAAATACGTCTGTCTCGGCGACGTCGTGGGCTACGGGGCCGAGCCCAACGCCTGTTGCGAATTGGTGCGTGAGTTGGATGCAACCACGGTAGTGGGCAATCACGACGCTGCCGTCTCGGGTCGGATGAACTACGCCTATTATTACGACGCCGCCCGAAATGCGCTGGACTGGCACGCCAACCGCCTCGACGAAAAACACCATGAGTGGCTCAAGTCCCTGCCCTACCGCGAGGATTTCGAGGACGTGACCTTCTGCCACGGCTCGCCGGTCAACCTGGAGGACTTCGAATACGTCTTCAACCTCCAGCAGGCCAACTCACTGGTGCCCCATTGGGACGACCTGCAGCACGTCACCTTCATCGGCCACTCCCACCTGACCAAATCGTTCAGCCTCCACCCCGACGAGGGGGCCGTCGAGGTCTTCGGGCCCACCCTGGAGTTCGAAGAGGACAAAAAATATATCGTCACCGTCGGCAGCGTCGGTCAGCCCCGAGACAATGACAATCGCTCCTGCTACGGCCTCTACGATACGGAGGCCAAGACCTTTCAATTCAACCGCCTGGAATACGATATCCGCGAGGCGGCCAGAAAGATCTTCGAATCCGATCTGTCCAGCGATTTCGCCAAACGCCTATTTTTCGGTATTTGATCCCCACGATGGCGTGGACGCCATTTAGCTATTGGACCAACGCCAAAAAATGCTCCACCGACCAGGCCGTGAGCCGGTCGGTGCGATCGCCACGGGTGCCGCGCTCTCCGAAGATCAGACAAAAGGGGGCGACCAATAGACCGAATTCGGGGCTCTCGATGGTCTGGAAGCTGTGGAGCAATTCGCCGGTCTCCAGATCGCGGAGGTCCACCGAATTGGTCATATTGAGCAGGGCCTCACCGATTTGAAATAGGGGAAGGTTGCCGTAGAGCAAGAGGGTCTCGGCGGCGGGCATGCTCCGCCATCGAATTGCGCCGTCGACGACACTGAAGCAGGTCAATTCGGCGCGGTCGGTGCGCACCAGCCCGTGGGGCTCGCCATCGATGGTCACCGGCAGAATCTGGGTGGGGGCGTTGATGCCGGCGCTCGACAGATCGAGGCGCCAGTTGATGTGGGGGTCGACGGCCTCCAGGTCGATGCCGACGAGCACGGTCTGGCCGTGACGCTCGAGAGCGACGATCATCCATCGGTCCACGAAACTTGGTGGGCCCAGGGTGCTGCCCGGCAGGCGCAACTGCCAGACCGTGCGGCCCGTAAAGGGATAGAGGGCATACAGAGTGGAGCCCCGATGCAGGGGGTCTTGTGTCATCGAATACAGTCGTCCCTGGTGGACCTGAGCGCCCAACTCCGGAGTTCCGCCGTGGCGGATCTTCCACAGCACGTCGCCGCTCCTCGGGTTGAGGGCAGCCATGGTGCCGTCGCTCGATTGAGCACATACCAGGGGGCCGTCGAAGAGGATGGAGCGGATGCTGCCGGGAGCCATGGAGTGGCGCCAGACCACCTGGCCGGCGTCGTCGAAGCCGATGAGGTTGCCCTTGCCGGCGGCGAGGACTCCAAATTGGTGATCCTCATAGAAGGCGGCCCCCCGGATCCTGTCCAGCGACGCTCCGGCCTCGACCTGATTGAGGACTTCTCCGCTGCCCAGATCCAGGATCTCCAGGGTCTTGCCACCACCGCCGGCGATGATTCGATCGCCGCTGACGACGATGGCTCGCTTCGGACCGTTTTTGTCTCTGAGCCGTCGCCGCCACAACTCCTCGCCAGTTTGAGGGTCCACGCTGCTCACCCCGCCGGCTGAGATCATGACCAGCGACCGGTCGGTGAGGGTGATCGACCTGAAGTCCAGCCCCTCCAATTGCAGGCTCCACCGTCGGTTTGGAAAGAGGGTGTGCACCGAGCGAAGAGGCCAGGGAAAACTGGCTCTCTTCGGCTCCCCGGTCAGCTCCGGTTCCACATGGCCCAGTCGGCGCAGATAATCTTCGGGCCGGTCGAGGTAGACGTTGCTGCCGCATAGGTCGTTGTACCATTTGCGTAATTTGCTCACCTCCTCTTCCAGGTCGACGAAGCGCTGATTGACCTTCAGGTGGGAGTTGCTCCGGCTCAGATCCTGAATGAAGAGCTCCGCCACGGAGACCATGGCATCGAGACAATCCGTGGGACTTCCCGCCCAGTCGTGGTCGTCGCCGCTTTGGACATCACGGGCGCGCAGAATCCAGCGATCGCCTTCGCCGATGACCGTCAGCGGCATATGGGCCAATTCGTTATCCAGCTCAAAGGCCGCTTCGCGCCGGCTCTCGAAGACGTTGAATAATTGCCGGCTTCGATCGAGGAGGCTCGCCAGGGCCAATACGGGATAGCCGTCGCATAAGAGCACTTCCTGGTTGTTGAACTCCGCTTCCAGCTGGCCCCGGGTCAACAGGGCATGGAGATCGAAGACATGGGCGCCCTGATAATTGGTCAGGCCCGCGTCGGCGGCGTCGAAACTATAGCGAAGGGTCAGCCCCCCGGCCGATGAAGTGGCTCCCACCCGCGGTTGAGGGTTGGCGGAGGCGACGTTGCGCGGCGGCAGAGACAACCGCCGTGCTCGCGTGAGGGTGGCCAGAGACTGGGAGATAGCCCGCACCGAATGATCGACGCAGAGATGTTCGCAGACCTGAAAGAGATCGGTGAGCATCTGTTCGCCCACTGCGCACAGGGCGTCGACGAAGTCTCGGGCGTCGATCGACAGGTCGCGGGCCACCACCCGCCGCCTTCGGTCGATGCTGTAGACGCTGAGCAAAAGGGCTGGACCGTCGGCGACGATCGCCAGCTCCCAGGGCTCCTGATGAAATTCGATGATCGACTTCGTCGCCCGCCCCTCCACCAGATCCACCAGGGCGGACAGAAGATTTCCCACCAGGCCGAAGATCGCTTCTTCGGGGATCGGCGCCGTCAGGTTGGTGCCATCGATGACGATGTCGATGATATCCCGTAATTCCAGAACGTTGAGGGCGCTCTCGGCGGGGCGTACGGGCTGAAGGGAGTCGATGAATCGCGCGTCGTCTTGCCACTGATGTCCGACGATGATCTCTACGGAACTCATGAGGAATCACCGTGGATGGCTAGTTTTCCGGCTTTCGTCAGCTCTCGCCACAAGGTGCTGCCGAATTCGATTCGATCCCGCAGGCACTCCGCGGCCGATTCGTCGACGTAGAGCTTTGAAATATGTTCGGAGTTGATCACGTCGCCGAAGATGCTCTCTTCGAATTCGTTACGAGTCAAAGCGGCGACCCGATAATAGAGCTCGGTACAGACCACGAATTGCAGATGAAATCGGGTCAGCTCTCGACCTGCTTTGACGTGCTGGACCAGTGGGTTTTTAGAGGCCGATTCCACCCGGTGGAGGGGGCTTGTGGTGTCCGGGCAGGGCTCCATCATTCCCGCCCTGACCGGCCCAGACTTGCCGCTTCCCGACCTGCTGGCTTCACCTTTGGCCAGGGTCGCCTCGAAACGCTCGATGAGCACTTCCCGGATCGCCTCGTAGGCCCGCACCACGTAGTCTGCATCGCCGCTCAACTCCAGGTCCAGCGATTCCGCTTCAATTTTGAGTTTGTTCTGGCTCATGACAGGCTCTTATGGACAGGGCTCAAAGCTCGCTGATTCGGCCAACGCAGCTTGGGGGGGGCCCATTCCGATGGGCAAGGACGTTATCCCGATTATAGGTTTTGTTGGGAAGGTAGAACAAGGAGCACATCCGACGGCCCAATCTTGGCGACACTTCAATGAGCCAATCGGAGATGAGAAGAAAATTCAAATTTCGTCGATCTTCGAGTTTGAGGCTAAAAACAGGGAGATCCTCGCTGATCTTTAGGGGCAAAGGAGATATTTTTTGGGCTCATTACGAAAAATTCGTCGCCACCTTTCGATAATAGAATTGGCCCCTCTCGTTGATGACCTCTACCCCCGCCGGGGGAGGTGGAGATTTGAGCGGTGGGACCTAAATATTCAGTCCATTGACGACGCTGTGCGGCTAAAAAGGAGATCCAAATGTCTTCCATCGACGGAGTTGGCAATTCGGGGATGTCGCCGACACAAATGAACAACACCAATAATGGTTCCAGTCAATCCGGTGACGGCTTCGGGGCCGTCATGTCACAAGTGGCCGACGGCGCCTTGAGCACCGTTTCCCGGCTGGCTCCCATCGTACCCGGCGGCGAATTGGTCAAGATCGCCGCCGACGGCCTGCTCCAATTGAGGGGCTCGAGCCCCGGTGGGATGCCCGCAGGGGGCGACGATCAGATGGCGCAGATGTTCGAGATGCAAAAACAAAATCAGGCCTTCAACCTCCAATATATGCAGCTTCAAAACGAGCTGCAGGAGGATAACCGTCGCTTCTCGACGATGAGTAATCTCATGAAAGTGCGCCACGATACGGCCAAAGCGGCGATCAATAATATGCACGCCTGATCATCGCCGGGGGGATGCCGGCGGCAATGATGGTGCATTTTGGGGCAAGGAGAGAATAATATGAAATTATCGGAAACCGATATCGAGCATTCGAGCCCGAAGCAATTGGTGCAGCGGGCCTACGTGCTTATGAGCTTTGGCTACATCGAAGAGGCCCTCGAGGCCTGCGACGAGGCGGCCCGTCGAGCCGAAGAGCCCGACGACGAGGTCACCGCTCAGAGCGTCAAGGGGGCCATGCTCAGCGCCAGCGGACGTCCAAAGGAGGCGATACGCCAGCTCATGGGGCTGCGCCGAAAATATGGGGAGGCCATTTTGCCGGCCCTCTACCTGGCGGAGGCCTGTTTTTTGGCCGGCCGATCTCGGCGGGCCTGGAAGATCCTGGACGGCCTCGACCAAGAGCGACTGGGCCGAAGCCCCTGGGCGCAATTTGCCTCTCAACTTCGGGCGACCTGGGAACTTCTGAGCGACGTCGACGATTTGCCCGAGCCGGTGACCGTTCCTTTCGGTGTCGACGTCGATGGGCAGGACCGCCGCGGCAACAGCCACTGACCGGAGATAGCATCCATGAATATTGGATCCCATAACCTGATCTACTTTACCTCCTCTGGCGACGACCTGAGCACGGGGCTCAGCGAGCGTATTCGTAAGGCTCATGACGTGGCCGAAGCTGAGGCCTTGGATTCCCAGGCCCCGGCTTCAGAGCCCTGCGCCGGCGGGGAGGGGCGCCCCGGTGTCGACTCCGTGGGGGCGACGCTGCGCACCGCACTCGAGGAGATCGTCTCCGCCGTGGTTGCCGCCGATCGCGCCGACCCGCCCAACCTCCTCGACCAGGTCGTCGATGTCATCGTCGATGATCGCTTCCAGCGCCTGGACCTGGGCGACGACGATCACCTGCGCGACCAGGTCTTTCACGCCATGCGCAGCGATCCGACGGTGATCGCCGAACTCGACGATATTCTCCAGGAGATTGCCCGCCAGCTGGCCGTGACTAGTTAAATGAACCTTGCTCCCCACCGCCACTGACCGTTATGGTTGGGCGGTGCGGTGAAAAATTGACTTAGTTGACGATCGTCCATGGCCGAAAAAGCCCCACGAAATTCCCGAAATACAACCCTCGGGGTTCCGGGGCTCGAGTTGCCCGTGGGTCATTGTCCTCGGTGTGATAGGACTGTATTGGTGGCTCGAATCTTGAACGACGATCACCTCGTCGATGGGTGCACTCATTGTGAGCGACCGATCGACAGCACCGAACTCGAATGGGTGACCCCCTCCGCGGTTATCAAATTGGGCTACGCCATCGACGGATTCGAAGCAGATGATTGTGATACACATGGCGGATGTAATGACGGAACCTGTGGGGTTCGCCAACCCGAGCGATGATGATGTTCGGGGGCGCGAGTGCTCACTGCCAGTAGGAGACTCAAATGCAATATGAAGTGTTTATCCCGTCGCAGGAACAGGACGGATTCGACGTGACCGTTCGCGTGGAGGCGGCCAATTGGACGCAGGCCCTCAAGACCGGTCTCGATCGCACCGGCGAGGCGATGGTGCGAAACGTCATGTGCGATATCAAGAGCGATAACAGCATCCACGTCACGGACGCGACCTCTCAGCGGGTCTTCGTCATCCGCGAAATCGAGGGCGGAGAAGAAGAAGAGGAAGCGGCCCCGACCCAGATGATGGACGCCGTGCCCGCTGCTGAGCAGCCCGCTCCTGCCCCGGAGCCCGAGCCCGAGCCTGAGCCCGAACCAGTGGCGGAGCCCGAGCCCGAACCGGAACCAGTGGCCGAGCCCGAGCCCGAGCCTCAGGTGGCGCAGCAAAAAGCTGCCAGCCAGAAACAGCGGGTCAATATGCAGGTCGGCTCCTCGACCTTCGAGGCCCTCCAGCGCGGCGATGAAGAAAACCAACCGAAGGTGCTCAGCGAGGAGCGACAGAAGTCCTCCGAACAGAGCGCCGTCGATATTGGCCGTGTTTCCGAGACCTCCGAAAAAGTCTCGGAGACCCTCATCGAAGACGTCTTTCTCGAGATCCAGGACATTCACGAAGGTGACAAGTCTATGGAGGAAGTGGTCGACTTCGTCATGGATATGGTCGTCGATAAGCTCAACGCTGAGAGCGGCTCTATTCTATTTGCCGACGTCAGCGGCCGTGAGCTCTATTTCGCCACCGCCCGCGGACCCAAGGCTGACGAGATCATGGACTTTCGAGTGCCCATGGGCGAGGGAATCGTCGGATTCTGCTCTCGCGAAGGGGTGAGCCTGGCGATCAGCGACGCTCAGGAAGATCCTCGCTTCTACGAGGAGATCTCCAAGGCCCTCGGCTACGAGACGACCAGCCTGGCCTGCTCGCCAGTCCAGCACGAGGGCCGGGTCTACGGCGCCATCGAGGTGATCAATAAGCATGGCGGATCCACCTTTACGGGACAGGAGATCAGCGCCATGGCCTATATCGGCCGCCAGCTCGCTCAATTCGTGCACAATCTGATCATGGATCGGGAGAAGCTCGAAGGCTGATGGTGCGCGCCAAAAAGAAAAAAGCCCCGTCCGGTTTGACCGGTCGGGGCTTTTTCTATTTCTAGATTTTATCTGCTCAGGTGAAGATCATAGCGCCGTGCCGGCGATGACAGCAGAAAATCCGATGAACCCCAGCAAGAGCTTGATCACGGCCTGGACCAAAAATTGGACCACTGCCACGCCGATGCCCTTGAAGAGGCCGATCTTGTAGACCGCCATGATTACCAGCAGCCATATCAGTGGTTTGAGCATCCATCCCACGAAGGGAACGAATGCGGTTACCAGAAGAGCTACGTTGAGTAGGCCGGCCACCACGAGCGCTGTGGAAAACTTATTCTGGGCGCTCGCCTGACCGAGAAGTCCGAGCGCTACCTTGAGCGCCAGGGCCTGCACGAAGAAGCTGATGATGAGAAAGAGTATGGCCGACATATAATCCCTCGCGGGTCGAAGTGGTCGATCGTCGTCAAAATACCGCCTTGAACCAATCTACGCACAGACGGTGCCAGTCGCAAACAAAGTTCGGGAACTACTTTGTTCCATGACAGCGCTCGCTGCGCTCACGATCGTTGGTAGTTCGTGGTTCGTGGTTAACGGCGCCCTGCGGCGACCCCGGGGATCGATTCATCTCGATGATAGAACTACAAACCACTAACTACCAACCACGCGAGCGAAGCGAGCCTAACCACGCGAGCGAAGCGAGCCTAACCACGCGAGCGAAGCGAGCCTAACCACGCGAGCGAAGCGAGCCTGCGATCGACAGCCTCTCGTTGGCCATGTTAAAACGGTGGGAGTCGAGCCTTTTGGAATAGAGATCTTTTTGCGAGTGCCACGAAATGTCCGAGATGCCTGCGACGGAAGTCCAGGGCCGCCACTGGTCGACTCTCTTCGATCTTTTGCAGCGGCGGGCAACCCAGATGCCGGGACGGGGCTTTTATGTGCGCGACGGGCGCGGGGGCCAGGAGTTCCGGACCCTGTCGCAGATCTGCGCCACCGCCCACCGGGTCGCCCATGCCCTCGCCGAGCGAGGGATTGGAGCGGGTGACGCCGTATTGGTCGCCCAGCCCACGGGGTTTGATTTTCTGAGCACTTTCTTCGGTCTTCAAGCCCTGGGGGCCACGCCCGTGCCCCTTGCATGGCCGGCCGAGGGCGATCCCTTCCGCGGCTGGGTGCGGCTGGCCAGATGGCGACGCATGGCTCAGCGCTACGACGCCAAGATGCTGATCTGCGGCAAACTTGGCGGCCGCCCGGAGACCGGCCTTACCGGCATCTGGCCCCCCCATCCGCTGGAACAGGTCACCGATCTGGCCCGGCTCTTAGAAGGGGTGCCCGGCCACTGTGAGATCGAGCCCCATCGGGCCCAGCCGTCGGACGTGGCCTATATTCAGTCGACCTCGGGTACCACGGGAGCCCCTCGCGGGGTGCGGTTGACCCACCAGGGCATCCTGAGCAGCGTGGAGGCCATCGGCCAGTGGATCGAGGTCGTCGACGACGATGTGCTCGTCTCCTGGCTGCCGCTGGACAATATCATGGGGCTGGTCGGCGTGGTCTGCTTTGCCCTTCACTGGGGCATCCGGCCCGTGCTCATGCACGCCGATCATTTTCTGGAGCGCCCCGAGGATTGGTTCTGGGCCATCTCGGAGCATCAGGCCACGCTGTCGCTGGCCCCCAATTTTGCCTTCAATTATTGCGTTCGCCGCTGCAACGAGTCTCAGTTGGAGGGCCTGGACCTGTCGAGCTGGCGAGTGGCGATGAACGGCTCCGAGCCTGTGCGGGCCCAGCATATGCAGGCATTTATACGTCGGTTCCATGCCTATGGGCTCGACGAGCGGGTGCTCATGCCTGTCTATGGCCTCAGCGAGGCCACCCTGGGGGTGAGCTTTCATCCCCTTGGCGAGCCGATTCGCATCGACGGCATCAACCGCCGCATCCTGGAGACGGAAGGGCGGGCCGAACCGCTTCCCGCGAAGGGATCGGTCAGCCCGAGCGAGCGGATGCACGTGGTCTCCGTCGGCAAGCCATTGCCCAATATCGAGTTGCGAATCGTCGACGAGCAGGGCGGGGCGCTGCCTGAACGCACTCTCGGCGAAGTGGCGGTGAGCGGACCGAACCTGATGGACGGCTATGAACCGTCGACCTTGCGCGACGACGCCAACCCCACTCGAATCTCCGAGGGCTGGCTGCTCACCGGCGACCTCGGTTATATGGCCGACGGAGATCTCTACTATATCTGTCGGGCATCGGATCGGATCGTCTTCGCCGACGGCCGCACCATCTTTCCCGAGGAAGTGGAGCTCTTCGTCGACGCCATCGACGGGGTTCGCGCCGGCAGCACCGCCGTCTTCGAGACCCCCGCCGAGATGAGCGACGAATTCGACGCTGAAAAACATCCGGTGGTCGTGGCCTTCGAGGTGCAGGCTGGCGCCGATTCTCAGGAGTTGCGCACCGCCATTCGCAGCGTCTTGAAGACCCACCTGGAGTTGGACCCCGCCGAATTGCTCGATCTACCCGTCCAGAGCGTACCGAAGACGCCTACCGGAAAGGTTCGGCGCCACCATTGCCGTCGATTATTTCAGCGGGGATTGCTCGGAAAGCGAGGGGTGGGATTGCTCAACCCCGATCGGATCACCAAAAGCCTTCGCGATCTTGGCGAAACCCTCAGAGGCGGCGGAGAGTCCATCGTGGTCCGCGTTCAGACCTGGCTGGTCGACGACGAGCAAGAAGACTGAGCGGACAATTAACCTCAACGAAATTCATCGCGGGGAAGACAGACACCGCCGTCTTCGACGTGGCGCGGAGCGCATTCGTAGCCCGCTCGACAATCGGTGTCGCCCTCGCAAGCCTCCCGGCAGCCGGCGGGCTCGCAGACCTCGCCATCTTCGCATTGATGGTC
>SLJM01000024.1 GCA_007135085.1 Myxococcales bacterium
GATCTGTGTGCCCTCGACCGGATTGTCGACCTGAGTTTTGGAAAAGGAACGATCCTCGTGAAATAGGACCTCCCAATACTCACCGCTTCGCCCGGTGTGAACCAATACCGCCCGCGGCTGCAGGGCGAAGACCGACACAAACCCGATGCCGAATTTGCCGATCTTGGTCAGATCGTCGTCTTTAGTGGACGCGAAGAGTTGCGTGAATTGGTTGTCGATGATCTGCTCGTCCATCCCCTCCCCGAAATCATCGACGTGGATGGCGATCGTGCCCTCGTGGCCGTCGCCGGGCAAGAACTCAGTCCACACCTCCACCCGGGGACTGCCGGCGTCGATGCTGTTCTGCACGAGCTCCCGAAAGCAATCGAGGGCCGAGCTAAACTGGGTGACCAGGTTGTCCACCATCCCGTCGTATATACCCCGAGATTGATCTCGCTCATCGACCATCAAATACCTCACGCGCCATAGATGATATTCTTCGTTCCCATCTCTTCACAGAGCTCTCTCAAAGGGGCCTCTAACCCGCGGGAGACCACGAATTTCCGGTCCCGATAGACCCGATATCCATACTTCGTTCGGGCCTGACCGTAGGTGGGCCGCATCTTGCGAGACAGCTCGCTCTCAAAGAGCGCCCCGAAGGGATCGTTATTGCGATTTTCCGACACGTCTGTGGCCGCCGTATCGAGGGCGAACATGGCCACGAATTTCTCTGCGTCGTCACCGAGCAATTCGTCAAACGGCGCCGGCGCGCTGGTGCCCCCGAAATAGATGGGCCCCACCGTGCCCCGACAGACCCGCTCCACCTCCACCCCGCTGAGGCTGGCCAGCTTACTAAAGACAAACTCCGCGTCCAGAGAGCTAAATCGATAGATCAGCGCCTTGAACTCTTCTGTATGGGACGCCGTATCCTCGTCGAGACGCACCATCCGATCCCCCCAGACCTGCGCCCGCTGACTGAGCAGAATATGGTAGCGCAAAAAGATCCCCGACACGTCGAGCTTGTCGAAAAGAATCCGAAAATGGGCCGTATTATTGCTCGGATCGACTCGCCGAAGTGAGACCTCCATATCGCCCAGCGAGATGAGCCGCGTATTTTTGATATCGTCGTAATAATCGTATTTGGCGAGCTGTCTGGCGTGGACCTCATGAGGACTATTCGCCGCTCTTTCGGCCAACGCCTTTCGCGTTCCCATCCTCGCCAATTGATCGGCGGCGATGCTCACGTCGGTCTGGACCCGGGTAAACTCCCGATAGGTGGGCAGACCGCTGTCCAGATTGACCTGGACCCCGTCGTATTCGCCGCGATGGATCTCCGGATCGAGGGCCCGCACCGTCGCCCCCAGCCTGCGCCCGTCGGGGTATTGGTCGTTGAGCCTGGCCGCCCGCAAGATCGCCATCAGCCGTTTGACGTACCGGGCCTCCTCTTCGCCGCTCAACGTCTGGCTTCGAATCGACGAGGCCGACACCTCCAACTCCCGCTGCCAATCCTTCGACTCCTCTTTCACCATCGCACCGCCTCGAATCTCGCTCATCACAATGGGAGCGCCAACTCTGGCACGAGCGGCGATTAATTTCCAGACCGTACAATTGACCTTACCAAGCTCGATCCAACCCTTATGTCAAAAGCTCCATCAAAGACGGAACGGGGACATGACAAAACTCACTCGACGTCAGTGGCTGACCGGCAGTGCGACGATTGCAGCGGGTCTGCTCATCGCTCCCACGGGCTGCGCCACCGCTGGAAATAGTCCCGCTGAGGCCAACCCCACCTCCAACCCCGATCTCTCCGACTGGCAGGCCGTGCGCGATCAATTCGACGCCGATCCGGAGCTCATCCATATGGCGGCCATGCTGTTGTCCACCCATCCCGAATCGGTGCGGGAGGCCATCGAATTTCACCGCCGAGGGTTCGACGAAAACCCCGTCGACCACCTCCTGGAGCGCTGGAATCTCCCGCCCCGGGCACGCGATCGCGACGACGACGAGCTCGCCATGGGCGCCGCCGCCGATTACCTCGGGATGGACGCCGCCAATATCGCCCTCACCGGCAATACCACCAAGGGCCTGGCCATGGTCTACGGCGGCCTGCAGGTCCGGGCCGACCAGGAAGTCCTCACCGCTCATTGGAACCATTGGGCCAGCGAGGGGAGCCTCCAATATGCGGCCCAGAAAAAGGGCTTTGAGATTCGCCGGGCCACCCTCTTTGACGACATCCACCACACCAGCCCCGACGAATTGACGGAACGCCTCGTCGACCAGATCACAGCTCAAACCCGAGTCGTCGCCGCCACCTGGGTCCACTCCAATACGGGGCTGAAGTTGCCCGTCGCTCAGATGGGCCGACGCATCGACGAGTTAAACCAGGGCCGCGCCGCGGCCGACCAGGTTCTGTTCTGCGTCGACGGCGTCCACGGCTTCGGCGTCGAAAATATTGGCTTTGCCGACCTGAACTGCCATTTCTTCATCGCCGGCTGCCACAAATGGCTCTTCGGCCCTCGCGGCACGGGCATCGTCGCCGCCTCACCCCACGGCTGGTCTGAGGCGGTGCCCACAACGCCGAGCTTCATTGGCAGCGACACCCCGGGCCGGCGATTCACCCCCGGCGGCTTCCACGCCTTCGAACACCGCTTCGCCCTGGCTGAAGCCTTCGAATTCCACCAAAAAATCGGCAAGGAGCGCATCGAAGGACGAATCCACGGCCTGGCCGATCACCTCATCGAAGAGCTCTCCCAGATGGACCACATCACCCTCAACACCCCCACCGATCCCGACCTCCGGGCGGGCATCATCACCTTCGAGGTCGCCGGCCACGGAACCTACCCGGTGGTCGAACACCTGCGCGACCGAGGCATCATCGCCTCCACCACCCCCGGCGACCGCCGCATCCCCCGCCTCTCTCCGGGCCTCCTCAACGATCACGAAGATATCGAAGCCACCGTCGCCGCTGTCGCCGAGCTGGCCTAAAACCAAACTGGAGCGCGGGCTGCCAGCCCGCCTCGGCCAGGTTAGCCGAGCTCTCTCGTTGCTCCGATCAATCTCACGCGCTAATCTGCGTGACGCTGGTTTTCAATTGACTCTTTAATCCTATTCGTACCCATTGACGTGACGGTAATTATGCGACGTTCTCTACTTGC
>SLJM01000214.1 GCA_007135085.1 Myxococcales bacterium
CCAACACCACGGAGCAGCCCTTTACCCGCCGCGACGGCAGCGACGTCGACGTGGACCTGATGCAGCAGACCGAGCATTTTGCCTATTATCTCGACGACGACACCCACGCCATCTCCCTCCCCTACGTCGGCGAAGAGATGTCCTTTATCGCCCTCAAGCCCGCCGACGCCGATGGCTATGACGAGTGGGAAGCCAACCTGGACCACCAGCTCTTCGACCAGGTCGTCGACGGCCTCTCCAACGGCTTCGGCACAGTGGCCCTTCCCCGCTTTAAATTCGAGGGCGACTACGACCTCAAAGATCTCTTCGAGAGGATGGGCTGGACCAATATGATGGAATTGGCCCGCATGGTCGAGAGCGCCTCCGCCGACCTGGAGATCACGGATATCCTCCACAAGAGCTTCATCGACCTCGACGAAGAGGGCACCGAAGCGGCTGCCGCCACCGCCGTGGTCGTCGGCGAATCGGGAGCGCCGATGGAACAATTCGACCTGCGCTTTGACCGCACCTTCTACTACGCCATCTACGACCACCCCACGGACACCATCTTATTCCTGGGCCGCGTCAACGACCCCACCGAAGAGGAGTCTTGAAATGACCAGACTATCGACCCTATTAATTGCCACGGCCCTCCTGCTGGCCGCCTGCGCCGAACCGACCGATGAACCGGGCGACACCGAAGGCCCGGGCGACCTGCTGCGCAGCAGCCTGGAGCGAGACGCCAACCCCGACGTCGACGCCGACACCCGCGCCCGGTTGAGCGCCGACAACCGGGCGTTTGCCTTCGATCTCCTCCACCAGATCAGAGCCGACGAGCCCGGCGAGAATATCTTTTACTCGCCACACTCCATCTCCATCGCCCTGGCCATGGCCTACGGAGGCGCCTCGGGCGGCACATACGACGAGATGGGCGAAGTCCTGCGCTTTACCCTCGACGAGGACGACCTCCACCGGGCGTTCAACGCCCTGGACTTAGATCTTGCCACCCGCGGCGACGTCGACGTCGAAGAGGGCGATCCGCCCACTCTGCGCGTCTTGAACGCCACCTGGGGCCAATACGACTACCCCTTCAGCGACAGCTACCTCGACAAATTGGCCGTCAATTACGGCGCCGGCCTTCGAGCTGTGGACTTTATCAGCGAACCCGAGGAGAACCGGCTGCGCATCAACGAGTGGGTCGAGGAGAAGACCGAGGGTCGCATCGAAGACCTCCTCCCCGAGGAGGCCATCGACAGCCTGACTCGTTTGGTCCTGACCAACGCCATCTACTTTCTGGCCGGCTGGGAATACCCCTTCGACGAAGACGTCACCGACGACCGGCCCTTTACCCTGGCCGACGGCACCACCATTGACGCCCCCATCATGCGCCAGAACGAGGTCTTTGGCTTCTACCAGGGCGACCAAACCCGGGCGGCATCCCTGCCCTACGTGGGCGGCGACCTCTCCTTTATCGCCCTCAAGCCTGCCGACCCGGCCGACTTCGACACCTGGGCCGACGGCCTGGACCAGGCCCATTTCGACGCTGTCATCGACGGCCTGTCCAACTCCCAGGGAACGGTAAGCCTGCCTAAATTCGAGCTGGAAGGTGATTACGATCTCAAAGGGCTCTTCGAATCCATGGGCTGGACCAACTACCACGAGCTCGCCGGGATGGTCGAAGAGGGCTTCCACGACGAACTCGAGATCTCGGCCATCCTCCACAAAAGCTTCATCTCCCTCGACGAAGAGGGCACCGAAGCGGCCGCCGCCACTGCCGTCATCATCCGCGACGGCTCTGCCCCGCAAGACCCCATCGCCATGGCCTTCGACCGCCCCTTCATCTACGCCATCTACGACCACCCCACGGACTCCATCCTCTTCCTCGGCGAGATGGTCGACCCCACCCAATAAAGGAATCGCGGCATTGGAGCGCGGCATTGCGGACTGGCAGTCCGCGCTCCATAACGCATTGCGGGCTGCCAGTCCGCTCCCCACCTCTTGACCAAACCCGCACCGCTGACCATAGTGGTCGTCACCGCATCAAAACTTCCCGACCCTATTGGTCGCAGGGGGAAGTCATTGGAGCGCGGCCAGCTTGGCCGCATTGCGGACTGCCAGTCCGCGCTCCACGATTTTCAACACCGAAATTCTTTTTTCCCGAGGAGACAAAATGCAGAATAAGATTATGGATTTCTTGAAATTTCGTACCTTCATGACCCACCAGATCATTAAGATTCTGTTCTGGATAGGCACGGCCATCGCCCTCCTCATGATCCCCGTATGGCCCATCTTCGCGCTGGTCAGCGATGGGTTCGGCACCGCCGTAATCACCTTCATTGTCGCGATCTTCTCCGCCTTTTTCTCGATCCTGGTCTACCGCGTCATGGCCGAGATGGTCATCGTCATCTTCGGCATCCACGACGAACTAAAATCCCTCAACGACCGCGCCAGAGATACCCACCTGCCCTGACCCCCCGCATGGCGAGCCATCCCCGCACTCCACCTGAGGGAGTGTGGGGCCGACTGTAGCTCTCCTTGCCCTTCCACCCCTCGTACCCACTATTGGCGAGCCATTTCCTGTCCCCCGCATTCTCTTTTGCGAGAGATCTATGCTTTTTGAAAGCCCCCACGGATCGATCAATTATGAGGTCGCCGGCCCGGAGGAGGCGCCGGCGGTGGTGTTCACCCCGGGCATTACGATGACCCTCGACGCCTTCGCCGAGCAGGCTGCGGCGCTGTCGCAGAGCTATCGGGTCATACGATGGGATCTGCCGGACCACGGGGGCTCCTTCGCTGTCGAGGGCCGTCGCTTTTCCTTTGAATTATGCGCGGAATGCCTGGTGGCCCTCTTTGACGAGCTGCGCGTCGACGCCGCCACGCTGGTGGGGGTGTCCCTGGGGAGCCTGCTCCATCAATATATGGCTCATCATCACCCGGAGCGCGTCGTCGCCCTCGTCGACGTGGGGGGCCTGCCCCTTCACGCCCAGATGGGGCCGCTGACCACCTTTGGCTGGCGCCTGTTGGCGGCCGCCGGGGCCCTGATCCCCGAGAAGTCCTACTATCGCCTCTTCGCCAAAGAGCGAGCCGTCAACGCCGAGACTCGCCAATACCTCGAAGAGGGGATCGCCGCGTTCGGAAAGAAGAAGGTCTC
>SLJM01000112.1 GCA_007135085.1 Myxococcales bacterium
CCGATGATGAACGAGACAATCGCCGTGCCGGAGCCGATAAAGCCCCATTTGAACATATCTTTGGTGCGGTCCTGGGAGATAAAGAGCCAGCCCGTCGTATTGCCGATGGCCTGGGCGAAGATCGAGATCCCCAAAAAGGCGAAGATCACCGCCGCGTCCACCCATTGGTCGCCGAGGACGACTAAGACGATCCAGTCGGCGGCGACGATCAACAGAGCGCCCAGCGGCATGGTGACGAGGAGCAATTTTTCCAAAATTCGCCGATAGGCCCGCCGATATCGCTCGGGCTGATCAGCCAACCGTGACAGCGCGGGAATGGCCACCCGGCTCGCCGGGGCGTTGATCTGACGAATGGGCACCATCAGGATTTCGTAGGCCTTTTGGTACAGCCCAAGCTCACCGGCGCCGTGAAATCGACCGATGAGCACGTCGTCTAAGTTGCGGGCGAAATAGTTGATCAGGCTAAAGCCCGTCAGGTGCCAGCCGAAGACCAGCAAATCCCACAGCCCTTCTGCGCCCACCGACAGGGCCGGACGCCACCGGCAGGCGATCCACATGCCGATGAAGTGAGCGGCTGCGTAGACCACCATATTGGCTACGAGCGCCCAATAGGAAAAGCCCTGCCAGGCCATCGCCACGGCCACCCCGAGGCCGAGCCCCATGGAGATCACCTCCACGAGCGCCAGATCGCGATAGCGCATCTGTCGCTTCATGATCGCCACATGCTGTACGGTCAGCCCGCTGACCATAAAGGACAGGGACAATACGATGGCGATGCCGAAGACCTCGGGCTGTTCATAAAACCACACCAGCCCCCAGGATAAGCCGATGACCAGCAAGGTGATCACCAGGCCGATGGCGGCGTTGATCCAGAACAGTGCGCTCACCTGCTTGTGGGTGATCTTCTTGCGCTGGATGGTCACCATAGCCAGGCCCATATCCTTGAACATCCCCAGAAATCCGGTGACCGCCGTGACCATGGCCACCAACCCGAAATCCTCAGGCGTCAGAAGCCGGGCCAAGGCCAGCGTGGAGGCGATCTGCAGGATCGACTTCATGGCCTGCGCAATGGAGGTGATCGCACCACCGCGCACGGTTCGCCGCCCGATATCATCGTCGAGATGATCCGTGCGAAGGTAGTCTTCGGGATTAGCGTATTTTTTAGCCATGGCGGGACATCGAGATGGGACGCTACAACAGGCCTTGGATTAGCACGGCCGTCGACTGCCTCGCAATAAGCGCGCTCCCTTGTGTGTTGCCTGTCGATGACCGACTATTCTCGGCGAAAGCTAGATTGGCCCCATCAATTTTCAGAGAGAATTATGAACGTCCTCGTCACCGGCGGTGCCGGCTATATCGGAAGTCACGTAGTCATCGAATTGCTCGATCGAGGCCACCAAGTGGTGGTTATCGACGATCTATCCACGGGCCGTCGAGAGTTGGTCGATCAGCGTGCTCGGCTGGTCGTCGGTGATATCGCCGATGCCGAAAAAGTCCGTGCCATCATGGCCGATCACGCCGTGGAAGCGGTAATGCACTTCGCCGGGAGCATCGTAGTTCCAGAATCGGTTGAAGAACCCTTAAAGTATTACCTCAACAATACGGCGAAAACGCGAACTCTCTTGCAGACCTGCCTCGACGCGAGAGTGCGCCGTTTCGTCTTCTCCTCGACGGCCGCCGTCTACGGCCAGCCCGAAGTGATCCCAGTCGACGAATCGGCCCCCACAGAGCCCATCAATCCCTATGGTCGATCGAAATTGATGACGGAGTGGATGCTCGAAGATACGGCCCAGGCAACGGACCTCGAATACGTGGCGCTTCGCTATTTCAACGTCGCAGGAGCCGATCCGAAGGGCCGCACCGGCCAGGCCACTCCGGACGCGACCCACCTCATCAAAGTGACGACACAGACGGCGCTGGGGTTTCGCGATAAATTATCGGTCTTCGGCACAGACTATCCCACCGACGACGGCACCTGCGTGCGCGATTATATCCACGTCTCCGATCTGGCCGACATTCACGTATGCGCGTTGGACTACCTGGCCGACGGTGGCGAAAGCACGGTCCTCAATTGCGGGTACGGACACGGCTTTTCGGTCCGTCAGGTCATCGACGCCGTCAAACGGGTCGGCGCTGTAGAATTTAACGTGGAAGACGCTCCGCGCCGAGCGGGCGACCCGCCGGCGCTCATCGCCAACCCCGGCGCCTTGCAACGCCGCTTCCACTGGACTCCAAAGCACGACGACCTCGACCAGATCGTGGCCACCGCCCTGGCCTGGGAGAGGAGGTGGCAGGCCAATCACGCCGAGTCTGAAGTGGACGGTGAGACCGAAAAACTTCACGAGACTTGACAGTCAAGCGCTCACGGGAGCAGGATGCGCACCCGTTTTGGATGGCCTTTCCCCCTGTGGAGTAAACAATTATGGCATCAACCCCTGACTTTGATCGCTGGCGTCCCCACCCCTGGCACGGACTCGGCGTCGGAGACAACGCTCCCGACGTGGTCAACGTCTATGTGGAGATGACACCGGCGGATTGGGTAAAATACGAGATCGACAAAGAAACGGGCTATCTCATCGTCGACAGGCCCCGTCGAATGTCATCCCAATTGCCCATGGCCTACGGCTTTATCCCCCGCACCTATTGTGCAGAGCGCGTGGCCGGACTCTCCGATAAAGCCCAGATCGGCGATCACGATCCCCTCGACATCTGCGTGATCAGCGATTGCCCCATTGAGAATTCTCAGATCCTGCTGGAAGCCCGCATCGTCGGCGGCCTCCATATGGTCGACGGCGGCGAAGCAGACGACAAGATCATCGCCGTTCTCGACGGTGATTATGTCTGGGGCGAGGCGCGTGATATCGATGAAATTCCCCGGGCGCTGGTAGAGCGCTTGCGCCATTACTTCCTGACGTACAAAATGGTCCCCGGAGAAGAAAACGCCGAGGTCGAAATCGAGACCATCTATGGCGCCGAACATGCCAAAAAGGTTCTGCGCGCTTCTATGGACGACTATTCCGACCTCATGGATGAATAACAATAATCCGGTCGGATAAACCGTGAAAAAACTACACTCTCTTCTGTCCCTGGGCGCTCTCGCTTTCTTTTTGTTGATCGGTTCTGCCGC
>SLJM01000090.1 GCA_007135085.1 Myxococcales bacterium
CCACTCAGGTGGCCGCCGAGGCGCTGGAGTGGTTCATCATCGTCGTGCTGTGGGCCACTCTCTTCTTCGTGCTCTTTCGACCCAAAGACTGGCTGCGAGAGACCAGCGATCTGGCCAGGGGGAAGCCCACGGTCTTTAAGCTGGTGGTATTTTTTCTCGTCGGAGCCTGGGGCGGATTCATTCAGGCCGGGGTGGGGATCTTGTTGCTGGCCACGCTGGTGCTGACCGCCGGCAAAGACCTCATCGAGGCGACGGCCATAAAATTAGTGGTCGTCATGGTCTATACCATCGGCGCCCTGGCGATTTTTATCTTCTACGACCAGGTGCACTGGCAGCTCGGCCTGGTCATGGGCATCGGGCAGGCATTGGGGGGCTGGATGGGCGGACGGTTTGCCGCCACCTCGCCAAACGCACCGGTGTGGATCAGGCGATTGCTCATCGCCGTGATCCTGGTGGCAGCCCTGGAGTTGATGGGGGTGTTTCGATGGCTCTACGCGATCGGACTCAATTAGAGTTTTCCGGTAAGTCGACGGCGCCTCCCGTATCGACGGCGTCGTCATCGGTGTCGGCTCCCAGGACGGGCTCCGGTTCTTCTTCCGGTTCGGGATCGTCCTGGAATTGATTGAGAAAGAAGCTCTCCCCGGTGTCTTCGTCTTCTTCCGGGGCGTATTGAGTGGGGGCAGTGCCGACGAGGAATTCCTCTTCGATGCCGCCACCTCTGGCGAGCTTGCCGTTGGTGGGATCGATGGTGGCTGTGGTGATTCCCGAGCGAGGGGGCTCGAATTGGAGCGGTTCTTCCCGGTCAGCGAGGAGTCGTTCTTTGTGATAGCCGAAGATCGGGGCGGCCACATTTCCACCGTATTGGCGGCGCCCAAGGGAGCGATTGTCGCCAAAGCCGACCCATACGCCGGTGACCAGATCGGGGGTATAGCCGATAAACCAGGCATCACGAGAGTCGTTGGTGGTGCCCGTTTTTCCGGCGAAGGTATGGCCCAGATTGGCGATATTATGGCCGGTGCCTCCGCGGCGGTTGCCGCTGCTATCGGTGTAGCCGTGGACGGCGCTGACCAGCAGGGAGGTGGTCAAATAGGCGACCTCCGGGGCGAGGACGGGTTCGGAGTGAGTCTGGAAGATCTCCCTTTCACCGCGGACTGATTCGACGCGTTTGATAAATCGAGGCTCGGCGTAATTACCGTAGGCGGCGAAGGTGGCGTAGGTGTTGGTGATCTCCAACGGGGTCAACTCGCTCGACCCCATGACCATGGTGTGATTGCGAACCAATTCGCCGCGGACGCCGATGCGTTTTGCAAAGTCGATGGCCTCGTCGATGCCCAGGTCGTCGAGGACGCGAACGGCGACGACGTTTCGGCTCGACGACAGAGCTTCGCGCACGGTGATCGCCCCTCGCCACTGGCCGTCGGCGTTTCGCGGCGACCAATCGGTGCCGTCATACATCTGGAAGACCGTGGGGCTGTCCAAATAGATGCTCGCCGGGGTGACCACCCGGCTGTCCAGCGCGGCGGCGTAGACCAGGGTCTTGAAGGCCGAGCCGGTCTGGCGCCGGGCCTGGGTAGCGCTATTGTATTCGTTGAGCTCGAAGTCGTAGCCGCCGACCAGGGCTGTGACCTCTCGGGTCTCGGGATCGATGGTGATCACCGCCGCTTCGGCGCCCGGTTCGAATCGCACCTCTCGCGGCGCTTCAGTACTGGCGGTCACCGTTTCTCGCGGGCGAACACGAACGATATCGCCGCGGGCCAGGGCTTCATCCACCGATTTTTTCTCCGAGCCCTCGCCGAGTATACGGGTGCGGGGCTCGAGTAACAGAGTTGTCTCGAAGGATCCGATCTGGACGATGACCTCTTCGCTGTCGGCGTCGACAGAAGTGATCAGGCCTTCGTAAACTTCGGTGGGCTCCAGGGTGGTGCCCACGTCGTCCTGACTGGCGGCGATGAAATCGTCGATATCGTCTTCACTGATCTGGCCGGTGGGGCGAAAGAAGGTCTGACGGGCGTCGTATTCACGAAGACCCCGGCGTGCCGCTTTTTCCGCCGATTCCTGATGGTCGAGGCGCAGTGTGGTGTAGACCCGCAATCCTCCCTCGAAGAGCATGTCGCTGCCATATTCCTCGACGATGATCCGTCGCACATGGTCGGCGAAATAGGGCGCTTTGCCCACATGGGGGTAGGTCTCACTTCGGGGGACGGTTTCGATCTCCGTTTCCAGGGCCTCTCGGTAGGTGCCCTCGTTGATAAATCCCTTCTCCCACATCTGGCGAAGGGTAAAGGAGCGGCGCTGGTGAGCCCGGTCCATATTGCGCAGCGGGCTCGATCCCTCGGGGCCGGAGGTCAGGCCGGCGAGAAGGGCCGCTTCGTGGACCTCCAATTTGTCGACGTCTTTGCCGAAATAGAAACGGGAGGCCTCTTGAACACCGTGGATGCCGTGGCCCAGGTAAATGGTGTTGAGGTACATATAGAGAATATCCTCTTTGGTGAGGTTTTTCTCTAATTCTCGGGCCAGGATGATCTCCTGGATCTTGCGCTCGTAGGCGCGCTCCGGGGAGAGGGTGATATTTTTGATGAGCTGCTGGGTGATCGTCGACGTGCCGCGCATGCCCTGGTCGTGTCGAAAGGCGTAGTAGACGGCGCGCAGCATGCCCAGATAGTCGATGCCGTCGTGGGACATGAATTCGCTGTCCTCGGCGGCCAGGAATGCCTCCTGGACGACGGGCGGGATTTCCTCGAGGGGGACCAGGGTGCGTCGCTCGCCGGGGACGTGAAATTCGGCGATTACTTCTCCGTCGGCGGTCAAGATCTGAGAGAGTTGGGGAGGATCGTAGTCCTCTCGTTCCAGCAACTCAGGCAGGTCGCGGCCGTAATAATAAAAGATCCCCGCCAGGCCGGCCACGCCGGTGATTCCGGCGAGGACACCGACGATGACCAGCCATTTGAGGACACCTAAGAGGCGTTGCTGGAGAGTCTTCTTTTTTTTCGATGAGCGAGGGCGGGCCATGGCGATGTCCTGTTACCGACGTCGGCGGCGTGGTTTGATCGAGAAGGGAAAACCAGACGACGACGCCCGGGCATTCCAAGATGTGCAGAGGGTAGAAGGCTCCACGATGGTGTCAAGGTGGTAAACGCCAAAGAGCACCGCGATTTTTGGTAATTCACTAATCTCGCGAAGAAACCGCCGAGGGCGCCGTCGAGCGCTGGTGAGCGCCGGCGTCGCAGTGGTGCTCGATGGGCCGACTATTGCCCGCCTGATCGAGGTGCAGCGGGATGTCATAGGCGTCGCGGCACCGCGAGCCCGGCACGTGTGCAAGGCCGGGGTGGCCTTCACCGAGGGGGACTACCTTTGCCGAGCCGGCATCGCCGCTGGGAGAGGCCATCGAAAAGGTCGACCTCCGTCCGAAGCGGCCCAGGTGGTCGCCCAGGTGGGGGGCGTCATCGGGCCAGACGAAGTCTGGCTGTGGGACCACGTTGCCCCCCAGGCTCTCCAGTGTTCCGCCGTGGACGACATCGACGGACATCGCCGTATGGGCACGCCGGGACAACACGGAGTTTCGCACGGTCAGATGGGCCCGGGGGCCCACGTAGAGGTCGCTTCCCACCCTATTGGGGTTGTTCTCGAAGGTGGTGTGGGCCAGATCGAGTCGGCCTTTGTCGGCGGCCACGGCGCTGCCGAAGGTGGCCCGATTGCCCACAAAGGTGGTGTTGGTCGACCAGGCCCGGCCTTCGTTGAGCAGGGCTCCGCCGAAGGAGTCTCGACCGACGCCGCGGTTTTCCCAAAAAGTCGTGCTGCCGATATGGAGTTTACCCTGGTTCAAGATCGCTCCTCCTTCGGCGGCCCGATTGGCGGCGAGGTGGCTATTTCGAAGGTGGAGCTCGCCGGAGTTGACCATCACCCCTCCTTTGGTGCCTCGGTTTTCCACCGCATCGAGTCCTTCGAAATGAGCGGTGCCGTCTGTGATCTCGATAGCGCCCGGGCCGTCTTCGCTGTGATTTTGTTCCAGAATAACGGCCCTGGCCACCAGGCGATGGGAGGAGGACAGCACCGTGGGCCCCGTGGGCCGCATATGATCGACAAATCGCATCTGGTCGAGGAAGAGGAGCCCTTCGTTTTGGATCGCCGGTGCCTCTTCGCCGGCGGCATTTTTAAAGGTCAGGTTCTGGAGCCGCAAAATGCCGTCACGGTGGACGAAAAACGCCCCCTGTGAGCCTTCCGTGGTGACCGATCCTGTGCCCTCTGAGCCTCGAATGGTGACCATCGTGTCGACCTCGATCGGGCCGTCGTCGATCAGAAATTGTCCTTCCCCTTCGATTTGAATCGTCGAACGATGAGGGGCATTGGCCAGGGCTCGACGGAGCTCTTCGGTGGTGGCCACTTCGATGAAAAAGTCTGCTCGGTCGCGTTGGAGTTCATCGGGATTCATCGTCGTCGGCGGCGGTGGCAGGGCTTTTTCTTCTCCTGGTTCTGCCGGCGGGTCATCCGGGCCATCGGTGGCGATGGCGATCAGGAATGAGGAGATGCCGAGGAAATAGAGAATCACAGCAAAATGACGCGACATAGCCCCCCCTGGGCGAGGTCATCGAAATTATAGTCTTGTAGGCAAAATTAAGGGCTGTCGGGTCCATAGCAAGTCGGCTAGGGTTGTAAAAACTGGTAGTGCGGACTATCGCAGACCAGCAATTCAGGTGCGATGAAGGTGAGGTAGACGTGGAAGTTTCGGATGCACAGGCAGTGGAGATCCCCTCGGTGGAACAGGCATCGAAGACCCTGGTCGAGTTGGAGAAGAACGTCTCGAGCGTGCTTTTGGGAAAGGAGCAGGTCCTGCGTTGGACCATCGCCAGCGTGGTCGCCGGCGGTCACGTATTGCTCGAGGACGTGCCGGGAGTGGGCAAGACCACGCTGGCCCTGGCGATGGCAAAAAGCCTGGGCCTGGAATTTCGGCGCATCCAATTTACGAGCGATCTCCTCCCCGGTGATATCGTGGGGGTGTCGGTTTATGCCGCCGAGACCGGAGAGTTTAGCTTTCGGCCGGGACCGATTTTTGCGGGGCTGGTGCTGGCAGACGAGATCAACCGGACGACGCCGCGAACCCAATCGGCGCTGCTCGAGGCGATGAGCGAGGGCAGCGTCAGCGTCGACGACAAGACCAGAGCGCTGCCCGAGCCCTTCGTGGTGATCGCCACTCAGAACCCCCTCGATCACCACGGCACCTACCCGCTGCCGGAGAGTCAGCTCGATCGCTTCTTGATTCGGTTGGGCGTGGGCTATCCGGAGCGCTCAGTGGAGCGCTCGATCTTGCTCGATCGACGGCTCACTGAACCAGTGGAGGAGCTGGAGGCGGTGATGGAGGCCAATGAGCTTGGATCCCTGCAGCGGGCCGCCGCGCAGGTTCAGGTCGACGAGAGCGTGGTCGACTTGATCATGGCCGTCGTCGAGGCCACCAGGGAGCATCCTCGGGTGCGCATCGGCGTCAGCCCCCGGGGAGCGCTGGCGGCGGTGCGGTTGGTGCGGGCCATGGCTCTGATGGACGGCCGCGACTATGCCATCCCCGACGATGCGTTGGAGATCTTCGTGCCCTGTCTGGCCCACCGGTTGAGCCTGAAGTCGGGCCATCAAGATCGAGCTACGGCGGAGGCGCTAATCGAGTCAATTCTGGGAGAGGTGGAGATTCCCACCTGAGCACGGGGCCGCTCAGAGGGCAGAGCGAACGGCGCGGGCGCTCTGTTTGAGCTTGTCCCGGTGGGCGTCGTCCAGTTGGCGGCGGCCAAAGCGAGCCTCCAGGTAGAGCTTTCGAAAGACTCTAAGCTGGGCAGCGGCGGTGGGCTTTTCGCCGGCCAGGCGCTCCAGATAGGTGCCCGGTCCTTCGCCGGGGCGGCGTGCCAGGTCGCGTCGTGTGGCCCGCCGCTCAATGCCATCAAAGAGTGCGGTGGCCAGCCTGAGATCGGAGGGGAGCCTGGCACGTCGCTGCCAGGCGGGGATGGCACTTGCCACAAAGACCGACACCGCGCCCGTAGTGGTCCACCACCATTGATAGCCCTGAAACCAGCCCACCCAGGCGGCGCCGGCGACGACTCCCAGGGTCAGTCCGGCGGCGAAACGCCAGTGTGTGACGTCTCGATAGGTTCTGCCCCGGATATAACTCGTCCCCACCAGGACCAGCCAGCCGCCGAGAAAGACGATGATTCGAAGTGGCACGGTCTGGCCCTCGTCGTCGTCTTCTTCATCAGTTCGGGAGCCTTCGCGCCGGTGGTCATCGTCGTCAGAAGCGGGTGATAGGGCGTCGGCGATATCGCGGAAGAACCTCACCTGCCGGCGCAGGTCGTATTCCAAGAACCACCGGGTCCAGCCGTGGCGAAGGGCGTCGGCGCTGTCGGACAGGAAACGACCCAGGCCGCTGCGGTCCAAGAAGCTGCTCTCGATGGCGGGAGTGGGGTCGTAGGGCACCCAGCCCATATCGGGGACGTAGACCTCGATCCAGGCGTGGGCGTCTCCCTGACGAACCGTCAGATATTCGCCGACGTCGTTCCAATCGCCGCCGAGGAATCCGTTGACCACCCGGGTGGGCACGCCGGCGCTTCGCAACAGGACGGCCGCCGTGGTGGCGAAATATTCGCAATGGCCTTCCCGGTGGTCGAAGAGGAATTCGGCGACCGGATCGCTGCCCTCCAATTCGGGAAGGTCCAGCGTATAGTCGTAGCTGGTGGTCAGATATTGACCGACCACTTCTGCTTTTTCGTAATTTCCGGAGGCGCCCTCGGTCAGGTCCACGGCCAGATCGGAGACTCGTGGATCGACGTCAGGGAGCTGGAGATAGCGTTTCTCCTCAGCGGGTGAGAGGGGTTGGCCCTGTGCGCCCAAAATGGTCTGAGGAGAGGGCGGGGTGGCGACGGTGATCTGGTAGGACAGGCCGATGTCGCCGCTGAGGCTGTGGTGGAGATCGCCGTAGCCGTCGGTCTTTAGGAAGGCCGTGGCGTGGTTGAGCATGCGCGGTGTGTCGGCGGCGCCCATGCGAAGATTGGTAGTGGGCCAGATGGTGGGCACCACGTTTCGGCCAAGGGGCTCGAGGTAGATCTCCATTTGAATGGCCTCATCGCCCAATTCCCGGCGCATGGGGCCCGTATAGAGAGAGCGAAGATCATAATTGCGGTTGAGGCCGTGGCTCAGACGCCGTTCGCTTCGGCGGTCGGTGCGGTTCCAGCTCTGCCCGTCGAATTCGTCGAAGGCCATGACCCGCCAGCGATAACCGGCATAGTCGTCGGGGGGGCCGTCTTCGAATTCGACGCGCATCACCACCGTGGGGTTGTCGCGCACCGAGCCGTGGGCCCCGAAGTCGATGGTGTCCGAGAAGCCCGAGATGGGGATACTGCTGCGGGCGGGATCGGCAAAAAAACCAAGCCCGATCCGGGGAAAGGCGAAGAAGACGAGCAGCGACGAGGCAAAGATCATCAGGCTGATCGTCGCCAGGATCGTGGCGTAGAGGCGATCGAAGGGCGAATGGCGAAGGGCGTCCAAGGGCAGGCTCTTCTGGGCCTCCGTCTTCAGGTGGAGCAGGGCCAGGGCGAATGTGCCGGTGAGTACGTAGAGCCCAAAATAGATGCCGAAGAAAAATTGCTCGCTCAGGGCGCTGGCGCCGGCGAGGGTCAAAAAGGAAAGGGCGTAGAGCTGGAATTCGTCGCGCGGACCCTGACGGCTGAACAGTTTTATCAGGGTCAGGACCAGGACGAAGCGCACGCCGATGGCCATGACGTCGATGAGCGTGTTGAAGAGATAATCAAAGAGGCTCAGGGCGGCCACGGCCAGGATCAGAGCGTTCCACCAGCGATTATGAGACGGCTTTGCTCGTCCGCTGCGATAGAAGAGGTGGGCCCCCACCATGCCCACGGGAAAGCCAAGGGTCAGCCACAGGGGCGTCGAATAGGCGGTGATGACCGCCAGAAAGCTGATGAAGATCGAGACGTATAAGAAGATGTCGTGAAGTTTTATCAACCGGCGCGCCGCGGGGTTCACGATGAGCCTCCCGGGCTGGCGCCAGGTGTCTCATCAGCAGTCTCGAGGGCTTCGAAAGACAGGGGGGTGACGCCGTCGGTGGCCGATGGGAGCAGTTCTTGAAAGCCCACGTGGATGCGTGTTTCGTAGGAGTCGTCGGCCTGCTCGTCGATGGTCGGCCCGGGCCGGGAAGCGTCGAAGAGATCGACGACGGCCATGTGGTCGAGCAATGGGATGATGTCGCCCGCCGTTTCGGGAGCGGCCATTCCGTGGCAGCTCTGCAGGTGGACCCGATAGCCTCGGCGCGACAGGGAGTGGAGCAGGCCCGTCAGGTGGCCAAGTCCCAATTCGAAGCGTCGGCGATAGGCGTCGGATATCCGGGGGGCGCGATTGTCGAGGACAACCAACAACGCCCGCTGATTTCGGGCCTCGGTCTCGCGCACCACGGGCTCGCCGCGGCGGGCTGTACTCTTCCAATGAATGCTCCGTTGATCTTCGCCGGGGCGGTAGTCGCGAAGCCCGAAGAATTCGTCGCCGGTGCCGCGCTTTTTTTGGACTCGGTCGCCGTCGCGTGATCGAAGCTGACCGAGCCAGCGCTCGGCCGGGGCCGATTCGGGATAGACCAGGATAGAAGCCGGAGCGTCGAAGCGCCGTGTCTTCTCAAAGAGGCCGAAGGGAAATCGCGTCTTGAGTTGGAGGCCGGGCAATTCGTAGCGGCCGCGTGCCGTAAAGGCGTAGTGAGTCGAAAGGGTTGTCTCATCGCCGGGAGCGGCGCGAAGACAATAGGCGGCGGCCAGGGGGCGGCTTTCTTCATCGGTCTGGCGGCGCCAGAATTTCCACCAGGGCACCGACCGGGGGCCCAGTCGCCGGCCCTCGAGAGGACCGGCGACGGCCCGTGGATTTTGCTCCGAGGGCTCGATGCTCAGCGCCGGCCACCAGCCCCGGTTGATAAGTCGAAACTCTCCCGGCGCCGGCTGTTTGGCTTCAACCTGGCGAGGCAGGCGACGGCGGACTCGTATATTTCGGATCACCGCCTCGCTGAGCAGTCCGCTGGCCACGATGAGGGACAGGAGCATGCCGAAGAGCAAAAAGAGGAGGTTGTTCCCAGTGTTGATGGCGCCGAAACCAACGGCGAGTGTCATCAACAGGAAGAATTTGCCCGCCCGGGTCAACGAAAGAAGACGGGGCGGGCGCATCATGGCCTGTATGCGAGCTCGCAGGCTCGGCGAAGGCGGGGATTGAACGGAGGTTGAATCGGGCAACTACCTGGCCTCAGTCGAAGAGATCATCACTTTTGGCGAGCCATTGTCGCGCCCACCCTTGGACGATTTCGTTTTCTGCGGTCGCCCCAGGGGCGGCGTCAGCGGGGCTGTCGATAATGGCCTGTAGCTCAGCCTCATAGGCTTCACGATCGCCCTGGAAGGTCGCCAGGTAGATGGCGCGATCAAAGCGGGTGGCCAGATAGTCGGGCGCCTGGTTCAGGGCTTTTTCGAAGGATTGGGCGCTTCGCTGGGCGCTGCGATTAAACGCCCGGTCCACGGAGCGGGCGCCGAAATAGCGATGGGCCGCTCCGAAATGGAGCTGCGGCGCCTCGGCGGCGACGAGTTCCATGATGGCGTCGACCACGGGATCGGCGCTGACCGTGGCCGACGTGCCCTGAGCGCGGGCGGCGAGGTGGAGATTCTTGGCGTAGAGGAGCAGTGATTCGGCGGCTTGGGCCGGGGCGTCGGCCAACTCGCCCTCGAAGGGGGCGCCGCGCTCGACGGATTCGTGGAAGCCAGGGGCCTCGATTTTGACGGCCTCTGTGGCGGCTTCGAAGCCGAGCATCGCCAGTTGGGCCAGCTCCGGTTCGGCGCTGACCGGCCCGCCGTCGGTGCCGTGATAGCGGGCCAGAAAATAATGGGCCCGGGCAAGCGACTGATAGGCCTGAGCCCGGTGGTCGTCGCTGATCGTACCGTCGTCTTCGACGGCCAGCGCCTCGCTCCAGCGGTCGACGGCCTTCAGCACCTCCTGGCGGTCGGCTCGGGCCTCAAAGTGGGTCTGGCCTTCATCATAGAGGGCCTGAAAACGCTCCACTGCCTCCGGCGGCGTCTCGGCGATCTCCTCGTCGGCCTCCCGCGTGGCGTCGCCCCCGGAGCAGGCCGGGGCGGTGAGGGCGACAGCGAGTATCAGGACAAGGACAGCGAGTTGTGAGGCTCTTTGAGTCATAGTGTGCTCGAAGTGTGGGGTGGTTTGCGTATGCGCGCGGCGATAAGTCTAACCGACGAGGCCGCCGCCTTGCCAGCCTGCGTTGCGACGGCCACGAGGTTGACGTAGGCGTCGAGAAAGTGATCCTGCGTCGACGATGGTCTATTTCCGATTCTTGGCAACGAAGTGGCGAGGTAGTGATGTTCGATTTTGATTATGTGGAAGTCCAGGATCTGGTGACCGCCTGGTTGGCCGCCGAGGGTCTGGCGCTGTTGCGAAATTTTGTCGTCTTCGTGCTGATCCTGTTGGTGGGATGGGTCTTGTCCCGGGTTGCTCGACGGGCGATCACGGCAGCAATTGACCGCTCCCACCTGAAACCGTCGCCTCTGCTTCGCCAATTCGCCACCAACGTGGCCAGCAAGTCGACCCTATTATTTGCGCTCATCATCGGCCTGGGCAACCTGGGGATCGACACCTCGGCGCTCATCGCCGGACTCGGTGTGTCGGGCCTGGTGCTTGGTTTTGCGCTTAAAGATACGTTGTCCAATTTTGCCTCCGGCATGTTGATCCTACTCTATCAGCCCTTTGACGTGGGACATTTCGTCGAGGTCAGCGGGACGATGGGCACCGTGCGGGATATGACTCTGGTGTCGACCATCCTGACCACTCCCGACAACAAGGTGGTCAACTTCCCGAATTCCGCGGTCTGGGGCAGCCCGATCACCAATTTCTCGGCCTCCGGCACGCGGCGCGTCGATCTGGAGGTCGGCGTGGCCTACGACACCGATATGGACCACGCCCGGCGGGTCTTCTTGGATATCCTCGACGAAAACGAATTGGTCCTCGAAGATCCGGAGCCGATGGTCATGATAAGCGAGCTCAATGATAGCTCCATCGACTTCTTCGTTCGCGGTTGGGTGGAGACCCCCAATTTCTGGTCCGTTCGTGACGAATTATTGCGGCAAATCGTCTATCGCCTCGACGAGGAGGGGATCGTCATTCCCTTCCCGCAGCGCGACCTGTGGATGAAGAACGAAGGGGAAGGCGCCGCCTGAACTACTTGTTGCCGTCGGCCTCGCCATCGGCCTGGTGGGGGAGGCCGTCGCGCTGTGCTTTGAGAAAGAGCATGGCCGCCACCAGCAGGGCGCTGGCGCCGAGTAATTCCACCGATTCTTCGTAGACCCGGTCCATAAAATAATAACCCAGCGGGTGGTCGTTGGCCTCGGCAAAGGAGGCTTCGATGCGGTGATATAGCTTCTCCGTTTCACCGCCGGTGACGAAGAGAAGGTCCATGAAAAATTGGCCGACCAGGCTGTAGAGATCGCGAAAGGACTCCGTATTGTCGCGAAAGGCGCTGCCAAGCCAGGAGGAGCCGGCGGCCAGGCCGTACATGCCGTAGCCGATGAGCATGAATTTGCGAACCTGGGGAAGATCCCAGAAGAGCTTTCGAAAGCGCAAAAAGACGAAGAGGAGCAGGCCGCCCAAGGTGGCGAAATACATGAGCTCCACCATGGTCCCCAACGTGCCGTAGAGGCCGTCGGCGCCGCCGGCGTCGCCCTCGAGCTGCATGCGCAGGAAGTGGCGCACCTCGGAGTGATCCTCGAGGAGCATCAGAATGGCGCCCACCGCAAAGAGCAGGGAGAAGTCGAAGGCCTCCTGAGCGCGACGGCCGTAGGCCACGCCGGCGCTCATGAACAACGTCGCCGCAAGGCACGCCAGAAGCAGCCACTGCATGGGCAGCTCCACGGGCACGTCGAACCAGTAGAGCCAGAAAAAGGCCTCGGGCTCCTCGCCGAGCAGCGCCTGGCGCAGGCCGAAGAGGTTAAAGACGTCGATGA
>SLJM01000085.1 GCA_007135085.1 Myxococcales bacterium
CGGGCCACCATTCGGATTGTGGGCCGGGGAGTGCCAAGGCCGATCTCGACCTCCGGGCAGATCGGGATCAGATCGACGAAGTCCATGAGCTGGGCGACGAAGGAATTTCGGATCCGCTGGCCGTCGTGGCGGCAGGCCTCCAACTCCAGGCATTGAGACAGGACGATGCGTGGCCTGGGAAAGGAGCGGCTAGTATAGGTGCGCGAAGCGGGATTCTGAGCTGGTTGGAGCATCGGCGATAACTCGATACGGCGTAGAGGACGGCGATCTTTGGTGCAAATATCGACGCCTCAGAACTCGTAGCAAGCAGATCACTCTCAGGCAGCAGATCTTGCGAACTGGCGCCGTCCCACACGTCGCCTGCGTCGCTTTATCGCCAGTCGGCGAATGAAGCGCTGCCGTTCGCCATAGAGATAGATACGCCGATCCTCGAGGAGGCTCTTCGCCTCACTGTGGGGATGGTCGATGAGGGAGACGAGAAGTCGCTCCCGGCGCGCCGTTCGGGTGTGGGGCGAATATAGTGCGGCGCGCACCATCGAGATGGGCTCGTGAGAGACTGTGCGAAGCTCTAAAAAGAGGCGCTGGAAGTGGGCTTCCCACTGGCCGGTGTGTTGGCCCGGCCAGCGGTGTCGGCTGTCGTCGAGATAGGTCACGGCGGCCTCCTGGTTGAGGGGTCCCTCACGGTGTTTGCGCACCACCTATCTCTATTGTCGACAAATTGCCGACTATTTTGCCTACTTTCTTAACCACCTTTAGGGCTCACCTCTCCAGGTGGACCGTGAGCAACATCTTTGATGGCTCCGTGGCGAGCACGTCGTGGGGGACGCCGGGGCGAAAGAGGAGAAGTCCCCCGGTGCCCAGATCGTATTCCTCGTCGGGAGTGCTGATATTGAGCCGTCCCTCTATGACCTGAATGGTGACGAAGCCGTCGGCCTGGTGGTCGGGCAGGTAGCCGTCAGTGTCGAATAGGAATGCGATGACCGTTGAATTGCCATCTTTGAATAGGGCGATCTGGTGGTGGCCGTCGATCTCGTGAAAGGACTCGCTTGCCAGTTCATCGAAGACCTGGTCGAGGTCGAAGGCCAGGGTGTCGCCAGTGAAACGCTCTCGCGGCGGGGGACGAAGTCTACCTGGGTCAGTGGAGGTCATGGAAGCTCCCGTGGGCATGAGTGTGGTGCGGTCTGGGTTAGCAAGAATGAAGATAAGGCGAGTCGGCCCGTAGAGAAGGGTGACACCCGGCCGGGGTTGTGTAATAAGTCGTGCTGAAAATGAGGAAGACAAACCCTTATGACCGAAAGTGAAGTCGAGATGGGATTGACCAAGTCAGACATCGAAAAATTAAAGCGCATCGGCGCCGTGGTGGCCGAGACCATTGAGATCATGCACGCCCACCTGGCGCCGGGGATGACCACCAAAGAGCTCGACGATATAGGCCGGGCCAACCTGGAAAAGCACGGCGCTCAGTCGGCGCCGGAGCTGGTCTACGACTTTCCGGGAGCCACCTGTATCAGCGTCAACGAGCGGGCCGCCCACGGGATCCCCGGCGATCTGGTGATCAAAGAGGGCGACCTGGTCAATATCGACGTCTCCGCCGAGCTCGACGGTTTTTTCGCCGACAGCGGCGCCTCTTTTGGCGTCGGCGAGATCAGCGAGGAAAAACAAGATCTGTTGGACGCCACCAAAGAGGCCCTCGAGAAGTCGATGAATCTGGCGCGCCACGGTCGGCCCATCAAATTGGTGGGCCGCGTCGTCGAGGGCCTGGCCAAAGAGCGGGGCTATACGGTCATCGAAAATTTGGGCGGCCACGGCATCGGCAAAAAATTACACCAGCAGCCAAGCTTTATCCCTCACTTTTATAAGCGCCGCGAAAAGCGACGCTTTCGAGAGGGGCAGGTCCTGACTCTGGAACCCTTTTTGGCCATGGGAGCCAGGAGGGTCGACGAGATGGACGACGGCTGGACCCTGGAGACCGAGAATAAGGGGCTGGTCGCTCAATTCGAGCATACCATGATCATCACCCGCGGGGAGCCCATCGTGCTCACTCGTCGAAGCGACGAGTGAAGAGGGCGCCGAGACCTTCGAGTGAGTTGATCTACCGCGAAGGGCGCGAAGGACTCTAAGGGTTTGGTTGGGTGCGCTATCGACGGCGCAGGTTTACCAACAAAACCTTAGTGAACTTTGCGCCCTTTGCGGTAAGAAATGCCCTCGATGTTTCTAGGCTGCCCGCGGGGCGGGCTGGGCGGCGGCCAGGGTGGCCGCGAAGACGACGATGACGCCAATGAGCAGGGCGTTCCAGAAGGCGGCGGCCACGTCGGCGTATTCGGCGACGAAGGGACTGGCGATCATCCAGGCCCCCAGGATCAGGGCCGTCCACTGAAGTCCGTGAAAGCGATGGGGGGCGACGAAGCGAATGACGGCGACCACGATCAGGGCGGCGCCAATGACCAGGGCGTTCCACCAGGCCGAGGGCTCCCAGGCAAAGTCGAGCAAGTATGGCGAGGCCATCAGCCAGACACCGCTCAAGAAAAAGATAACCGTCAATAGCCGAGGGGGACTCATATCGGACCAGCCGGTCTTTTTAGGGCTACTTGCCATGACGATCTACTCCGGTGCGACGGGCGATTACAGTGGGCGCGCGCGAGTTGAACTTAGGCACGACAGGCGATCTCCAAAAAGCATGGCTTGACCTCACCCTCCCCGTGAGCGCTCGGGGGGATTGAGAAACCCAAACCTATCATCAACCCACCGCCGGGCAGGTTGAAATATGATGTCTGTGATTAGGTTCGGACCATGTCGCAGGGCCGGGCTGCCGTATGCGATGAGTCAGCCAATTTCGCGATACGCCCAGGAGCGCACCATGAGCAGGCAGGAAAAATCCGAAGAATTGACCGATTGGATCCGCGCCATAGGCAGGTGGAAGAGCCGTCAGCGGCGGGTGAAGAATCTGCTGGTCAGTATCGAGACCATCCTTCGCGATCGAGAGGAGATGCTCGAGGAGGCGCTGTGGATGCAGGCCACGGCCAACGACAAGGCCGCCCACAGCAGGGCCGACGAGGCCATGAGCAAGGCCATGGCCCATGCCGAGGAAGAGCACGCCGCGGCGCTTCGTA
>SLJM01000059.1 GCA_007135085.1 Myxococcales bacterium
GCCATCGCCCGAACCTTTCAACACGAAGCCAAGGGCGATTGCCTGCGCGCCCTGGCGCTGATTCCCGGCAGCGAGCGCAGCCTCTATCTTGGCAAATTTCTGGTCAATCTGCTGTTTATGCTCCTCTTCGAGCTGGCCCTTATCCCCCTGTTGATTTTTACCTTTTCCGTGGACGTATCGACCATCGCCGGGCCCCTGGTGGCCACCGTCGTCGCCGGCACCGTCGGGTTTTCCGCCCTGGGAACGGTGGTCGCAGCCATGCTGGTGCGCAGTGAGCTGCGCGAGGTGCTCCTTCCCATCGTCCTCTATCCCTTGTTGGTGCCTCTGCTCATCGCTGGCGTGCAGGTCACCTCAGCGCTTCTCGATGGTGCCGCCTGGGCCGACGTCGCCCCCTGGGTTCAGGCAATGGTCGCCATGGATCTGCTCTACGTGATGCTCGGCCTGTTCCTCTTCCAGTGGGTTCTCTCCGCCGTGGAATAGGATTGTCGATCAAGGTTGTCGATCAGCCCTAATCGCCGTCGCCAAACATAAAATAGCCGGCGGCGATGATCCCGCCGATGACGAGGAGGATGATAAAGGGGTTGACCCCGCCCACCGAGCCGGGAGTATCTTCCTCCTGTTCTTCCACCTGGATTTCCTGGCTGTCCCGGCCTGATCGCGGGGCAGCTGCAGTTGCCCCGCCGTCTCGATCTCGGCTGGCCGTAGTGCTCCGTTCACCGTCGGAAGAAGCCCTCTCTGGAGTTCGCTGCCGCTCATCACCGTGCCCGCGGGCATCTTCGTCGACGGCGGAGGCGATATAATTGGTGGCTCGATCGAGCTCGTACATGATGCCGTTGCCGAAGATCTGCAACGCCGCCAACAAGATCAACACCCCCAAAATGAGCATCACCAGATACTCCACCATCGTCGCCCCCCGGGGGCTTCGCAGCCAGCCCGGGCCGGGAATTGGAGGACGCTGTCCCCTGAATGGTCTTCGACGGCGCATAGTCGGCCTCGTCACTCACAGGCCTCGAGAGCTGACGCGTAATCCGGCCATCCGGAAAAGCGTTCGCATACTCTGGCCTTCGACTCTTGATCATCTAATTCATCATAGTTGGCGATCAACAGCCGCGCCAGTTCCGGTGAAGGTCGCTCTCGAAGGACTCTTTCCAACGCCTGGGCACTCTCTTCAAAACGACCGGTCTGCCGGTAGGCTTGGCCCAATAAATGTTGCTGCGCCCGTGAGCGCTCCTGGGCCGGGATAGATTCTAGATGCTCTACGGCCTCATCATAACGACCCGACTCATAGGCTGTTTCCGCTGCCGCCATCGGAGCCTGGCTGGCGACTTCAGACTCGCTCTCATCTGCTGGTGAGCTGTGAACGATGCGAAGTTCGGGGACCTCTTCACCGTCGGCCTGGCCACCTTCGACTTCTCCATCCTCCGCCAACCCTTGCAGGGCCCGCTCCTGTTCGGCCCCCTCCTCGGCCAGCCCCAGATCAAAAACCTGGCTCAGGTCCACATGCTCCACCTCGGCCATTCGATATTCTTCGCCACAGGTCAGGTTTACACGCGACGTATCGACGCGCCCCTGGTTTTCGATCTCACGAAGTCGGGTCCGCACCTGTCGGGTGCGCGAGCCGTCGGGGGCCATCTCGGCATAACAATTATAAAACATGACCGACTTGGGCCGGTTTCGAAGATGCCTGTCGTAGAGCACTCCCAGGTTGATATAGGGAATCGGATCTTCGGGATTCATCTGCTGGGCCAGGAGTAAATAAAACTCGGCGTCCAGATAATTTCCCGCATACATCAGGGCAGTGCCGATATTGCTGTACAGGGGTTGAATATTTGCGTCGTCATCTTCACTGCTGACCAAAAATTGGAGGACCCGCACGGCCTGGGAGAAATTACTGGTCTGAATATAAAATTCAGCCAGCGCCCGGGCCACCTCATTGCCCCCGCCGTAGCGCAGAGACTGGCTATAATAGCGCTCGGCCCGAGCGAACGCCCCCTGGCGCTGAGCGGCGACGGCGGCACGATAATACAGGTCGGGATCGCGAGACCCCCTGCTGATTTCCTCGTCGTAATATTCCAGGGCGATGTCGTATCGACCCATCTCCATGGCGTGATCCCCACGCTGCTCTGGTCCCATGCAACCGAGGACCAGGGCGCTCGCGACCAGACACAGCAGTGCCAGCCCCGCAGCTCGCCAATAACGCCGATTCAGGCGCGAGTTATTCACGGCTCTCCCTTGCTTCCTCGTCTCATCGACGTCGCGGATAAGTACCCTCGGCTCTCATCTGGCGCTCTCGCTCACGAGCCCAGCGATTCTCGCGGGCTGTGCGATCTGGAAAATGCACCTGAATCTCGTCGAGAACACCGACCATCTCACTGTGGCGACCCCGCTGGGCGGCCTGATGAAAACGCATTCTCTGTTCCCGGAAGGTCCTGTCCAGCGATTCCCTCGCCCGGTCGTGGCTGGGCTGCCACTCGTTCATTTCATCGGGAATGGCCTCGATACCGCCCTGTTTGAGGAGCTCCTGGGCCTTGAGCAGATGGACATAGCCGTCGAAGAGATTTCCCGTCTCCACGGCGTGGCGCTCCAGCAGATCGATGCCCAACTCATATTGACGTTCCGCCTCTCGTTGACAAGAGGCCGTATCGTGACAGCGCACTTCCAGGTCGACATAGGGCCAATCTTCAAAGGTCTCATGCTCGCCGGCGCCGGGGCCGGACCCACCGCCTCCGCTGAGAAGGGCGAATCCGAGCACCAACACCGCCAGTCCCAGAGCGCCGACGATGATAATCGGATTGGACTTCTCCTCCTTGGCGCTCTTGATGCGCTGAAAATCCGTCGACAGGGCGTCGGCCTCTTCCGCTTCTTCATCCTCTCGAGAGCTGGCCGCAATCTCGTCCCAGCTCATGATCCCCGCAGCATTTTCCTTCTTCTCTTCTTTTGGTGGCTCCGGTGCCGGCGTTCCTCCGAACTGCCCGCCGCCCATGGGGCCGCTTCCAAATTGGTTGCCCTGTTGGCCGCCGCCCATGGGGCCGCTTCCAAATTGGTTGCCCTGTTGGCCGCCGCCCATGGGGCCGCTTCCAAATTGGTTGCCCTGTTGGCCACCA
>SLJM01000040.1 GCA_007135085.1 Myxococcales bacterium
GTCAGTCCATGGACTTGACCAGCAGGCTCCAGTTGCCGGCGTGCGCAAATCCGGGAAAGCCGACGACCGGGCGCGAACCTCGCTGTCGATAACCCAGTTTCTGGTAGAGATCGACGGCGCCGCCGTTCTCGTCGGCGACGATGAGGCTTATCTCGGTGGTGCCCGCATCTCGGGCCAACTCTTCAGCGTAGTTCATCAGCGCCGTGCCGACCCCCCGTCGACGAAAATCGGGAGAGACCGCCACGGCGTTGATATACCAGGAGCCGGGGGCCATCGCCTCCAGCTCGACCAGTGGCCGCACCACCTCCGGGTACTCCTCGAGGGCTCCCACTTCATAGGGGTCATCGAGACGGTAGCTGAGCAACATCCCGCCCATCGCTTCGTCTACTTCGGCGACGAAGGTGTTTCGGTAGCTGAAGCCGCCCTCGTCACGGCGCACCCGGCCGGCGCCGACCTCCATGGGATCCTGTCCAGGCTCGGCCATTCGCGTCCACAGATAGAGGGGGATTCCCTCGCCGGCCATATTCATCAACGCCGCCAGCGGCCCCGCTTCTTGTGCCAGGGCCGGTCGAATTTCGATCTCCATTGATTCCTCCTGAGAAGTGGAACGAATCGTCTACCTAACGGTCGGTGGATCGGTGGTTCGGAATTTCAACATCATCTTTTCAAAGGCGAAAAAAAACCAGGGTGAAGAATAAAACGGTCGGAGGGGTAGATTGGGCCATCGAGATGCTCGGCGAAGGAGACCAATCACCTCGATGGTCTGGACACTTTCTTCTTCGTGTCCAGTTTAGTGCGACGTCCTTGCAAATTGGATCGGTCTGTTTCATTAAGTTGTGCGAGTCTTGCGATATTTTTCTAGAGGAGAAAGAGAGAATGCCCAAAATGAATAACAAAGAAGCCTTCAAAGCTCTGTTGATGCGCGAACTTATCCTCGATCCCGTCCTCGTTGAGGAGTTCAACCTCCAGGAAGTTCTGGAAGATGATGAGAGGGACTTGAGCGTCTCGTCGGTGCTCTCGGCCCTCGACCGGGGAGAATCGGTTCGGGACCTGGGGCTCGAGAAATCCCTCAAAAAAGTCCTGAAGCGAAAGACGCTGTCCGCGTTTAGTCGCGATATGGCCAAGAAGCTCGAGTCCGCCGACAAGGATACGAAGGCCTACGAGATGTATTGCCAGGTCGCCGTCTGCGACGGCGTCGCCCGCGCGCCGGCACGGGCCGCCAAATCGCTGGAGGAGGCGGCCTCCATCCAGGGAGGATGGGCTCGCCACCATCATCTGATGGGCCTGATCCAGGGCGTGCGAGACAACCTGGACGACGCCCAACAAAATCTGCAGACCGCCATGGAAAACGAGCCTTTCTACAACGGGAAGGTCCGTGTCCGTCAGGCGCTCCAATATTGCGAAGAGGCCGGGGCCACGGCCTGACGGCCCGGTTATAAAAGCCGCCCGGGGGATGCCAGCCCCTCCAGGGTCTGGAGCCACCGGTCAAAGAGGGGGCATTCACCGCGGATGGTGGCCAGGCCCATCTCCAGGGCGGCCAGCGAGCCATGGGTCGGCTTCTCGTAGGCGTCGAAGAGCTTTTCGATGCGCTTGCTGGGGGCGGTGACGATGGAGTCGTTGATATCCTCCGGGGTGGGGAATTGGCGGCGAATAGCGGCAAATTTCTCGGCCAGCTCAGGTCGGTTGATCCCTGTGGCCAGCGCCTGGGGATCGCTGAACAGCAGCCCCTCGAATTCGTGCATCTGCACATAGGGGATGAAGCGCTCCATCTGGCGGTCGTCGAACTCCTCTCGCAGCGTCTCCTCCAGGGCCCAGAGCAGATAGCCCGATTTGTCGGCGGTCTCTCTTAATTTGTCGGCCTCTCGTTTGCCGGGAAAGGTGGCGGAGAGGCCGTAATAATCAAAGAAGGTGGTGCAATAGGAGGAGTCGTCCTGGTGGAGCAGGAAGCGAAGATCTGTGACCAGCCGGTCCAGATTGAAATCGCCTCCGAGGTGGCCGGGGCGGCCGATCAATGCGGGGTGAAGGTGGATTCCCAGAGTGGAAAACGGGGCGGCCAGCACCTCGTTGACGAACATCTCCTCCGTATGACCTTCACAGATGATATGGAGGGCGATCATTTATCGGGCCTCCCGCCGAGCACATTCTTCTCCCACAACTCGCCAACCGTATAGGTCTGGAGCCAATCCTCGAAGTCCTTTTGTTCGTAGCGCTTGAAGGTCGACGTGTTGCGGTGGCGCTCGACGACGATGAGATCGTCGATGGAAAATTCGCTGACCAGGGGGACGGACTGGGTGGAGATGATGATCTGCATCTTTTTTGAAGCGGAGCGCACCAACGAGGCCAGAAGGGTCATGGCATAGGGGTGGAGGCCCAGCTCGGGCTCGTCGATGATGATCGTCGACGGCGGGTCGGGCTGGAGCAGGGCGGTGACCAGGCAGATAAAGCGAATCGAGCCGTCCGATAATTGGCTGGGCCAGAAGGCATAATCGCTGTCTTTTTGGCGCCACAGCAGGCGGATCTGCTGCTCCTCGGTGGGCAGCTGCCGGGGCTTGAGGACGAAATCATCGAAGAAGGGGATGGCCAGGCGCACAGTCTTTCGGATCTGCTCGTAGGTCGACGATTCCTCGTGACGAAGGCGATATAAAAAGGCGGCCAGGTTGGAGGCGTCGGGGCGCAGGTATTCGTTGTCGTGGAGGGCGCCCAGGCGCTTGACCCCGGCGGTGTCGCTGGTGTCGTGGAAGTGAAAGACCTTCCAGCTTGCCATGGACTCATAGAAGGTGTTGAGCTTTTGCGATTGCGACTCCTGTCGCAGCCGCGACTCCATATGTCCCTGACCGAGGGAGACCGGTTTGCTCCGCTCGTCATCGTCGCCGGGCAGATGGACCCGCTCCCAGGCGAAGAGGAACTCCCCATCGACGGTGGGCTCGAGGGCGAAGTCGTAGCCCTTTTGGCCGAAGCGAATCGAGGCCCTGAGCCTGTCCGTAGTTTTGACGCCGAAGGTCACGATTCGGTCTGCCGAGCCCTGTTTGCGCGTCCAGGCCTGCAGGCGGCCGCCCATCATCTCGCTGAGCATGCGGAAGAAGCTGACGAA
>SLJM01000225.1 GCA_007135085.1 Myxococcales bacterium
AACCTCATCCTGGCTGCCTATAACGCCGGTGACGTGGCCGTGCGGCGCCACGACGGGATTCCCTACGCCCAGACCCGCCAATATGTAGCCTCCGTATATTACTGGTATCAAAATTATACCGTCGAAGAGGATGAGCAGTGACAGCGTCGAGTGCGTCTACGATCCGTCAGGACATCGTCAATATCCCCAATATCCTGACGCTCTTTCGCATCGCCCTCATTCCGCTGGTGGCCCTGTTCATCTTTTATGGGGATCCCCTCAGCGGAATCGTAGCGGTCCTGCTCTTCGGGGTGGCCTCGATCACGGACTGGCTCGACGGCTATATCGCCCGGCGCCAGAACCTGGTCAGCATGACCGGGAAATTCCTCGATCCCCTGGCCGATAAATTATTGGTTATGACCGCCCTGGTCATGCTCATCCCCCTGGGCCGGCTTCCGGCCTGGATCGTGATCATCATCATCGCCCGTGAGATCTCGGTCACCGGCCTTCGCGCCATGGCCGCCAATGAGGGCATGGTCATCGCCGCCGGCGGCGGCGGCAAGCTCAAGACCGCCTTCCAGATGACGGGCCTTCTGGGCCTGATCGTCCACTATACCTACGAGATAAGCTATTTCGGGCTGTTCACCATCGAGGTCAACTTCCACCTTCTCGGCTTCTGGCTGCTCGTCATATCGGTCTTCTTCAGCCTCTGGAGCGGCTGGGTGTATTTCCGCAACTTCCTGCGCGCCATCGAGGACCAGCCAGACGATTAGGGCCCCACAAAGCGCACACCTATGCCCAGCGCCTCCAGGCGTTGAGCCACGGCGAGCCGGTCCTGTCGCTCCGCTCGGGTGAAGAGATCGACCACCAGGTCATCCATGGGCTCATCGTCGTCTCTCAACTTCGTATAATATGGGGTAAAGGGAGCGATCACTCGAATCTCCGAGCCCCGCCGCCTGGCGGCACCCACAAGATCTTCTAAGATTTCCATTCCCGACAGCCCGCAGAGGTCGCTGACGATGGTAAGCCGCGCGCCGGCCATCTCACGCTGGACAAGAGCCTTTATCACCTCTTGAAAGCCCGACAATTTCTCACCGGCGTCAACCTCGGCCGGCGGATCGAGCGGCAGGCCCCGGAGCCTGAAGAAGCGGCGCACCACGTCGGAAGTATCGTCGACCACGGCGTAGCTTTCGGCCCCGCCGCCCCATTGCCGCTCCTCGTCGCGGAGTCGAGAGCGAAGCCAGCGCCGAAGCAACGAGCCGTCCACCTTGCCCCGCAATCCCCTGCCCCGTCGGAAGTCGAGCCGCTCCTGAACCAAGAGGTAGTCGGCCAGCGCCGCCTCCAGGTCTTCACCGTCGAGGAGGGTCCGGCCCTCGGATACTACGGTCTTCAGACCCACCAGATGACGTTGTATTCGACGCCGCTGGTGACGGCCCAGTCGGGCGTCGACCCGACCATAGATGCTCCCGTCAAAGGTCCACAGGCCCACGCGCCGCCCCTGCTCCAGATGAGCGGCGCAGTGCTGGGCCACGATCTGGAGGGCATGTTCGAATTTTACACCTCTCGGCGTTCCCGCACGCATGGAGCTCGAGATATCGAGGGCCAGATATTCCGATTGGGTTCGCTCGTCGTCATATTCACGAGTGATCAACCGCCGCTGACGTACCGTGGCCTTCCAGGCGACGGATCGGAGCGGATCTCCGGGCTGATAATCCCGCAATTCACGAAGGTCGGTGCCCGAGCGGGTGCGGCGGTTGACGACCCGCGCTGCCCTGGCCACCGACGGGCGAGCCACCGTCTGGCCCCGACGCCGCCGGGCGCTCATCGCTGGATAGGAGGCGAATACCTGCACGCAGGGAAGATAATCTCTGGCCGCCACCAATCCCCAACGGTCGTTGAGGACTACGTCAAACCCCTGGAGACTGGACCGGCCCACGCCGGTGGGCTCCACGTCGATCTCGAATTGCAGCGCTTCTGTGGGATGCACCACCAGCTTCTGCTCCGGCACCTCGATGACCACGTCGCCCCCGAGGTGAGGCTCGAGTTCCACTGTGTGGAGCCGAATACCGGATCTATTTTCGAGCCAGACCGCAAGGCACTTCTTGCGCCCTCCTCGAAGGACCATCACCGACGGCTCGGCGCCGTCGCTATCGAGGCAAAAGCTGCATTGTCGCCGATCCAGCGCCCTCGCCGCCGGGACCAGGGAGGCTACGGAGACGAGCAACAAAGCGAAGGGAATCTGCCCGATGAGCAGGAGCAAGGGCTCGCGCAGCAATGCGCCGAGGATGACGAAGATCGCCCCCGTGGCGAACATCCACTTACCCTGTCCCGTCAAAAAGGGGCTCAATCCAACTCCTCTACTCTATCGCTCGGTCCTGCAGACCGCGTCCCGAAAGCCCGTCGAGCATATCAGGCATCGCCGCGAAGTTCATTGACCAACAACCAACGCCCTGCGAGCTTTTATGTCGGCCCAACCTCGTCAATTTCAAGGGAGCCGCGCGGTGGGGAGCACTACTGACGCTCCCCACAAGCTGAAAGCGTAGTGGGGAGCTGTCGAACGTGCCGTTTACGTTCGACTGAGGGGTAGACCGGGCCATCGTGGTGAGCCGGCGAAGGAGCGCCCGGACCATCGTGGTGATTCGGGCTCCTTCGCCGATCATTTCGATGGTCCGATCTACCCCTCCGGCCGCTCGCAAACCCCGCTCGCGCCCACCTCCCCACTACGCCTTTGGCTTGTGGGGAGGATCAGTAGTGCGACCCAACTCTGGGGGGTTGCGGTGGTTCGATACCGGACCGTTGGGAGCCTGCGCGGTGGGGAGCTGTCGAACGTGCCGTTTACGTTCGACTGAGGGGTAGACCGGGCCATCGTGGTGAGCCGGCGAAGGAGCGCCCGGGCCATCGTGGTGATTCAACGAAGGGGCTTTCGGCAAGCGACCCCGGCTATTCGACGAAGGGGGTCGAAAAAAGCTACGAATAGTGATGCTGCATAACTGCCAGGCCAGGGATGGCCTGTGGACCATACTGCCAGGCCAGGGATGGCCTGTGGACCATACTGCCAGGCCAGGGATGGCCTGTGGACCATACTGCCAGGCCAGGGATGGCCTGTGGAC
>SLJM01000189.1 GCA_007135085.1 Myxococcales bacterium
AAAAAAAAGCCCCCCGCGCAGTTCAGCGCGGGGGGCTTTTTTTTCTACGAACCAACGCCAGATCAGGCTTCGTGAAGCTCGAACCAGGGCTCGTAATAATATTTTCTGATCAATTCGACGGAGTGCTGAATGAATCTAACCACCGGCTCGGCGCCGATCTCCTCGATCGGATCTTCGAGGTGGCCGTAGGTATTGACCGGAAAGGACTTGGGCTCCAATTCCTCGGATTCTTCAATAAATCCGTTGATCGACGCCCGGTGTTCGTCTTCCGGATCTTTTCCGGGATGTGGCGACGCGTAGACTTTGACTACACCGAGGCAGTTGATGTCGAGCACGGCGTAGCCGATGGCGCCGTAGCGCAGATTGATGCCGCCGGCACGACCGCCGCCGATCTGCATCTCACAGCCCATATTGCGGGCGTTGATCAAGACCTCTTCAAAGATCCTGCGCCTCTCTGTTCCACCGTCATCTTCAGCTTTTTTTACAACGTCGAGAGTATCCAAATGTCCTCCTCGGACCGGGGGGAACTGCCCTTCGCCCCGAATTGAGCGCAGGGGTGCTGCTTACTTTAGTGCGTCTATACAACGCCTAAAGCATAGAGAAAGATTCCCTTCGTTACAACTCGCTCGCGTTGCTCGCGCTGCTCGCGGTGGTTTGTGGTTCGTAGTTACGTTCGCTCTGCTCTCTGTGGTTAACGACGCGCTGCGACGATCGCCGAGGGTCCGCTCCTCCTCGCTCATTGAACGACCAACTACTAACCACCAACCACAGGAGCGAAGCGACCGAACCACCAACCACGGGAGCGAAGAGACCAAACCACCGCGAGCAACGCGAGCGTCACATAATGACGAAGAAGAGGATCGCCAGATAATGGCAAACCGCTGCGGCGAGCACGAAGAGGTGCCAGATGGCGTGGTTTAAGAAGAGCTTCTCCCAGGCGTAGAAGATCACCCCTCCCGTATAGAGGAGCCCGCCGCCGAACATGAGGATCAACCCGCCGGTATGGAGATTCTCCAGCAGGGGCTTGATGGCGATGACGATGGTCCAGCCCATGCCCAGGTACAGGCCCATGCCGAGCCCGCGGATACGCCCGAACCAGAAGATCTTATAGAGCACCCCGAAGGCGGCAAGGGACCAGACGATAGTGAAGATCGTCCATCCCCAGGTGCCACCCAATGTGATGAGGGTAAACGGGGTATAGGTCCCGGCAATCAGCAAATAGATGGCGCTATGATCGACGACCCGCCAGATCCTGCGAAGGGTGGCGGTGGTCATGCTGTGATAGACGGTGGACGCCGCAAAGAGCAGGACCAGGGTGACCCCGTAGACCGTGGCGCTGACCACCTCCAGCGTGCCTCCCTGAAGGGCAGCGACCACTGTGAGCAGCGCCAGGCCGGCGATGCTCATTCCCAGGCCAATACCGTGGCTGACGCTATTGGCGATATCTTCGGCGCTGAAGATCTCGGCGGGCTTTCGCTTCTCGATCGGCGAATCCGATCCGTCGGCCGCAGAGGGGCCAGAGTCGTCCCGCCTGGGGGCCGAGTGTGAATCCCTTGGCACCGTATTGGACGTCATGAACCCTTCCCTTCAGAACACACCGCCCGCAGCCGCTTCGGCGGCAGGCGGTCACAAGCCCCGGACGTCGACGAGGTTCAAGCCTCGTGGAGTTCGCGCCAGGGCTCGTAGTAAAATTTACGGATCAACCGTACCACGTGCTCAATAAAATCGATGAGCACTTCCGGCCCCACCTCTTCGATGGTGTCTTCCAGGTGGCCGTAGGTATTGATGGGAAACGATTTAGGCTCCAGCGCCTCATGGCCCTCGATAAATGCGTTGACCGCCGTTCGATACTCGTCGGGGGCATCTTTGCCAGGGTGAGCCGAGGCGTACAGCTTTACCAATCCCTTTGTATTGATATCGAGCACGGCGTAGCCGATGGCGCCGTAACGAAGGTTCATGCCCCCCGCGCGGCCGCCGCCAACCTGCATGGTACACCCCATCTCACGGGCGTTAATCATGACCTGCTCGAGGGCCTTTCGGCGCTCCGTGCCGCCCTCTTCTTCTGCTTTCTTCATCACATCCAGCGTATCCATGATCTTCCTCTTAGTGGCGTCAACCGTTGGCTCGTCTTGCGTCTAGTTCTCATCGACGTCGTCGGGCCGCACAAGATACTCACTCCCCCGCCCCGGTCAATGCTCGTTGGCGATTAATCCGACAACCGATCAACCTTCATTGCCAGCTCAGATCGCCACGCAGATCCTCTTCGTAAGCGTCGTCGAGCTGGCGCACCGCCTCCAACACCTTCTCGTCGATTCGATCGGGGGTGCGGATTTGAATGACCACGTAGAAATTTCCCCGTTTTTTACCCCGCCGTACGCCCTGGCCTTTGAGGCGCAATTTGGCGCCGGAGTGGACCCCTTCGGGGACGGTCACCTTATAATCGCCCCAGGGTGTGGGCACGTTGATCTGAGTACCCTCGACGGCCTCCGGAATTGACACCGGGACGTCCAGATAAAGATCGAGGCCCTCTCGGCGCACAAATTCATGGGGCTTGACGGAGATCTCCAAAAAGAGGTCTCCCGGCTGGCCTTTTCCATAGGGCGTTTGCGGTGCGGCGCCGCCCTTTCCCTTGAGGCGAAGTCGCTCGCCATCGCGCACCCCCGGGGGCACGCGCACCTTCAGAGACCGGCCCTGCAGGCCGAGCTCCATCTCCCCGCCCTCGATGGCCTGTAAAAAGTCGAGCTCCAACGACGCCGATACATCGCGCCCTTTCACGGGAGCCTGAGACTGAAAACCGCCGACATCGCCAAAGCCGCTGGTCTTAAACCGGCCGCCGCCGCCGAAGATATCGCCGAAAATATCCTGAAAGTCGGCGCCCCCGCCGCTGGAGCGATAATAGCGCCGACCGCCGCCAAATCCTGCGCCGCCGGCGCCCTGCCATTGCTTGTATTTTCGGGCCTGCTCCGCATCGAAGCCCTCCCGCAATCCGTCGAGGCCGAATTCATCGTAGAGCTTGCGTTTTTCCGCATCACCCAACACCTCGAAGGCGGTGGACACCTTTTTAAAGCGCTCCTCGGCGTCGGCGTCGTCGGGGTTGACGTCGGGATGATATTTACGCGCCAACTTGCGATAGGCCTTTTTAATTTCTGCCGTGTCGGCGTCGCGCGATACCCCCAGAATGTCGTATAGATCCCTCTCCATCATCGTCGCTTTGCGTTAAACTTCGGTTTAATGGGGCCAATTAACCATGTGGCTCATCACTCGGTATGGACTCATCAAGGCTCTGGGGCGCCCACGACGGTCATCCTTCAAACGTAGGTTCGACCCAGCCTTTGCCCATATTTTCCCGATTCCGTCCCTGCCGCCCGATGGACCACCCCGAGGTCGACCCCGGCTCGGTCGGATCCGGCGCCTGGCGCTGGGCGCGCTGATGGAGGATCACCGCAAAGGAGGTCCCACCGGCGGGAATCCCCACTCCCTGTGGAACATAGCCCAGCAGCCCCAATATTTCGGGCTGATCTTTGATCTTTTCACTGCTCTTTGCCAATTCCAGGACCCACTTCGACATTTTCTGGCGATGGGCTTCCAATTGGTCGAAGATATCGCTGCGAAGGCTGGTGACGTTGTCCCGCACCAGCACGTCCGTGCACTCCAATAATTTGGCCAACAACGTGCGCCCTCGCACGATGAGATCGCGCAAAGTCTGGCGCCGTTCGTAAGCTTGCTCCACGGCCGGGTCGGTGCGCAGGACCCCCAGGGCGCGAAGGGCGGTGGCCACGACGGTGACCGTATGGTCTTCGGCGTGGAGGCCATGGTCGATGACCCGATCGATGACCGACGGATCGTCGAGACGATCTCGGAGACTGAACCTAACCGTCTGCAGCCACATTTCCACCTCGCTGGCAGCGGTGTGAATGCTGTGGCCCGCAATTCGGTCCCCGCCGGCTTCGACCTGTCTTCGGGCGATCAGGGCCTGCCCCTCATCGACCAGCAGACGCCCGGCGGCGATCCGATCTTTGGTCAATCCCACTTTGCTCGTGGCCTCCATGACGTCGGGAGAGTTATCCCAGGTCTGAACGGCGACGAAGATCTGGCCCATCAAGCGATAATACGACATGGTCATCGGGAACCTCTTTTTTCTCACCGGCAAAAGTGATCCGGTAAATTCCAGTGCTGGCGCCGGCCACCATATCCCAAGGCCTGATCGACGGCAACCAGACGCCCCTTAGATATTGAGCTTGATCCTTCCCACCGGGATTTTGCGGTTCAACACCTCTTCGGCCACCAATTTGACCATCACCGCCGCCCCGCTCAGATAGACGTAGACGTCATCTAAAGGGGGGTGGGCGTCGGCGAAGGCCTGCTGGACATAGCGGTGTGCTTGTGCCGTTTCCTCGGCGGCCAGGTGAACCTGAACTCCCACCTCGCTCTGCCAACTGGCGAGCAGCGAATTGTAGGCGAAATCGGCGACGCGGCGCTCGCCATAATACAGGGCGATCTCGGCGGGGCGCTTCGGCCCGTCGAGCCAGGCCTCGACAAGGGGGCGCACCGTGGCCAGGCCGCTGCCGGTACAAAAGAGAAGGGCCGTCGCCCCCAGTGGTTGAGCGATCTCAAAGCCCCTGCCCTCGGGCAGGCTCACTGACAATTCGTCGCCCACCTCCAGATCAACCAGCGCAGAGCCGATCTCTCCCTTGCGATCGACGAGAAATTCCCACCTCCCCGCTTCGATGCGGCTGGCGATCGCATAAAATCGCGGCGGCGAGCCCTCACCGGCCAGGGTGACGTATTGGCCGGGCCGCTCAAAGGCCTGGTCGAATTGACGATCGACCTCGACCTGAAGTGCCAGATGGCGTTCGCCCTCTTCACGGCGGGCGACCACGGGAAATGGTCGGCGGACTCGCTCGGCCTCCGGCGCCGCAGCCGGTTGAGCCGTGACCAGGCGCTCCACCTGCGCTGCTACCTTATCTGTTCGGGCGCCGTCGTCGTTCACCGGGGGCCTCGTCCGTGATGCGAATCATCGTCAACGTCGCTTCTTGACCATCTATGGCCGCCCCTGTCAACGGCTAATCGCCGCTATTTCCGATCCCCTCGACCTGGACCTCTCCCGATTGGATCTCGACGATCTGGCCGTCCTTAAATTCGACGCGCAACCCACCGCCCATCCCGATGCCCCGGGCTACGCCGCGGCGAAAAGCGCCGTTTTCTCGAACCCGCACGGGGCGTCCCGGAAGCCTATCAAATCGCTCCAGGCGACTGGAAAACCCTTCCAGCCCCTGCGACTCGTATTCTCCGCAGGCAGCCAAGATGGTCTGCGACAGGGTGAGCGCCAGATCGAGGCGGTCGGCCAACTCGCCGGTCTCGGCGCGCAGGCTGGTGGCCAGAGGACGCAGCTCTTTGGGAAATTCATCGGCCTCGACGTTGACGTTCAACCCCAGGCCGATGACCACCGCCTCCAGCCCGCCCGGGCCGGTGACCCCCTCGGTGAGCACACCGCCCAACTTTCGACGCTCCACATAGAGATCGTTGGGCCATTTGAGCCACAGGTCGACCCCTGTTTTTTCCTGGAGCATATCAGCCAGGGCGGCCCCGACGGCCAGGGTGATCGGGGCGACCCGATCCAGGGGCAGGTCGGGCCTCGCGATGACCGACATATAGAGGTTTCGACGGGGCGGAGAAAACCAGCTTCGCCGCTCACCACCCACGTCTCGGCGACCCCTCCCCTCGCTCTGGGCGTCGGCCACATAGACCGTGCCATGAGGGGCGTCGTCGGCGACGGCGTCGATGGCCAACTCGTTGGTCGACGTCGTCTGTTCGACGACGATAAGTCGCGCTCGCTCCTGACTCACGGCATCCTCCCTATGATCAATTATTCCATGCGCATCGAAATATCGACGGCCGGCGCCGAGTGGGTCAGCGCGCCCACGGAGACCACGTCGAGGCCGACGCCGCCCAGCGTCTCGATGCGGGCGATGTCCATATTGCCGCTGGCCTCGATGACCACCTCTTGACCACGGCGATGATCGCGAATGATTCGCACCGCCTCGGCCATGGTCTGGTTATCCATATTATCCAACAAGATGACGTCGGCGCCGTGGTCGACGGCGGGCGAGATCTCGTCGATCGATTCCACCTCCACCTCGATGCGCACCGTATGAGGGGCAAATTGACGAACCCTCTCGATGGCTTCAGCCACCCCGCCGGCGGCCTGGATATGGTTTTCCTTGATCATCGCCCCGCCGGCCAAATTGAAACGATGGTTATGGCCACCGCCACAGCGCACGGCATATTTATCGAGCAGACGCCATCCGGGCAGGGTCTTACGGGTGTCCACCACTCGCAACGACACCTCGGGGACAGCCGCCACATGAGCCGCCGTATGGGTGGCCACTCCGCCCATTCGCTGTAAAAAGTTTAGGGCCGTGCGCTCTCCTTTCAACAGAGAGCTCACGGGCCCCTCCACGGTGGCGATCAAGTCGCCGTCGTCTACAGACTGACCCTCGGCGGCGACAGACTCGAAGGTGATCCGCTCATCGACACGCCTGAATACGGTGCGGGCCACGGGACCGCCGGCGACGACCAGTTTTTGACGGGCGATAATTCGGGCCCGGCCCATCTGACCGGCCCCGAAAAACGCCGCCGACGTAATATCATAGCCCACCTGATCTTCGGTGAGCCCCAGATCGACGAGGGTCTTAATGGCAGGGGTGATCGTCAGTTCCACACATTCCTCGTCGATCTATTTCAATATCCTGAAGAGACGTGACTTAATCTCCGATGCACACGTCGGTGCGTCCGGAGCTGCCGTGTCGGCTCTCACGGCTGCACTCATAATCGCGACGGCAATCGTGATGCCGCTCGCAGCCCAGCATACAGATTCCGCCGCTGCGGTCTATACAATAGGTGCCGGTGGGGCAATCGTAATCGCCGTCACATGTAATGGTGCACATGCCGCCGGGAAAATGACGACCCGACACGCAGCGATCCTCGCAATCGGAGTGATAATAACAGGATCCACCCACTTCGCGTTCGTAATCGGTGCAACCTGTGGCAAAGACGGCCATTACCGCTACCAACACCGTCGCCACGACCAGACCAAAACCCTTTGTCCATCCCGTCATTTTCAATCTCCGTAAGAGCAGTTTCGTGATCCTAAGTCGACTCTTCCCGTTCAGCCTGACCTATTATCCTGGTGGCGATCACCGCCGTCACCGGCAAATCGAGAAGTTCGGGGCGGATCGTCTCCAATCCCAGCTCAGCCAGAATATGGCTGACGAATTGGTACCGATCGAGCAGGGGGCTGGTCTCGGGCATATCGAGCATCTTCAGCGCGAAACGCCGCGGATCGCCTTCGGCACACCGACCCTCTTCATCAAATACCATCGCATAACTGGGGCCGGGCAACAACGAATCAGACCATGAAAAATCGTAACATCCTGCTTTGAAGCGGGTCAGATGCAGTGTCTTCGCCCTGTCGTCGTAGCCGAAAAAGGCCCCGTCACAGCGCAAATTCCCGAATAATTCTTCGGCCCAGGGCATGGCCATGACCGCCTCGTCGATGTCGATCCCGGGCTCACCGATCACGGTCACCCCCTCGGCGGCGGCCACCACCAGCGATTCCTCCCACCGGCTCGGATCGTCGGTGACCTCCTCGAGCTCCAACCCCAGACCGGGACCGGTGCGAAGCAGCGCTTCCACGGTGCGCGTCGGCGAGGCGTCGACCACCACCTGGTTGAACGGCGGCCAGGGCGCGTCGTCGTCACCGCGATTAAAATGGTGCCAAAAATCAGAATCATCGCCGTCTGGCCTCAGGGGATGAATCCCTTCATCGTCGATGAGATACCACTGTCGTTGCATCGAACCATCCTGCTTACCCAGGCTATATCACAGCGCGACGGACCATCCGTCGACCCGGACTTTGCAGGTTTGATCGGCTCTGACTGTGGCGCAAGAAATTAGGTCGGATTATTCGCCACTGTGAACGGAAATTCAAACTGATGCTGTCGGAGAAGTTTGAGTCACAACGAGCGGCGCTCACGGACATTCGAAGGCCTTCAATTCCAGAGTATCGCGGTAGCGTTGGAAGGCTTCGATGGCTTCGGCGGTGCCTTCTTCAAAGGTTCGTTGAAAATGGAAATCGGCCATCATCTCACGGTGGTGGCGCAGCGCCAGAGATGGCTCGTATCTTTCAAAATCGCCCTCCATAGCACCGAAAGCTGTGAGTGCGTCGACGAACAGAGCATGTCTTTCCTCCCTGTCCCCCGGCGGGGGCTGCAATTGCCGGACGTATTCATCGGCGTCTGCGTCTGTCCATTTCTTACCCGGTGCGGTGGCGACCACGCATTCATCGATATCCGGTACGTCGGAATCACACCCGACGATCGCTGCCACCCCTGCTACGATGGCCACGCCAAGCCATCGCCGCAATCTGATTTGCTGCAAACCCCACATTATTATCGGCATTCGTAACAGAGTTCGCGTACTTCAGCGTGCTCAACTTCGGGGATCTGAGCGCACGAATAGAACCCCATCTCTTCGTGACCTTCCGGAGTGTCGTAAGTAAAATACACCGTCCACTCATCTTCCTCTTCGTCGTATCGGGCATATGCCGAGTTCATTTGGTGGTCGGAAATCGTCCATTCCTCTCGCACACAAAATGCTGTTGACGACCAACGATCGAGGTCGTCTGCGCAATCCAACTCCGACCCAAGCGCAACTTCCGTATCGACTTTTAACGCCCCATAGACAGTACAATGATCTTGAGCTGAACATTCTTCATCATCTGAAATGTCGAGACAGTCGATCTCATCTTCGACCGAATCCTGTGGTTCGACATCGAACAATCCAGCATCGTCGTCCTTCTCGCCATCTTCTTCGGTGCAAGTAGCGCCGAGTGCGAGAAATGAGGAAACTGCGATGATTCCAAAGAATCGAAGCCGATTTTCAAAAAGCATGATTGATTCTCCTGATAGGCAAATATTGCTCAATTCGTCCACTTCGTCTGCGCTGTGGCCTCAATTCGGTTCGTGATCGTCGATCGTACCGACGTAGCAAAAGGTATTGGTCATCTGGGATTCGCCGGCGGGTATGTGATTCGGCGTTATCCAGTACTCCACACAAGCACCTCCCAAACCACCGTTGACGTCATCGGCTGTGATCGCCGCCATTCTCTTCGTGTCATATCCTACGTCGGTTTGTGCAGCGATGAGGCCACCATAGCCCTCGACACATTGGCCGTCGACGGGTTGACGGAGTAACAAAGCGAAATCCAAATTGGCCAGATCGGTTGAGTTACGATGGTCCTGAGGGACGTTCATCGTGCATTTGACCATTTCCGCAGAACTCAGCAACGGGGAAGACCATGGACTTCTCGCCACGAGCCCTCCGGAGGACGAAAATGTACGGGTCCGGATAGACCAACGGTTCATGACTTCAGTTAGCCCGGCTTTCATCGGTCGTAATTTAAATCGCCCCATGCCTGAGACAGAATCAGCGCCAGACGACTCGCGATCTTGCGTGTCATAATGCCAACGATCGGCCATCGACAACATCACGGCATGGAGCCGACCCGGTGAATTAACCCAGGAGCGTCCGTCATCGATCAGGTAGTCTTTGACGACCAGGGCGCTGCCGGAAACGACAGGGGCTGCTATACTTGAACCACCGGTGATTCCTTCGTGCACATACCCTGTCGGTGGTCCCAGAGGGTCGTCAGTTTTAGTGTTATCAGTAGTCGTCACACGTCGTAACCGCGTAGGAGCCGTGACGTCGGTTAAAGAATACGCTCCTTCTCGCAGAACCCCATTAATGTCGACGTCTGCACCGCCCCGCAGCGAGGAGCCGACATGTACGCCGCAGTTTGTGTAGTTCGTCTGACATGAGAATGTGCCCATATTCATTCCGCCGACTGTAAACACTCGCGGCACACTTCCCGGTTGCGCAATCAGACAGTCGTTTAGCTCGCCTACGTTACCTGTTGTACCAACGAGAAAAACCCCGTCGTCAAAAGCGGCGGCAAGTGCATTTTGCCGAAGTCCAGAGTGGACAGGGTCACAAACTGCTTTCCCGCCGTCTTGTCCTTCGCCCGTCTGGTAGGAATGGGACATGTTGAGCACGTCGGCGTTGAGTTCACGAGCTTTATTATATGCCGCGCTATAGCTAAGCGTACGATACCCAATCTCTCGTCCCTGGAGAAATATCAAACCAGCTCCCGGAGCCATCCCCGTGGCGTCCGATTCCCACTGCGAAGTATGCCAGCCGTGGTCTTCGTAATGAGGATCATCGAGTTCCTCCTGATTACCCTGTCCGTCTAGATAGTTGCCGAGAATGACGGACGATACAGCAGTACCATGATAGGTCTCCTCATCGAGTTGGTCGGGCCCCCAGGCGGCCTGAAGAATGCACTGCGCGTAGTGACAGGAAAATGGCGAACACGGATTGATAATATGGCAGTCGTATTGGGCAATCGTTCGATCGTTGTCGCAATCATCGTCGTCGGCGAGATAGCAAGGTTCTCTATCTTCGAAATAGCCGGCCTCCACAACGGCAGCGACCATTTGCCCGAAGCTATGCCTCCCCGAGTTGGACTGCCCACCAGTATGTCCGTCGTCCCAATAAGACTCGACACCGACCCGTTCATCGATCCGAATCCGACCCAGGTAATTGTCAAACCAGGTATCATAGCAGCTCTGATCGCCGGCGGAGCAACTGGATTGCTGTGATTTCACCGTCGGATCATCGGCGGTCTCAACGAATTCGATATCATCCCGATCTTTGAGGTCGTCGAGCTTTTCCACGGGGTATGAGAAGAAGACCGCACCTCCCCAGTCGATGACCGAGTAGAATACGCCTCCTGCGCTCTCGACATGCTCTTGGAAGGACTGGCTCATCGCATCGGCCAGTCCAGCCCGCTCCTGACGGACGTCCTTCCGGTCATCGCTCAGTCTCTGCGCAGTCTCGAGACTCAACATATGCGGAGGAGGGGTTAATGGCTCGTAGAATACGGGAAAGTCGCGAAGATGAGCGATCAGATCGATCGACTCGTCAGCCTCTTCGGCGAGTGGAGCGACGAGCGAGGAGAATCGCACCTCGTGCTCGCCATCCGGTGTTAATTGGGGAGTTACGGGCTCCATATTCGGGCTGCGATAAACTTCGTAAATATCGACAATCGAGCCATCCTCGGCAGCCCGAGACGAGGCTTGTTCTTCGTATAGCCAGTCCTCACCTTCACCGGCATGCGCATAGGGTCGGGCGACGCGCTGGAATTGATCGTAGTTCAGCGCTCCCTCCTCTTCGACAACTTTTTCACCGGCTGGCCCCCTGGTAGTGATCTGTCGATAAACCAATTCCCGGGGCACTTCTTCGGCCGCAGCTTGATCGTCCAACGACAATCCGAGCTCCTGAAGGAGCGCTTCTGTGCTCGTATCGACGGGGTCCTCCTTACAGGAAAAGGAGAACATCGCTGTGAAAAACGCTATTAGAACGAGAGGGAACGAGAGGGAACGAGAGGGAACGAGAGGGAACGAGAGGGAACGAGAGGGAACGAGAGGGAACGAGAGGGAACGAGAGGGAACGAGAGGGAACGAGAGGACTTCATTATGATTCCAATATCAGACAATTGAGTAAAATAATCGGCGATAGAATCGCGTGACGAAGGGGATAATATTTAGACTTCAACCCCCGATTAACCACGGGTCTTATGGGGTCAATATAGCAGAGGTTCTATGGACAATCAAAACCGTACAAAACGTGCAGGACCAATATACTTAGTTCCCATCCGGAAAAGGCGGACCGAGCGAGGGCTAGAAAATTTTGATGAAATTCGGACTTCTCGAATCCCGAGGCATATCCGTAGGTTATGTCGAGCGGTGAGAGAATTCGAAGTTCGCAAAATTAGCCGCCCTTCGCGATGGGAGCCATTTCCG
>SLJM01000383.1 GCA_007135085.1 Myxococcales bacterium
AATACGCCGCCAAAACAATAGGCGATATCTTTTCCATCGAGGGTGAGGAACAAAAAGCGAAGGGCCCCTCGTTTTGCAAGGCGAGGGAGCATGTCGCGGTAGAAGGTCTTCATCGGACCGTCGATGATGCCCGTATTGGCGTCGGCCTTCCAGCTCTGATGTTCGATGGCCAGGGCCCGGTCCAATAAGGCCAGGGCGTCTTTTTCGGAGGAGATCTTCTGGAAATATTCGGTTTCGATGCCCGCCTCCTTGCCGCGGCGGCGGGAGCGGCGCAAGTTGGCTCGGAATTTGGTGCTTCGCCGCCCCAGAAATCCATCGAGGCCGCCCTGGAGGCTGGCCACTCGGCGGGTCGACGAGGGGCCCAGCCCCAGCGAGTAGTGGCCCCGAAAACCCCGGATCAATTCATGAAAGGTCGTCGACTCGGGATTGATCCCCGACAAAAATAAAATATCCCAGTTGAGAGAGGTGTTTCGACATAATTCGACGAAACGACGGGCCAGTCGTCCCGGGGAGGGACCTACAAATGGCGAGGCCAGTGCCCAACTTGCTTCCAGGGGATGAACGTAGGAGCCCAGGCTTCGGTCGGCGCCCACCCCGAGAGCGACAAACCCCTGTTCCGATTCGTGGGCCCATAATTTGTGGTCTGGCAAGAAGGCTCGCCAGGCGGGAAGGATCCACAGGGTAGACGAGCAGAAGTGGTCGATATCGGGCGTCTTACACACCGCTCGATCGAATTCTTCGGCTCGTTGTTCCAATTCGTGTTGTGTCAGTGGCTTCATGGTCGATCTCTTGACTTACGACAGTCCCCTGACTAAAGATAAGACGCTTGGTGGTATGCGAAAACTAACCGTTTGCCCCCCGGTGTCGAGAAGTTGTTCCAGAAAGGCACAGAATATGGATTTCCGACGGGCAAAATATATCCTACCAAATCTATTCACCCTCTCCAGTCTGGGAGCTGGACTGTACAGTATCCATCTGTCGACGACAGCACAAAATGTCGATCAGATTCTGTTGGCTGCCTGGGTGCTGGTGATCTCTCTTATCTGCGATGGATTTGACGGTCGGGTGGCGCGGATGACGCGCACCGAGACCGAGCTGGGAATTCAACTGGATAGCCTGGCCGACGCCGTGGCTTTCGGGGTGGCCCCGGCCTTTTTGCTCTATCATTGGGGGCTCGCCGAGTGGGGACCGCTGGGATTGTTGGTGGCCTTTACCTTCGTGGCCTGCGCCGTATTGCGCCTGGCGCGGTTTAACGTTTTGGCCACCCGCTCCATTGAGGGGACCAAGAAATATTTTATCGGCCTACCCACCCCCCTTGCGGCGGGCACGGTGATCGCTCTGGTGCTGGCCCACGTGTCGTTTACGGAGACCGCCTCTACAGGAGCGGCGGGCAGTGTGGCGGCGGTGACCCTCTTTTTGGCGGGCCTGATGGTGAGCAACGTGCGCTATCGCACCTTCAAGGATATCGATCTGCGAGCGCGCACCTGGGTGGTGGCCGCTGTGGTGGTGGCCGCCGCGGTGGGCCTGTCGGTCGCCTATAAGCCGAGCGTGACATTCGTCCTGCTCATGGTGGCCTATATCGTGTTGGGCCTTGGTGGCGGTCTGTTGTCCCTTGGAAAGACCCTCTTTGGCACCGCCGAGAGCGATGAGCCCCTGTTGGCCGAGGCCGGCGACAGCGAATAGTCCCCGATTTTTTGGGGAAGCCCTTGATTTTGGAGGGGGGAAATGAGCTACTCTAAGGGGTAAGGTGACAGGATTGTGACGGCCTGGCGACGCCTCGATAGAATTGGCGACGCCCAAATAAAGAGGATTGGCGATGATGTTGGAAAGAATTTGGCGGCCTCGGTTGGGTCTGCGATGGTTTGTGATGTTGCTGGCGACGACTCTGGTGTTGGCGGGCTGTCCGGAAGAGGAAGAGCTCGACGACGACGACCAGGAGGAGGAGGAGCAGCAAAATACCAACCAGGAAGAAAATAACGACGAGCCCTTCGATTTCGCCGAACACGACTCCTATGAGCTGGTGCCCTTCCAGGCCGACGTCGACCGCGTCGGCGGTCATCCGGATATCGAGAGCGGGGTGCCCGAGGCCGGTGAGGTGCGTGTCGGTCGCATCGCCAGCGAAGATACGGGATTTGAGGGGGTGTGGAGCCATTGCCGGAGCGGCGATTTTTTGCTCAGTAACTCGGAAATCGTCGTCTGCATTCAGGAAGAGTCGACCAATCGCTACGAGCTCTACGACGGTGGGGTCATCGTCGACGCCCGGCGCCACGATCAGCCCGAGGGCGACGACGTACTCGACATGGTCTTTCCCCTTATTGACTTCGGTACCACTTCGGCGACGAGTGTAGAGGTCGTGCGCGACGGAAGCGACGGCGTTGCCGTGTTGCGGGTGACCGGGCAGGATATCGAATTGGCCCATATGACGGGCGTGCTGGGTTATCGCATTGGCACCCGGTTCGGGATCACCGTGGAGACCGAATATCGGCTGCTCCCCGATTCGTCGGCAGTGGAGATGGTCACCCGCTGGACCCCCAGCGAGGGGCGCGAATATACGATGCAGGTCGGCGACTGGTTCGCCTACGGCGACCGGGCGCGGGTCTGGACTCCCGGCGAGGGCCACACCCTGGGCGATGAGATGCCCTGGGTGGGCGGCCACGGTGAGGGCCATAGCTTCGGGCTGGTCTTCGAGGATCTGGCCTCGCCGATGGGCATCGCCGAAAACTTCTCCCTCCCCTGGGCGGAGATGCGCATCGACAATCTGGAGATGAGCGACGTCGAGCCTGGCGTGACCCGGCGGTGGTTCGTCGTCGGTGACGGCACGATCGACTCGATCCGACGTCTGGCCGCCGAGGTGCGCGGCGAAGAACTGATCGATGAGCCGGTCCAGGTCTCAGTGGTCGACGAAGGCGGCAATCCCGTGGCCGGCGCCGAGGTCAAAGTGGGCCAGGGCGAGGGCTGGACGACGATCGGTCATTCCGACGACGATGGCCATCTGTCGTTGTTGCTCGACGAAGGCAGCTATACCGCAAAGATTCGAGATTTTGCCGGTCCCCTGGAGGTGGAGCGCCAACTCCAGGTCGGC
>SLJM01000352.1 GCA_007135085.1 Myxococcales bacterium
CGATGGCCGTGGCTACTGCCGGCGCTTCTCCGGCGCGGGTGGCGTAGGCGCGGCCCATCACGCCCTGGAGGTCGGGAAATTCGTTGACCATCTGGGTCACCAGATCGGCCTTGGAGAGCTCCCCTGCCCGCTGGGCCTGCTGTTGTGCCAGCACGTCGAGGTCAAAGTGGGTGGCCAGCATGCCCGCCAGCTCGGCGACTCGCTCCGTGCGGGCGAGCATGGTGCCCAGGGGGCCGATCCAGATGACGTTATTGAGATCTTCTCGATGAGCCTCGAGAGGGCGCTGCAGATCTTTGTCGAAGAAGAATCGCGCATCGTCGAGGCGTGCGCGCAGCACCTTGAGGTTACCCTCGGCGACCACTTTGGGATCGTGGACCGGGGTGTTGTAGATGACGACGCAGGCGTTTTTGAGCTTTTGTCCGTCATCCTCTTCGATGGCGAAATAGCGCTGATGGGAGCGCATGGACGACACCAGCACCTCCCGGGGAAGTTCGAGATAGTCCTGGCTAAATTCCAGGGTCACGGCGTGCGGTTTCTCGATGAGATGGGTCACCTCGTCGACCAATTCGGGATCGTCGACGACCTTGCCGCCGGCCTGCTCGCCATGTTCGGCGAGGGCTTCGACGATGAATTTTCGGCGTTCTTTGGGGTCGACGACTACGTCGGCGCTGGCGAGGCCGGAGAGATAGGCGTCGATGCCGTCCACTTCGATGGGTTTGGGAGCCGAGAAGCGATGGCCGTAGGTGGTCTTTCCACTCTCCACGCCGTTGAATTCGAGGCCGACTACATCCCCGTCGGCGACGGCCAGAATCCAGCGTAGGGGCCGGCCGAAGGTGGGTTTATGTGAATCCCAACGCATCGATTTGGGAAATCGCAGCCCCTCGATGACGTCCGTGAGAATTTCGGGCAGAAGTTTTGCCGTCGGCGCCCCCTCTTCGAAGACCTTAGCCGCCAGATACTCCCCTTTTTCGGTCTCCACCGTATAGAGATCGTCGACATCGACGCCCTGGCCGCGGGCAAAGCCCTGGGCAGCTCCGGTGGGATTGCCGTCGTCGTCGAAGGCGATCTTGGCCGGCGGACCCGTGCGCTCCTCCGACAGGTCTTCCTGAGCGTCGGCCAGGCCCGTGACGAGCATGGTCAACCGGCGGGGCGTGCCCAGAAGCCGAACTTCGCCAGCGTCGATTCGCGCGTCCTGGCAACCCTCGCGAAAAAGGTCATTGATCTGCTCCAGGGCGGGCTCCACAAAGCGGGCGGGCAATTCTTCGCAGCCGATTTCAAAGACGAGTTCCATTAGAATGCTCTCGAAGTTTGGTACTCTTAGAAGTGATCGAAATTTGGGCTAATATGGGTCTCGGGTCCTGGATCATCTCGCTCATCATAGGGCGCCTTTCAAGACCCAAGACTCAGTCGTTAAGAAGGGGAAAGCCCATCTCTTCACGTTTGTCCAGGTAGCCGCGGGCCACACTTCGGGCCATTTTACGGATGCGTCCGATATATTTTTGGCGCTCCGTGACGCTGATGGCGCCCCGGGCGTCGAGGACGTTAAAGGTGTGGCTGGCCTTCATGATGAAGTCGTAGGCCGGCAGGACCAGCCCCTCCTCCATCAACTGGGTGGCGCTGGCCTCATAATCGTCGAACCAGCGAAGGTGGCGCTCCACGTCGGCCTGGTCGAAGTGGAAGTGGCTAAACTCCACCTCTTCCTGGTGGCGGATCTGACCGTAGGTCACGCCGGGAGCCCACATCAGGTCGTAGACGTCGTCCACGTCCTGCAAAAACATGGCGATTCGCTCCAGACCGTAGGTGATCTCGGCGGGGATGGGGTCGAGCTCGATGCCGCCCACCTGCTGGAAATAGGTAAATTGAGTGGCCTCCATGCCGTCGATCCAGACCTCCCAGCCCAGACCCCAGGCGCCGAGGGTGGGCTGCTCCCAATCGTCTTCGACAAGGCGCAGGTCGTGGACCATGGGGTCGACGCCGATCTCGCGCAGGCTTTCCCAATACAGGTCGAGCACGTCGTCGGGACCGGGTTTTAGGAGGACCTGAAATTGGTAATAGGCGCCCAGGCGGTTGGGGTTTTCCCCGTAGCGGCCGTCCGTGGGGCGGCGGCAGGGCTCCACATAGGCCACGTTCCATGGCTCCGGGCCCAGAGCGCGCAGGAAGGTGGCGGAGTTATAGGTGCCCGCACCTTTTTCCACGTCCCAGGGTTGTTGGATGATGCAGCCCTGGCGGGCCCAATAATTCTGGAGGCTCAGGATGAGGTCTTGAAAATATTTCTTGCTCGACATGGCCCTTCCGTCGGTTGAGGTTGGGGTAGACCGGGGGGATTTATAGGGATGATGGGGGACGAGGGCAAGGTTGTGTGTGGAAATAAAAAGCCCCGGCGCTTTCGCACCGGGGCTTTTTTCAAACAGCTATTGCGTCAGCGATCAGTCGCCGTTGCCGTTGCCGTTGCCGTTGTCGTTGCCGTTGTCGTCGCCGCTTGTGCCGTCGCCGACGCCGAGGATGACCGTGGGGGTGGCGTCGAATTCGAGGCCGATGCTGAAGGCGTCGGGTCGGCCGTCACCGGTGACGTCGATGTCGGCGACCAGACCGACCATGGAGAGCATATCGCAGTTGTCGGCCAGGGTAGCGCACAACTCTTCGTCTTCCGTGCAGGTGCTGGTGTCGGGATCGTCGAGAGCGCAGCTCACGCCCATTGCCGAGGTTTCGGCGATAGCGTCCGGATTGCCCAGGCAATCGCAGGTCTCGCCGAAGGTATTGAGAGCGGCGATGAGATCTTCGATGAGCAGAAGCCCACCGATTTGGCCGTTCTCAATGGTGATTCCGCCTTCGATGGTGCTCTGAGCGCCCATGAGGTCGGCGATGATGGTGGCGTTGCTAATGGTCAGGTCGAGATCGAGTTCAATCTCACCGCCAGTCAGCGCTCCAAGGTCGAGGGAGAGGATCATCGAGCCCGGGCCGGCCTCGATGATGAAGTCGTCGCCGTTTTCGGTCAGGCCGGCATCGGGGACCAGAGCGTGGGGGTGAGTGCCCCCGTCGAAGCTGGCGGGATCGATGGTGGCGCCGTCTTC
>SLJM01000023.1 GCA_007135085.1 Myxococcales bacterium
GCTCTCAAATAGACGATGGTGGCACCACCCCGATCATCGATCGACGCGGCGAAAAACCTCGATCGTCGAATACCAGACGACATCGAGGTTATCCTCCCGTCATCGATGTGCGGGGTTAACCAACCACCGTCTATTTAAGTGGCCAAACTACAATTTGCGGGGAGGCTTCGTTGAATCACCCCGATGCTTGTGGGGGAGGGCGGGATCAGAGCTCGATCCGGCACTCCACCGTATCGAGCACGTACGACGCCTTGTCGGGATTGCAATCGTAGACGATTCCCTCACCGTCGCCGTCGTCGTTGGCGATGATCATCAGGTCCATGGGCAAATTCAACTGGCTCTGCGACACCTGGTAGGCCAGGTTAACGGTGATCACTCCCCCTGGCGGGATGGCCTCTTCTGTATCGATCGTGAAGAGATAGAGGTCGCGAGTGACGTCGTAGATGCTCACGGGCATGCCGGCGGGAATGGAACTGATACCCTCGTTTTCGATGGTCACCAAGAAGAGCATCTCCGGCGGACAGGTCACGGTATTGACCTGTACGGAGGTGACCGCCACATCCGCCGCGTTGAGCGGCACCTCACCCTGGCGATTGGCGCGAAACGTATTGTGGGTCTCCCAGGAGTTGGGAGAGCTCATGGGGAGGCTGCCGTCGTCGTTGATATTGTCGATATGATAGGCGTGCTGGTTCCAGATCGAGCGGGTATGGACCCAGAGCTCGTTGGGGTCTTCGTAGACATAAACCCCGCTTCGTTCCTGGTAGCTCGAGTCGCCGTACCAATTGGCACAACTACGACTCTGGTCGTTTGCGACGACCACGATCTCGGAGCGCCCGTTGCCGTCGACGTCGACGACGATGGGGTATTCGATGCGCGTACCCGAGGAGTTGGCGATCTCCAACTGGAACTCCCCGGTTCGACCGTCGAGGACTCGCAGGTAGCACTCGTCGTTGTAGATGACCGAGGCCACGCCGTCGCCCTGGAAGTCGAAGACCGACGAGCCCGTGGCCCGCGACGAGTCCTGGGAATCGATATACCAGCGAATGAAAATCTCGCCCAACTCCGGGAAATCCTGACCGTGCTCAGCGAGCAGATCTTCGTCGATAATTTCCGGTGTGTCGTCGTCGCCGAAGCCGGGGCGGTAGATGTCGAAGACCGTGTAATAGTCCCGACCGGCGGCGCCGATCTCGGGACGGCCGTCGCCGGTGAAGTCCGCCACGGTAGGCGCGCCGCCGCGGCCCCCCCCGCCACTGGGGTCGGCCTTGGGCTGGGTGCGCAGGCTATCGTCGTCCTCGCATGCCTGTCCCGTGGGATCGATGCCACACCATAATTTGCCGGTCTGTCCGTCGAGGATGCGCACCGTTTCCCCGGCAAAGAGGATGACCTCCGGCTTGCCGTTGCCGTCCATATCGGCCACCGCCGGATAGCCGTCGACGCCGTCCGTATTGTGCCACAGAATTTCAACGGTCACGTCGTCGGGATGGCTGGCGCCGCTGGGCCAATTGACGGTCCAGGCATGGGCGCCGGTGACGATTTCCTTATTGCCGTCACCGGTCAGATCGACGGCGATGGAAAGGCCGCCGTAATAATTGCCGGCGCTGCCGTATTCCGTTCCCTGGCCGCCCTCATTCCACATGATCAGCCCGTCGTGGTTGATGAGCACGGCGCCGGCCATGACCTGGGCGCGGTTCGGATCGCCGTCGAAGTTAGCCACGCCGATGGCGCCCGTGTTGAAGAGGTGTTGTACGGGAGTCCCGTTCTCGTCGTGGGATAGCCAAAGGTGGTTGCCCTGGCCATCGACGGCGGCGATATAGACGTTTCCTGAACAACAACCGGAGATGCGCGTGGGATAGATGATCTCCAACGCCCCGTCGCCGGTCAGATCGCCGAGGGCCATATTGGAGCGCCAGTGCACCCCGTAGGTGCCCGCTCCGTCAGGGTCGTGGACGATACGGCGAATCTCCTCACCAGATGAATCGAGGATGATAATATTATCGTCAAATGTATTGACCACCACGTTGGGCTCACCATCGCCGGTGACGTCGCCCACCAGGGGAATCCCCGTGATATTCTCCTCGGTCCAGGACCATTTCTCGACGATATCCATCTCTTCGAATTCGCCCTCCTGATTGCACTGAATATCGTCGGGAAAGTCGTCGGGCATGCACCGGCCCAGGCCGAGGTCGCAATATTCGCCGAATCCACACTCGGTCAGATCTTCACAGGGTTCTCCGCCGGTGCGGCATTCGCCGAAGATGCAATAATCACCCCAGGCACAGCACTCATCGAAGTTCTCCCCACATAGCCCACCGCCGCCGCTGCAGTCAGGCGCACATTGGCCGAAAGGTCCGCACTCGGGGGTGTCGCCCTCACAGCAGAGTTCACCGGTGAGGCCACAAAATGAGCCCTCACAGGCCGGGCGGCAAAGCGAGACCGATTCGCAGCTACCGTCGTCGTCGCAGATCTCGACCTGGTCGCAGACCTCCCCGTCGCCACAGCAGGTGCCGTCGCAATAGACTTGGGAGCTACATTCGCAGAGACCGTCGTCGCAGACCTCGCCATCGGCGCAATCGCCGGCGGTGGTGCAGCCGCATTGTCCGTCGATACATACGTCGCCGTCACAGCCTTGAGGCTCTAGAAAACCCGTCCCGTCTTCGTTGCAGCGAAGCACGGCTCCATCATCGCACTCGGCCTCGTCAGGCGTACAGACCTCGCCCTGGTTGTCGATACCTCTCGTCTCGTCATTACAGGAACAGGCCGAGGTCGAGGCGACCGCGAATAATATGAGGATAGCGGTGGTGTAGCGCAGATAGCGCATGGTCAACTCCACGGTTGGGTTTTGCAGACCAGTGGAGTCTAGTTGGGGGAACGACGGCGTGCAACGACGGATGGCCTTGGCTCACCCACGAGACAGCCCGAGGGGGCCCCTGGTTTTGTGATCAATCATGAAGTACGGGAGGCCTGGCCCAGCCTACGCCACCGCGGCGGCGCTGCGGCCCAGTCGCTGCCAGGTCTCGTCGCGCAAGGTGAATAGAGTCTGGGCCAGGTCGGGATCGTCGGATTGGATCAGGGGGGCCAGCTCGTCGATGGCGGCGGCCAGGGATTCCTCGGCCAGGGCCAGATCGGGCAGGTCTTCTAAGACCTGTTCGACCACCAGTCGGGCTTCGCTGCGGGCTCCGGTCTTCTCCAGGGCCAGGGCATAAAATATGCGGGCGCAGGCGATGAGCCGTCGCTCGCCGATGCGGTCGAAATGCTGGACCGTTTCGGTGAGCAGCTGGAGCGCTTTTTCGGGGTGGTTGGCGGCCAATTCCAGGCGCCCGTAGAGCAGGCGGGCCCGGGTCAGGCCGGCCAGGTCGCCGATGGCGCGAAGGCTCTTCATGGCTTCCGTGGCCAGAGTCTGAGTCTCTTTGTGGCGGTCCACCGAAAAGGCCAGGGAGGCCAGGGCCAGGTTGCAGTGGGCGATGCCGCGCTGGTCGAAGAATTTCTCGTAGGTGCTGTGGGCCTGGCGCAGAAATTTGGCAGCCGTCTTGAAGTCGCCTCGTGAGAAGGCCAGCTCGCCAAGGACCAATTGGCAGTCCGCCCGATCGTGCTGTTGGTCCAGGGCCTCCGTATGCTCCAGGGCGCGCTGGGCCTGTTCGGCGGCCTTTCTGGGCTGGCCTACCTCGCGCAAAAAGAGGGCCGAATAGCGAAGGCCGAATGCCTGGATCGGTCGGTCGCCGAGGCTCTCTTCGAGGATGGCGGCGCGGCGAAAATGGACCTCCGTGTTGCGGTCGTCGCCCAGGCGCCAGTAGTTGAAGCCCAGAAGGCGAAGCAGCTTGGCCTCCAGGGCCTGATCGGAGATCTTTTCGGTCTGCTCCAATCCGGAGGTCAGCAATTTATGGGCTTGTTTGTAGAGCCCACGCTGATGAGAGACCTGGCCGAGGCCGAAGAGGCAATGGGTGTCGATGACCTGGAGGTCGCGGCGCAGCTCACGAGAGCGCAGATTTTTCCAGATCTCTTTGAGCTCGCGGCGAGTCTCCTCAAACCAGGAGGCGGCGTCTTTGAGATCGCCCTGGCGGCGGTCGATTTCGCCCAGGCCCCAGCGCGACCAGAGGGCCACGGCGTGGTTGTCGTCGCTCAAGAGCCGTCGATAATGATCGCGGGCCGTGTCGTATTCGCCGACCCGGCGCTCCAGATGGGCCACCTCGAGGCCCACCTCTTCGCTGGTGAGCACACCGGAGACCCCGTCGAGGACCGGGCTCTTGACCGAGACCTGCTCGTCGTCGGCCAGAAGTTGGGCGTCTCGATAAAGGCGCATCGCCTCGCGCAGGTCGGCGGCCTCGGCGGCGGCGCGCGCCGCCTTGACAGTATAACCGTAGACTCCCGAGGGCTCGCGGGCGTGGCGGTAGTGGTCCACGAATTCCAGTGCCCGGTCGCGGTAGCGCTCACCGTAGTGAATTTTCTTGGCCTCAGCGGCTACCTTGTGGAGGTGGCGCTGGGAGCGGCGTCCCTCCATCTCCTGAAGGAGGACGTCGCGCATGACGATATGGGCAAATTCGAGGACATCGCGCCCTCCTTTGCCCACTTCCCGGAAATAACCGTCTTCCACCAGCTTTTCGAGCACGTCGTCCAGGGAGTTGAGCCAGGGTTGGTTTTCCTCGACGGTGACGAAGTGGTGCAGCAATTTATAGTCGAAGCGGGTGCCCAAAATGGCGGCTCGATCCAGGATGGCCCGCACCGCCTCGGCATCTTCGCTGCCGGCAGCCAGGCGGGTCAGGCGGTAGCGCATCAGCTCGGCCAGTTCGTCGGGCAGCTCCGATTGGATGTCTACGCCAGGGGCCAGCGACCAGCCGCCGTCTTTCCAGATCAACTTATTGCTATCCTGCAGATAGCCCACGATATGAGTGACGTGCAGGGGGTTGCCCGAGGCCCGGGAGGCGATCTGAGAAGCCAGCTCTTTGTCGACGGGGGTGAGCTTGAGCACCAGAGAGATCGCTTCTTCTTCGCCCAGATGGGTCAGGGGCAGGCGCAGGACATTTTCCGGGCCCAGCCGCTCCAGCCGCTCCAGGGCGTAGCGCATCTCCGGGGTCTGATCGAGCTCCTCGGCGCGCACGGTGGCCACCATGAGCACCGGCATGGGATCGAGGTGCATGCCCACGGCCAGGTGCTGCAGAAAAGCCATGGTCTCGTCGCCGGCGTAGTGGAGATCTTCAAAGACCAGAAGCCAGGGCTTGTTGGCTGAGGCCTTGCGCAGGACGCGCTCGATCATGGCGAAGATCCGCTCCTGGACGGGCACGCCCTGCTGGTCGCCGTCGTCCTCGAAGATGGCCACGTCGCCGCCGGGGGTCATCAACTGCAGGCAGAGCTCGGCCTCTTCGCCGGAGAAATTCCAGGCCGCCAATTTTTCAGCCAGGTGATTGGGCAGTGAATCGGGGGGGACGTCGCTGGTCTGAAGCAGGGTGGCCAGCACATCGCGGACGCCGGAAAATCCGCTGCCGCCGCGGGTAAAAGTGCTGTCCGCCACGCGCATGATCCCCGCCTCTTCGATGCGCACACGGATCCACTCCAGAAGGCGGCTTTTGCCGATGCCCGCTTCGCCCTCCAGAAAAGCCAGTCCTCCCTGGCCGGAACCCACGGTCTTTCGCACCAGCCGCTCCAGAGCTCGTCGCTCCCGGTCGCGGCCCACCAGCGGTGCCTGAGGAGCGCCGCCGGGACCAAAACGGGAGACGTCACCGCGCATCATCGACGACGGGGGGATGGTCTGACCGCCGATGCCGCTCAGAAAGCCCGGTCGCGACAGGTTGCCCGGGTGGGCGCCGGAGAGCAGATCCGCTCCCGTCGGTCCCGGCCCGGTGACCGCCCAGGGGACCATGCTGAATTGATTGAGCACATATTGAAGGGTCTCTCGAACCTCGGCGGCGGTCTGAAATCGCTGGGCCGGATCTTTGGCCAATAGCTGGAAGACGCAGCGCTCCATCTCCGGCGGGAGTTCGCCGCCGCGGCTGACCAGGCGCGGCAGCGGCTCGTGGAGATGGCCGCGCATGATCTGTCGCGGATCGTCGCCCGGGTAGGGGGGCTGGCCGCTGATGATCTCAAATAAGATGATCCCCAGAGCGTAGAGATCGACGCCGGGCTTGACCGGTTTTTGGCGAAATAGTTCGGGCGCCATATAGCGCGGGGTGCCGAGGATGACCCGTTTTCCCTTGCCCGCGTTTTGGGCCTCGCTTTCTTCGTCGTCGATTCCACCGGGGGCCCCGTCCAGATCGAGGGCGTCCGTATGGGTGGCGGCCAGGCCGAAGTCGACGAGCTTGATGATCTCGTGGCCCGCATCGTCAGTGGTGAGCAGGATATTCGACGGTTTGAGATCGCGGTGGATGATCCCCCGGGCGTGGGCGGCGCTCAGAGCGCTCAAGATCTGATCGCTCAACGACAACAGGCGCACCAGATCGACGGGATCTCGTTTGAGCTGGATCAGGCTGTCGCCGTCGACCAGCTCCATGGCCAGCCACAGGGTCTGATCGTCGTTATCGGTGCCGAAATCGAAGACGCTGGCGATATGGGGATGGTTCAGGCGGGCCACCGCCCGGGCCTCGCGGCCAAACCGTCGCCTGGCGCGCGCCGTAAAGGCCACCTCCGAGTGCAGCACCTTCAGCGCCACCTCTCGATCGAGAGAGGTCTGGCGCGCACGATATACGGCGCCCATGCCGCCCTTTCCGATATGTTCGGAAATGACGAACCGTCCGGCGACGGTGGTATCCTTGGTCAGTGTGGCCATCTATGAATCGGGTGGCGTTGTGGTTGGGATCTGCTTCTTCAGATAGGATAACGCTTTTTGCAGATCTTTTCATTAAGGAATGTTGGTCAAATTGCCGCACTCCCGATGGTACCCATCTGCCCTTCGAGGGCTCGCGAAAAACGCTCTCACCCATCTCCCCGTTCACGTTGCTTACGGGGAGGGAGCTGGTCGAGTAAGCCTACATCTCGCGCAAGCCTCATATCGTCGGCGGCGGTGTGTCGGGATCGCGCATGATATATACCTTTTTTTCCTTTTCGTCGAAGACCCAGCCCGGAAATAGACTGTCCAGCTCCGACGACAAAACCTCCAGAAGATCTTCGTCGGTGTCGTCGGCGATCTCGTCGGGCCACTGCAGGGTGTAGACGAAGAACTCCTGCGATTCGTCGGGGTCGACCATCCCCCCGTAGAACCCGGTGAGCATCATATCTTCGAAGTCCCCGTGATCCGGAGTGTAGCGGAAGCGACGGGCCCCCTGGCCGTCCTCCATCTGTTCTAATAAGGCGAAGCCAAATTCTAATTCGATCTCGTAGCTCGATCGGTAAGTCATGATTTTATCCCTCCCAATGGTGTCCACAATGTCGACACGTGCGTCAGCTCTCGTTTGGCGCCTGGCGAAGGCGCAGGACGTCAAAGCGAGGGTTCGCCCGTTCCACGACCACGGCGACCTGCTCGCCAACTGCCACCTTGCTTCGCAAAGTGCACTTGGATCTATAAGCACAGTGGGAGAGGAAAACAGAAACTCTGCTGGCCTGGGCGTCGTAATGTTCGACGACGACGGCCTCCATGGGCTCGTCACCGCGCTGTTTTAGATAGTAGGTCAGCCAGTAGCGCTGGGTGTCTTTTTCGGCGGAATAGGCGTTGCCCGCGGCGCGATCGACGTCGCTCAGAACTTCCAGGACCGCTTCGTTGTCGTAGGGCAGGGGCTGGTCGTTGAGAAAAGCCTTGAGCTGGCGCTGGCACATCAGGTCTGAGTAGCGGCGAATCGGGCTCGAGGCCTGGGCGTAGGTATGCAATCCCAGACCGAAATGAATGCTCGGGTGGGTGGTGATCGTGCCCGGATTCATGCGCCGGATCTGGGCAAAGGTGCGGGCCGGGCCCTCGGGGATGGACAAGATCTCGTCGTCCTCCAGGGGTTGGTCCGGCGGCTCCTGGACGCGGTAGATGACGGGGATGTCGTTTCGGGCGCAAAATCGCCCGACTTGATCGTTATTGAGGATCATCAACTCGCTGACCAGATCGCGCGACGGCGTATCGGTCTCCACGGCGCTGACCTCGACCTGCGGGGGATCGACCTGTCGATCGACCTCTATTTTGATGTCTGGAAGATTAAAGGAGGTCGCCCCCTCTTCTTCTCGCCGCAGCCGGCATTCGTCGGCCAAAAAGGCCAGGTTTCGAAGCAGATCGGCGATGGGTCCGCTCTGATCGCCGGCCAGTAATTTGTCGGCCTCGTCGTAACTGAGGCGGTGGTTTACTTCGACGACGGAGCCGATGATCTCCTGGTCGACGATCTGGAGCTGGTCGTCGAAGATGACCTTCGTGGTCAGCGCCGGGCGGCGCTCACCGGCGACGAGGCTCATCTTATCCTCGCTCAACACCGGGGGAAACATGGGCACCGTCTGCCCCGGCAGATAGACCGAGGTGCCCCGGCTTCGGGCCTCTTTATCGAGCGCCGTGCCACGGTCGACGTAGGCCGAGGGGTCGGCGATGTGGATAAAGAGCTCCCAGCCGCCGTCGATGGTGGGCTGGCAGGACAGAGCGTCGTCGATATCGCGGGTCGACGGGGAGTCGATGGTCAGCGCCCGCAGGTGGGTCAGGTCCGTTCGCCAGGGCTCGGGCTCCCAGGGCTGGTCGGAGAGCTCTTGGGCCTGAGCCACCAACTCGTCGGGAAATTCGGCGGTGATCCGAAAGCGATGCAGGGCCAGATTTTCGTGTTCTTCCCACAATCCCAGATGGCGCATCAGATCGAAGGCCTTCTGGTCCATATGACCGTCGAGGTGCTGATCGATGGCGGCGATGATATCGTCTAAGAGCTCCACCGCCTCGTCGCGCCGGCTGTAGTCCTGGCCGTGGGCGGCGAAATCCTGCAGCAGGTAGATGCCGTCGCGCAGGGCGTCGTCGTCGCCCATGGCGGCCTCGATGCGCGCCCGGCGCTCGTCGGCCGGCAATTTCAGAGTGGAGGCGATGGTGTCCAGGATGCGCCGGCGCTCGGCCTGGCGCTCCAGCTCCGCCTCCCGCTGGCGCTTTAAGGAGGCCACCTGGCCGTCGCTTCGCGGCTCGTAGAGCCCGTCGCGGCGGCGCTTAAAATAGGTCGGGTCTTCTCGGAGGGCCCGCCGAAGGGCGGCCACCGTGGCCGGATCGTCCTCGGCGAACATCAGATCCGCCAGAAAGGCCGCCGATTTAGGCTCGTCGTCCTCTCTGGCAAATTCCCACAACATCTCGAGTTCTACGTCGGCCTTGCGCCCGGCGATATCCGACTCCAGGCTCGTCAGCTTCTTCTGGGCCCGGGAGTCGTCGTCGGCCGGTCCCGTGCCTAGCTCGGCGGTCACATCCTTGGGCACCGTGCGCATTCGATCGCCGGAGGCGGTGAGCACGGCCAGCTTCTTCTTGCCGATAGTGTCGACGACGACCCCCACTCGGAGGTCGTCGCCGTCGTCGAACTCGATAATCGAGCCAATCTCGAACTCATGATCCATGCAGGTGTTGCCTTAGCTGAATGAGAGTGTCTTGAGATCGTCTGCCACCTCGAAGTGGGCTTCCGTCTTCTCACGGACCTCGGCGAGCTCTACGCCCTCCGAGAGTTCGCGAAGGATGAGGTGATCGTCGGCCACGTCGAAGACGCCCAGATCGGTGATGATCCGATCCACGCATTTGACGCCCGTCAGGGGCAGGGTGCACTCCTTGAGGAGTTTGGGCTTACCCTTTCGAGTGGTGTGGGTCATCAAGACGATGCACCGACGGGCGCCGGCGACCAGATCCATGGCGCCTCCCATGCCCTTGACCATCTTGCCCGGGATCATCCAGTTGGCGAGGTTGCCGTTTTGTGCCACCTGCATGGCGCCCAGGATGGACACGTCGATATGGCCGCCGCGGATCATGGCAAAGCTCATGGCGCTATCGAAAAAGGCCGATCCCGGCGTGGTGGTAATAGTCTGTTTTCCGGCGTTGATAAGATCGGGATCCTCGTCGCCCTCATAGGGAAAGGGGCCGATGCCGAGCAGGCCGTTCTCGCTCTGCAGGACCACCTCGATATCGTCGGGGATATAATTGGCCACCAGGGTGGGGATGCCGATGCCAAGGTTTACATAGGATCCGTCGTCTACTTCCTGGCTGGCGCGCTGGGCCAGTTGTTCTCGAGAGAGGCTCATGTGATTCCTCGCAGGTTTTTTCAAAAATTTGGAAAATCGCCTTCAGCACATTTATCGGCTCGATCTCAGGGACGAGGCCGGGTGGTGCGCTGCTCGATCCACTTCTGATAATCCGAACCCTCCAGAATGCGCTGGACGAAGACCCCGGGGGTGTGAATCTCATCGGGATCGAGCTCGCCGGGCTCCACCAGCTCCTCGACCTCGGCGATGGTGATCTTGCCGGCCATGGCCATGAGGGGGTTGAAGTTTCGGGCCGTGGCGTTGAACACCAGGTTGCCGTGGGTGTCGCCCTTTTGGGCTTTGACGATGGCGATATCGGCGGTCAGCGCTCGCTCGAGCACATAATGCTCACCGTCGAATTCGCGGGTTTCTTTGTCCTCGGCCACCAACGTGCCGTAACCGGTGGGCGTATAGAAGGCGGGAATCCCGGCGCCGCCGGCGCGAATTCGCTCCGCCAGGGTGCCCTGCGGGTTGAGCTCCACCTCGAGCTCGCCATTCAGGTACTGAGTCTCGAAATTCTTATTCTCCCCGACGTAGCTGGAGACCATTTTTACGATCTGCCGATTCTGAAGCAGAATCCCCAGGCCGTAGTCGTCGGTGCCGCAATTATTGCTGATCACCGTCAGACCCGTCGTGCCCTTGTCGGCGATCGCGCGGATCAAATTCTCCGGATTTCCGCAGAGGCCAAAGCCCCCGCTCATAATCGTCATATCATCTTCGAGGTCGAAGATGGCTTCATCTGCCGTTTGGTAGACCTTATTCATTCATCGACTCCTTCTCATTGGGGGCACGTCGTGAAAGGTTCCTGCGTCAAATTCAACCAGCCGGTTTTTACTGCCCCCATGTGTTGCAGATTTGGCCGAAGCCGACAAGGCCCCACCCCCAACAGTGGGGCCGATAGTCTCTGACTATCGCCGACGGCGCGACGCGACGTTGGGTGGTGGTATGGGGCGAAATCGGACCGGGTCATCGGGGTTGATCATTTGCGACCGGATCATCGGGGTGGTGCGGCCGTATTTGGTGAACCGCAATGTCCCAACGGCGCCGTGCGCCGTGATGCGATAGTCAGAGACCATCGGCCCCACAGGTTTTTGTAATATTCGTCCCACAGGGAATTGGATGGGTCCACCCAAATTCAACGCCATCCGCAACCCCCGGTGGTCCGTGGCGGAGCGGGGCCTCAGCCCCAGTGGAGCCAATCGCCCGCGCAGCCCCTGGCCTAAGCCAGGTGGAACGGTGGGAAACTCGCCAATGATCGGTGAGACGAACGGAAAACCATCCACGCAAGGGACACAAAGAAAACAAGGGTAGTGTAGTTGCTTGCGTGCGTAGTTGGGCGCGCCGGTCCGCGTTGTTTTGCGCCGTAGTTTGGCGCATTTGCGGAGCCTGGGTAGCTCCGGTTGAGGGCGCGTGGTTTGCGAAGCGTAGTTCGCGCCGAGGCCGTAGGAACGGTGGGAAAATCACCCAAGATCGGAGACGGTGGTAAAATCACCCAACATCGACCACGCGAAATTCACTACGAATTCAACGAGATTCGTCGTCAAGATGGGTCAGGCCGACCTCGCGTTCTTTGAGCCATTCTAATTTTTTCTGGCCTACGAAGCGGTAGGCTTCGAATTTGTCAGGGTATTGGCGGCGTAAGTCGTTGGCGTCGAGGGGGTCTTCGCGCCAGCGGACCAGCCGGCGATCGCCGCGGCGGCGGTTGTCGTAATAATACCACTCGTCGGTGCGGA
>SLJM01000267.1 GCA_007135085.1 Myxococcales bacterium
AACATCATCTCCCCGTCGGCGTTGAGGAAATACTCGTTCTCATTGTCCTGATTGACCAGGTAGATATGGGAGCCCATGCCGGTCTGGCCAACCACGTCGCCGGCGGTGGTGATGGTGCGCACGCCGTCGACGAAATTAGTCGCCTCCTCGGGCATGGGCACCGGATCCCAGCGATGCTGCCCCAGTGGAAGCTCACTTTCCTCGGTAGCCGGCGCGCTTCGCCAATATTGTTGTGAATAGGCCTCGTAATTGCCCATATGGCGAACCGAGGGCCGAATCCGATAGAGCCAGGAGCGCTCATTGGCTGCTCGCGGCGCCGTAAATGGCGACCCCGAAAGCTGCTCGGCGTAGAGGCCGTAGGCGCAGCGCTGTGGTGAATTCATCCCTTTGGGCAGCGCGCCCGGAAGGGATTCCGTTTCGAAGGTATTTCCAAAACCGGTCATATATTCGAGGGTCATATCCATTCTCCGCAGGGTTTCGAGTCGCGTCTATATCTCATCACTGGCCCCTTCGAAGCAACCCGGCTGGCAGCGCCTTGTGACAGCTAAACTTTCTCAACCATTTCGATGCTTATTGATCAACTCTCGGATCTTCTGGGGATGGGGCAGCCCCTCCACCTCGATCTCCACGCTGGCCTGGCCGGCGCTGGCGATCTTGACCTTCCCGGTCTTGAAGATTCGCTCTTTCGGACTCTGCACGATCTGGACGTTGCGGATATTGGCGTGGGAGATCTCGTTGATATGCTTCGACAATAGACCACGACGCAAGATGGTGCGCTGGCTGGTCACCGTCAATTTGGTGGCCAGCGTCTTGAGCCACCACCGAAATAGGATGATGGCCGCGATGGCCGCCACAACACCGGCGCCGATGGCCGCCGCTTCAGAATGCTCCTCCAGGGTCAACAACGACACCGGACTGCCCACCACTCCAGCCACGATCAACGCCCAGGACAGGACGAACGCCAGGGGATGATTGCGAAACATCGTCGGATGTTCCGCATAGAGCTCCAATTCATCATTCGATGTATCTCGCTCAGTCCCTTCATTGCTCATGGTCCGTCTCCTTGATAATTGGCAAATCGGCGTACACACCACACACCGAGAATACTACTTCCTACGTCCACTCAAATTCAATTAGTGCTGACCTACGTCACCAGGCCGGTCCCAATTGACAGCCACCGGCTCGCGCGGCCTCGTAGACGGCCTGATCCATCCAGGTCATACCTTCTTCGAATTCTGGCCCCACCTCGTCGATGGAGGCCACACCAGCACAGCGGACGATAAATAACTCGGCCTCCTGCTCGCAGTCGTCGAGCCGCTCTGCGCCCTGGACGCCACAGATATTCGCACCGCCCGCCTCGGTTTCATCGAAACAGGTCAGCATCTCCCGAAAACCGTCGGCCGTACAATTGAGCGCCCTTCGGACCCGAGGCCGGAGATTCTGTTCACTCTCGATATGGTCTTCCAGGCAGGTCAGATACTCCCGACGCTGCTGCTCGGTGCCCACGTAATAGGCGCTGCAATCCTCGGGGCTAATGCCGGCTTCGCCGTAATAGTCGTCGCATCGGCATTCTTTCTCCAGCCCCCAGGCCTCGACCTCGATCAACTGGCCCATGACCCGGACAGCCGGATGGGAAACCCCCTCGACGGCAGCCTCGGTCTGCACTCCATTATCGGGAGGTCCATCGTCGGCAACGGCGCTGCCTCCCGAACTGCATGCAGCGAACGCCATAGTCATCACCAGCACTACCATCAGCCCCTGCCAGCTTCGGTAACCGCCCTTTGCCCTTGAATTTGCCTGCATCGCTCTCCCTATTTTCCCATATCCCCAGATTCCCGATGGTCGAAACTGAAGTACCCAGGGGATCTGTTCCCTTTTATCAGAGTGGAGCCGAGGCGAAAATGAAGTTGCCTCTGCGCAGGGGATGTTAAATTTGCTGACTGACCCTCCGTATAATGATCCCAGCCGGGGCAGCCCGCCATGTTGGAGCGACTCGACGAGAAAGCTCGACAGATCGACGAGGCCACCCCGGCCGATCGCAATCGATATGCCGACTTCTTGCGGATCTTTTCTATCCTCCTCGTCGTCGTCGGCCACTGGCTGGTGGGATTTATCTCCGTCGACGAGGGTCGAATCGTCGTGGAGCGGATTCTGAGCCGCGTGACCGCCACCCAATGGTTGACCTGGATCTTTCAGGTCATGCCCATTTTCTTCTTCGTCGGCGGCATGGCAAACGCCATCAGTTGGGATAACGCAAAGAATCGCGGCGAGTCCTACGTCGATTGGATCAACCGTCGAGCTCGACGGCTGCTGTGGCCGGTGGTGCCTCTCTTTTTGGCCTGGCTTGTCTTCGTCCTGGTTCTGGAGCTCGTCGGCGTGCCCAGCTATCTGGTGGTCCTGGGCTCACAGGTGGCCATCGTCCCCCTTTGGTTTCTGGCGGCCTATATGGCTGTAATCACCATCGCACCCGCAGCCTATTGGCTACACCGGCGACTCGGCTTGGGTGTGCTGCTCATCTTCATCGTCCTCGCCATCGGCGTCGATCTCCTCGTCTCCGCCGGCTTCGAATTGGCGGGATGGCTCAATTTTCTCTTCGTCTGGGGAGCCATCCATCAGGCCGGCTTTTTCTGGCATGATGAGCGCACTCCCAGTTCTGCCTGGGTCGGGGTGGCGCTTGCGGCAGTTGCCTTTGGGAGCCTCCTGATACTGGTCCACCTGGGAGTCTATCCGCTGAGCATGATCGGCACTGGCGAACCGGATGTACGAACCAACGACTCTCCGCCCAGCGTGGCCCTCACCTTGCTAGCAGCCGGACAGATCGGGCTCATCTTCGCCCTTCGCCCGGTCCTAAAAAGGGCTCTAAAGAACAAACGCCTCTGGCTGGTCGTCATGGCCACGGGAAGCCGGCTGATGACGGTCTACCTCTGGCATATGACAGCTCTCATCTTCGTGGCCATGGCCCTTCACCTCTCGGGCGTCTGGCCGATCCCGGACCGGGTCGACGGCACCTGGTGGCTGCTCAGAATCCCCTGGGTCTTGCTCTGCCTCATCGTACTCGCCGTC
>SLJM01000111.1 GCA_007135085.1 Myxococcales bacterium
AATTGGAGGGGATAGTCGACGATGCGGATGGTCATGAACGGCGAGATAGGTTGTATCGCTGCCTCGCAAATTTTCTGCACCATGACCAGCGCTTCGAGCGCCGCTGGCAGCGGCGGGAGCTCTTTCGCACCGCTCATCCCCATGGCGAGGCAAAGACCTATCGCGACGTGCGCCGCGCCATGCGGCGCGGAAGAATCTACCTGACCCATTCGTGGAGCAATTTCCACCAGAAGGAGCTGCAATCCTGGTCTGGGGACGATGATATGATGATCCTCGTGGGAGGGAGGGGGCTGGTGCGTCTGCTGGAGGAATTATTCGGCGAGGCCCCCGACTTTTTTGAGGAAAAATATCTTTTGTTGGAAGCATTGCGGGGGGCTGCTCAGAGGGGATCGGAGCGGTTGACCGATGCTGTGGTGGAGTTGGTTGAGGCCGGTGGCTACGGACTCGATGAGGTGATCGTCGTCGCCGGCACGCGCCTGCCGGAGGCTCTGCGAGGACATCGAGCGCTGGCCGTGGTCCGGCATGAGGGGCCAATAGAAAGCGACGCCCGGCGGGTTCCGAAATACTTTCCAGCCAGCGAAATACTCGCCCCTGGGATGACCCTCCTGGTCAACGGTGCTCAATCAGAGGTGCGCTCCCTATGCGCGATGGCGAAAAAAGAGCCCGAATGGGCGGCGGTAGCTCTTTTGGAGGGGATTTGTCGATTTGAAGATGACGCGGTGATTCGCAAGGCCGCGCAGATTCGGGCTCGCCGTATCAACGGCGGGGGAGGGCGGCCATGACGCTTGAATCTCTTCGCGAAGGGCGGGCCGTAGCCACCGGAGAGTTCCTCCTCGACGAGGAGCGGGCGCGGCAGAAATTACAGAATTTCCAGCTCGCCAATCCCCATTATTATGTCCTGGAATTCGTCAAATTTGCCCACCTGATGGGGGCGGAGCAGATTGACTTCAAAGTGGAGCCGGGACAATTGGAGATGCGCTTCGATGGCGACCTGTTGAGCGCAACGGAGCTGACGGAACTCTATGCGGCGGCCTTTATGCGCCGCCAGGACCTTCGCCAGCGAGCCCGGCGCCACCTGGCCATCGGCGTCAACGTCGCCGGGGCGCTGGGGCTTCGGGAGTTGATCGTCGAGGTCGGCGGTGAGGAGCCGGCGGCGGTGCGCGTCGCCGACGACGCCGTGGAGCTCTGTGAGCCGGTTACGGCGGGGCTGGAGGGCACCCGGATTTATCTGCGGCGTCGGGTGAGCCCGTCCGTATTCTTTCGCTCCTTGAGCGCCCTCTTCGATGATCTACCGGAGGCACAGGCCCTGGCCGATCGAGCCCGGTTTTCATCGACGCCGATCTTCGTCAACGACGCTCGGATCAGCCGTGGGATGCGGATCGAAACGAGGGCTCCCGAATTCCGATACGAATACGAAGGTGAGGTGGGGTTTGTGGCTGCGTCGCTCTCAAAGACCGACCAGCAGGCCACGGTTCTACAGCACGGCGTCTGGATCAGCACCGATCGTCGAGGCTCGCCATATCTCCCATTTGGCGTGCAAGCCCTCGTCGATTCCCCGCTGCTGACTCCAAATTTGACTCAGAGCGCCTTCGTCCAGGACGAAGCATGGCAGGCGCTCCACGAGCGGATCACGAAAGCCGCGCTTCAGGCGGTGATAGAGAAATTAAAAAGAGTCTCCGACCACAGGCTGGTGGTGAGAGCGCAGCAATTTCGCCAGTTGATTCAATCCATCGTGGACTCGGAGCTGTTCAAAAACCTTATTGAGGACAGCGCCGAAGAGGTGCGCTCCGTGCTGGAGGCATTACCCGTCTTCGAGGATATATTCGCCTACTCCGCCGGGGTCGACGAGCAAATATCGATCGCCGATGCCGTCGTCGAGATTGGAGATAGCCGGGTCATTCACTTTTCGACGAATCGATTCCAACCAGATTTCAAGAGCCCCGTAGACGGGCCGATTTTATTGGTTCCCTCGTCGGACGTGAATTATTTTGGCGTAGAAGCTCGGCGGGCGGAGACCTTTCGTCGCTTTCTCGAAAATTTCGCCGACCAGGCCCGCGATATGACGGACGAACTCGATCGTCGGGCCTCGAGGGCGATAAATCTAAGATCCTGGCAGCTCTCCCCCTGGTCGGTGGAAGAGGAACGACTCATCGCCGCAGATGAGACCAACTGGGGAGGGTTGTCGGTGAGGGTCGCCCTATTCGATCCCAGGCAGATCGCACCGGTCTCCCGGGGCAGCGGCGTCTATTATATTCTCGACGGCAAGATGCTGGCTCATCGCGGCGTCGAGGTTTACGAATTGGGTTTCTTCATCGAGATCGCCGGGGATCTACAGCCCGACGAGATCTTTGAGCTGCCGCTGCCAACGCCGCGCCTCGATCAGGCAAAAAAAGAGGCCGTAAAGCTGCTCGTCGGATTGTTGGACGGTTCGCCGTTGCCGGAAAAGACGCTGGGCCGTCTTCGCGGCGGACTCCAGGAGGCATTTCAATGGGACGAGTGGCCGCGAGATCTGGGCGGGTTGCCCGATCCCGATAAAGATGAAGAGGATGGCCTCGATGCTATCGTCAAGAGAATTATGGCCGAGCGTCGGCAGCGAAATAATGATCAAAATGCGGGGCCCGAGAAGTTGAATCTCTCTACCGAAAATTCGGTGCAGCGCCGAGCAGACTCCCTGTTGCAGCGGCTGGATCAGCTCGACCGGGGTGCAGAACCAATCGAGGAGCTCGATGAGGAAGACATCGAAGTCATCGAGCTTCCACAACAGCCCCCCAGAGTAGAGGTGAATCAAAGCCGGCGAGGCCCATCGCCCAGGACCCGGCAAGGGCGGGCCATTTTCAAACTCTTCGTAGATCACGCGCCACCACACCTGTCGCCGCGAATCTTCCAGATCCAAAATCTCTACGTCACCAGCGGAGGTGGTAGCAGCGCCATGATCTGCGACGACCGCCAAACGCCGATCGTCGACGGCGACCACCCGGCCATCGCCCACGCACTGGAGCATCCCGACGACGAGATAGCCCAGAAAATGGCCGCCCTGGCCATCTACGCCGC
>SLJM01000260.1 GCA_007135085.1 Myxococcales bacterium
CCCGTCGAGCCCTTGGCGGCCCCCACGTCTCCGTCTTCCTCGAGCATTTCTATGGCCTGTTCGCGATGGGCCGGGGGAATGACGAAGCGATCTTTGAATTTGGCCAGGGCCGTCAGGTAGTAGATGTCGTCCACCAATTGAGGGTCCAGCCCCGTATCTCGAAGAGCCTGTTTGACCGTCGACGGGTCGACGTCTCCCACCGTCTTCTGGCGGCGCTGAAGGCGAATGGCCATCAGCTTCTTGAGCCTATCGCCCACGGCTTTCGTATCGCCGGCGCTAAACAAGCTGGCCAGGTATTCCAGGGGGAAGCGAGTCTCATCGATGGTGCCGAATAATTCGGCCGTCGTCGTGTCGTAGAGCCAACTGTCAGGCCATTGCTTGCCGATGCCGTGGATCTTTTCGTTCTGAGCCGTGTTGTCCACGTCGGCCACAGAGGCCATGACCGGCAACAAGGGGGGCACATAGAACAGCATCGGCAAGGTGCGAAACTCCGGGTGCAGAGGCAGCGCCAGGTTCCATTCCTTGACGAATTTATAGGTCGGTGAGTTCTGAGCGGCCTTGATGGTGGAGTCGGCCACGCCGTTTTCTTTGGCGGCGGCGATGACCTTCGGATCGAAGGGATCGAGGATCATCTCCATCTGGCGTTCCACCAACTCCGACTCGTCGGCCGAGGCGGCAGCCTCGATCTGGTCGGCGTCGTAGAGCATGACCCCCAGGTAGCGGATTCTGCCCACACAGGAGTGCATACAGGCCGGCGCGTGTCCCGCTTCCAGGCGCGGATAGCAGAGGATGCACTTTTCCGACTTGCCCGTGCTCCAATTATAATAGCTCTTCTTGTAGGGACAGGCCGTCACGCACATGCGCCAGCCCCGACAGACCTCCTGGTTGATCAGCACCACCCCGTCCTCGCCGCGTTTGTAGATGGCTCCCGACGGACAGGAGGCCACGCAGGCGGCGTTGAGACAGTGGTTGCAGATCCTGGGCAGATAGAAGAAAGCCATGCGCTCGAGCTGGAACATCGCCTCCTGCTCGGCGGCCGACAGGTTCTTCATATTGGGATCGTTTCGGGCGTAGTCCGGCGTGCCGCTGAGATCGTCGTCCCAGTTTGGCCCCATGCGTATGTCCATGGGCTCGCCGGTGATCATCGACACCGGCCGGGCCGTGGGCTGGTCCTCTCCGGCCTCAGCCTCGATGAGGTTGAGGTATTTGTAGGTAAAGGGCTCATAATAATCGTCGATGACCGGCATATTGGGGTTGTGGAAGATATTGGACAGGCTCTTGGGCTTGCCCGCTCCCTTTAGGCCGATGCCGTCGCCCTTCTTTTCCCAGCCCCCCTTGTAGATATCCTGGTCCTCCCATTTGCCCGGATAGCCCGTCCCGGGCTTGGTCTCCACGTTATTCCACCACATATATTCGGCGCCCTCTCGGTCGGTCCAAATATTCTTGCAGGCCACCGAGCAGGTGTGGCAGCCGATGCATTTGTCGAGGTGGAAGACCATCGAAATCTGTGAACGCACATTCATCTCTTTACTCCTGTACGAAACGTGACGTGAACGCCGGGGGGCTGATCAGAACTCCACCTTGTCCATTCGCTTGATGACCACGTGGGTGTCCCGGTTCGGCGCGATCGGTCCCCAATAGTTGAAGTGATAGGTGAATTGACCGTAGCCGCCGGCGAGGAAATTGGGTTTGAGGTGAATGCGCGTAAAGCTGTTATGGCCGCCGGCCCGCTTGCCGTCGCGGACCTGGGATTTGGGGATACCGATGGTGCGCTCCGGGACGTGGTAGACGATGCAAACCCCTTTGGGGATCCGGGCGCTGACCGTGCAGCGAGAGGCGTAGACCCCGTGGTCGTTGTGGACCTCCACCCAGTCGTTGTCCTGAATGCCCATGGCCTCGGCGTCGGGCTCGCTCAACCACACCGGCTCACATCCTCGTGAGAGGGTCAGCATCCGGTGATTGTCGCCGTAGGTGGAGTGAATATGCCATTTCCCGTGGGGGGTGAGGCAGTTGAGGATCCGCGCGTCCTCGTTCTTGAGCGTCTCCTTCAGATCCCCATAGGCTTCGGGCTTTGGCGATGGTTTGTAGGTGGGGAGATTCTCGCCAAAGGCGATATACATCTCATGATCGAGATAGAAGTGCTGGCGACCGGTCAGGGTACGCCAGGGCACGCATTTCTCCACGTTGTAGGTATAGGCCGAATAGGCTCTGCCCCCTTTCATCACCCCCGACCACAGGGGAGAGGTGTTGTAGCGGCGCGGCTGAGCTTGCAGATCGGCGTAGGTCAAGCGCAGGTCTTCCGTGCCCGCCCCGAGGTCGACCAGCTCCATCCCGGTCTTCTTCTCGGCGTTGCGATAGGCCCGGGTGTTGAGCTTGCCGTTGGTCAACGTCGACAGTTGGAGGACCGCGTTGGCCGCCGACTCCGCCTCTTTGAGTGAGGGCAGCTCCTTGCCGTCTTTTCGCTCCACCGGGAAGTGGTTGGACTCCACCATCTCATCGAAGACATCGGCGCACTCATAGTGATTGCCGTGCCCTCCCAATCCGCTGGTCTTTATGCGGTCACCCAGGGTGATATATTTTTCGTAGAGCCTGGTATAATCGCGGTCCACCACGGTCAGGTTATGGGTGGTCTTGCCCAGCTCGGGCTCGCACTCACCCCTATACCAATCTTTGATATTGGGCTGGGAGATCTCTCCTTTGGAGTCGTGAGAGATGGGGCTTGCCACGATGTCTTTTTTGACGCCGGGGAAATACTGCTGCGCCGCCTCGCTGGTCGACTTTGCGATCTCGGCGAAGATATCCCAGTCCGATTTGGACTCCCACACCGGGGGGATGGCCTCCGAGAGGGGGTGAATAAAGGAGTGGAGGTCCGTGCTGTTGAGGTCGGCCTTCTCATACCAGGAGGCGGCGGGCAGCACGATATCGGAGTACAGGGCCGACGAGTCCATGCGGAAGTTGAGGTCGATGATGAGATCCATCTTCCCTTCCGGGGCCTTGTCGCGCCAGTTAACCTCCCTGGTTCGCTCCTCGGAGTCCTCGGC
>SLJM01000430.1 GCA_007135085.1 Myxococcales bacterium
AGAGCGGGAGACGGGATTCGAACCCGCGACGTCAACCATGGCAAGGTTGCACTCTACCACTGAGTTACTCCCGCGTATTTTTCAACACCGCCGCGCGGTGGAAGGGGTTTATAGGGGAAGTTTTCGGCTCCTGTCAACTCGGTTCTAAGAATTTTTTGGCTCTCATTATCTGACGATCTTCTCGAGGCGATCCGAGCCCTCTATTTACGACGGTGACGCTCAATAATCATCGTAGTCGTCATAATATTCGTCATCGTCGTAGTCGTCGTAATATTCGTCGTAATATTCGTCATCGTCGTGATAGAAATCATCTCGACGATAGCCCTCTTCACCGACGCTGGACTCATCTCGCAGGTGTTCCCCTTCTTCCCGGGAGAATTGTGCCTGAATACGGCGCTGGACGTCCTCGCTGACCTCAATGGCCGGCTGGAGCTGACGGCCCTGCCCGTCGGGGCGCAGCACCCGAGAATGGCGTTCGATATCGCGGCGCCGCAGGCGACGCTGGAAGTCCTCATCTACGTTTTCCACACTCTCCAATTCGCGGCGAAGGCGTTCATCGGCTTCCCAGCGCCCCATCTCCTGCCCGTGTCGATCTTCGACGAGCTCCCGTCCCTCTTCGGGCACGGGCTGATGGCGCCGGCCTCGCGCCTCCACTCGCAGCAACTCACGCTCGGTCACATCCTCGTCTTGTGCCCCACGCCGCTGCTGCCGATCTCGAACTGGCTGCCTTTCATCACTGACTGCAGGAGCACCCTGAGCGGCCTCATCACCTCCTCCTCCAACGCCGCCTCCGGCATAGGGCCGAAAAGCAGGCTCGTTGGAGGTCACCGACTCTTCCTCTTCCTCTTCATCATCGGCCCCGAGATTGGCCGCCAGGCTTACGCCGCCGACGACCAACACGGCGCAGACGCCGATGACGGCAATCCATCGCAGGCCTCCCCCTGCTCTGGGCGCCGAGGGACGCTCCGGCGTATGTGAGACCGGCTCGTCTCCCATCACGATCTCGAAGCTGCCATCCTCCCCCTGGTGCGAGGTCAACCCCGCTCCACCTGCTTCGCTTTGCCGATTTTTCGCCATGGGCAAATCCTTTTACGTCAACTTCCCAAACACGTCTCTCAATGGTGCGGCCATCATAACGAGTGGCAACGCAAAAACAAAACAGAGCCGGCGAGTCTTCCCGCCGGCTCTGTTTGAACTCATTTCAGTTCGAAGTCCTGCGAATTAATTCGCTTCTTCGAACTCGGCGTCGATGACATCGTCATCATCATCGTCGTCGTCGCTTCCGCTGGGGTCGACGGTGTCACCCGGCTGGGGTCCACCAGCTCCCTGGGCTCCGGCAGCGCCATACATCTGCTCTGCCGCCTTATGCATCATCTCCTCGAGCTCGGTGACGATGGACTCCATGGTATCGTAGTCATACTCGTCGACCGCCTTTTTGAGGGTCTCGATCTTGGCGGTGAGCTCCGACTTTTGCTCCTCCGGCAGGTTGTCGCCCACCTCTTTGAGGGTCTTCTCCGTGGTGTGGACCAGGGCCTCAGCCTTATTTCGAAGCTCGGCCTGCTCCCGCTTTTTCTTGTCGTCTTCTCGATGATCTTCGGCTTCTTTGACGAGCTGTTCCACTTCTGTGTCGTCCAGTCCGCCCGAGGACTCGATGCGGATCTTCTGCTCCTTGCCGGTCGCCTTATCCTTTGCCGAGACGTGGACGATGCCGTTGGCGTCGATATCGAAGGTCACCTCGATCTGAGGCACTCCGCGCGGCGCCGGGGGAATTCCATCGAGGTTGAACTTCCCGAGGGTGCGGTTATCACCGGCCATGGGACGCTCACCCTGGAGGACGTGGACCGTCACCGAGGTCTGGCTGTCAGTGGCAGTGCTGAAGATCTCGCTCTTTTTGGTGGGGATCGTCGTATTGCGCGGGATCAAGGCCGTCATCACCCCACCCTGGGTTTCGATACCCAGCGACAGGGGCGTGACGTCGAGGAGCAGCACGTCGCCCACGTCTCCGGAGAGCACGCCGGCCTGCACGGCGGCGCCGGCGGCGACCACTTCGTCGGGGTTGACCCCTTTATGGGGTTCTTTGTCGAAGAACTCGCTGACCTTCTGGTGAACCAGGGGAATCCGCGTCGAGCCACCGACGAGGATGACCTCGTCGATATCGGAGGGGCTGGCGTTGATATCGTCCAGCGCCTGCTGGCAGGGCTTGAGGGTGCGCTCGATGATCGATCCGATCATCGCTTCCAGCTTGGCACGGCTCAACTTCTGGTTCAGGTGCTTCGGACCCGTGTCGTCAGCGGTCAAGAAGGGGAGGTTGATCTCGGTCTCCAATACGCTCGACAGGTCGATCTTGGCCTTCTCGGCGGCCTCCTTGAGGCGCTGGAGGACCATCTTGTCGTCAGAGACGTCGATACCTTTGTCGTTTTTGAACTCCTCGATGAGCCAGTCGATGATGACCTGGTCCACGTCATCACCGCCCAGGTGGGTATCACCGTTGGTGCTCTTGACCTCGATGACGTTCTCTCCCACCTCCAGAATGGAGATATCGAAGGTACCGCCACCGAAGTCATAGACGGCCACCAGCTCTTCTTCTACTTTGTCCAGCCCGTAGGCCAGCGCGGCGGCCGTGGGCTCGTTGACGATCCGCTTGACCTCCAGACCGGCGATCTTGCCGGCGTCTTTGGTGGCCTGCCGTTGGGAGTCGTTGAAATAGGCGGGCACGGTGATCACCGCTTCCGTGACCTCTTCGCCCAGATAGCTCTCGGCGGCCTGCTTGAGCTTCATCAAGATCTTCGACGAGATCTCGGGCGGGCTCAATTGCTTGCCCCGAATCTCGATATGGGCGTCGCCGTTATCGGCCTTGACCACCTCATAGGGAACCCGCCTGGGCTCCTTGCCCAGCTCCTCAAAGGTCTGGCCCATAAAGCGCTTGACCGAAAAAACCGTATTTTCCGGGTTCGTGATGGCCTGGTTTTTGGCCACTCGACCGACGAGGACATCGCCCTTATCGTCGAAGGCCACCACCGACGGCGTGGTTCGCGCCCCTTCCTGGTTTGGGATCACTTTGGGCTCATTGCCCTCCATGACAGCTACTACTGAATTGGTCGTTCCCAGATCGATTCCAATCATCTTACCCATGGTACACCTTCTCCTTCCCGAGTAATTCTTTTCATCTCGAGTGTTTACGGAACAATTTGTTTATCGTCGCTTCCAGGGCGAGGACCTGTCCGCTCAACTTGTGCAGTTTGATTTGACGGGCTCTCGCCCAGGCGCGCCCCGAAACTCTGTTCACGGCGAATATTAGACACCATCGAATAGGCGGCAAGGATGAAAAATTCATCGCCCCTCAACTACTCGGCCGCCGCATCTGTGCTGGCCGAGTCGCCGCCACCGCAACTGGTCGTCTCGCCACCGCCAGAACAGGTCGACCCGCCGCCGCCACAGCCGCTGCCACCAGACGAACCGGTGGAGCTATAGTCATCGGCATACCAGCCGCCACCCTGGAGGTGGAATGACGAGCGCGATACCAGGCGGCTGACCTCCCCTTTGGCATCACAGGAGGGACATTTTTCGGGAGGGGGGTCGGAAAACCCCTGAAGCTCCTCGAAAATATGTTCACATTTGGCGCATCGATATTCATAGATCGGCATGACGAACTCCTCCATTTGGCTCGGCCCCCTCAAGCGGGCACCGATCACTTATGGATTGAACTAACATGCTAGGGTTGATTCTGTGAGTTCACTCACAGAGTGGGCTCAACGTAATCGCTCAAATCAGGCCGTCAAGGCACTTTTCAGCCTTTAGCCTGCCAGCAGCCACAGGGAATCGGCCAGATCCCCCAACAGGGGCACCGCCAGCCGCAGATAATACAGCGCAAGCCCCAGGAAAATAGCGCCGAACAGGGCTTTGACCCCTTCCATCCACCCCCCGGCCCGCGGCAGGCGATGAATCAACGACGAGAAGGTCCCGAGGACCAAAAACAAAACGCCCAGCCCCATCGCAAAGGCGGTGAGCAAGGACCACCCCAGAAGCAGGTCGCCCTGGTCGGCGACGTAGACCAAGATCCCGGCCACCACGGGGCCGATACAGGGAGCGGCGATCACCCCGGCGGCCAGGCCCATAATAAATGCCCCCACATGGCCCTTGCCCCCTGCCATCCCCGCTCGCTTCTGGAGCCAGCCGGGCATTCGAAAGTCGTAGACCCCGAGACAGCCCAGGGCGAGCAAGAAAAAGACGGCTGCGATCGAGACCTGGACCCAGATATTCTGGAAAAACCCGCCGAAGACCGAGCCCACTATGGCGGCGAAGATCCCCAGCGCTGAATAGGTGACCACAATCCCGCCCACATAGCTCAAGCTCAGGGTAAAGCCCTGGCGCCGCGTCGTTGCCTCCCGGGCGCCGAGGACGCCGATGGTGATAGGAATAAGGGGATAGACGCATGGCGACAGGCTGGCCAATAAACCGGCCCCAAAGACCAGCAAGAACAGGACCAGTAAGCCCCGCTCGTGCATCAGCCCTTCGAGCCATCCCATCCCCTCTTCATCTTCGCCGGCCAGGGCCTGATCGAGACGGCGGTCGAAATCATCGACGTCGATCTTGCCCTCGAAACTTATCCCCGACAAAAAGTCGCCCTCCACAGTCTCGAAGGCCACCCTTGGCAGGCCGCTGACGCGAAAGCGCTCGATCGCATGAGCCGTATCGGCATCCTGGTTGTCGTAGTCGATCTTGACCGGCACAAATTCGGTTTCCAGGCGCTGCCGAATTTCCGGATGCTGAAAGACCTCGGCGTCCAACTCCTGACAGGCCGCACACCAATCAGCCGTAAAGTCGACGACCAGGGGCCGATCGCTGGCCTCGGCGATCTGGCGGCCCTCCTCGTAGGTCTCCACCCATTCGACGGCCGTCCCTCCCGGGGGGACCTCGGTCAGGCCGTAGAGCCCGCCGAAGATCCCGAGGGCCATGAGGGCCACGCCGACGATGCGGCCGCCGCGCTGGATCTTATTCATCTCAGTCCAGGCCCGGCGAAAGCCCATGGCCGAAAAACCGGCCAGCAACAGCCCCAGCGATCCCACCACCATTGGCCATCTGGCCACGGGAGCGCTAAGTTCATCGCCTCCGGCCCAGGCCACCGAGGCCAGCCCCAACAAGATCAGGGCGGCCAACAAAACGGCCAATGCCGCTGGCAGTGGACGCAATCGGCGAATATATTGCTGTTTGTCTCGTCGAACCATTGAGACTCCGAAGTTCGGCGTATTTCTATTGGGCCCATCACCGACGGCGCCCAACTAAAGATGACGACCGCCGGCATATACATCAACTGAAGCCATTCGGGAAATCAACGATGCGTCGCTCCCTATTCCGCCCGGCCCTCTCGATCCTGCTGGCCACGGCGGCCACCCTTCTGCTTTTGACTCCCACCGCCTATGCCCAATCTTCACGGGCCTGGGTGGGCATCGTCCTCGGCGATACGGACTCACGACCCGGCGTCGACGTCGACGTCGTCCTGCGACGCTCCCCGGCCCATGAGGCCGGCATGGAGGACGGAGACCGCGTCCTGGCCGTCAACGGCCGCCCCGTAAGAACCACGGGCAAGCTCGAATCAATCCTGCGCGAGCAACGTCCGGGCCGCTCGGTGGTCCTCACCATCGAACGAGAGGGGGCGACAAAGACCCTGGAGGTGGCCGTGGCCGCCTCGCCGCCGACGGCAGAGGTGATCGATATGCATCACCGCGGCTTTGCCGTGCCCGACGTGGCCCTCACCGATATGGACGGCGCCGACCTTTCGCTGACCGGCCAGTTCGAGGGGCTTGTCGTCGTCGAATTCTGGGCCACCTGGTGTTCGGTCTGCCGCCAGGTGTCGCGCAAATTGGAAGCAGCCCTCGACGAACACCCCGAGGCCTTCACCGTACTCTCCGTGACCAGTGAGGACGCCGACACCGTGCGAGACCATCTCGAGACCCATCCCAAGGCGCATACCATCGCCCTCGACGAGGGCAACGGTGCTCACGAGGCATTTCTGGTCAACTCCTACCCCTTCGTTGTGGTTATCGAACCGGAGGGAAAAATCCAGACCGTGGTCACCAGCATCGGTGATATGGACCAACTCATCACCGGGCTGGTCAGCGACGATGAGGGAAGCGACGATGAGGGAAGCGACGAGCCCTAGGAGTCACCGATTGGCCCTTATCCTCAGCCACTTTCGTCGGGGACCGGTTGTTCTTCTTCAGCTTCTGCAACGGCCCGCTCGATCTGAAACTCCAATTCGTCGAGAGTCCGATCGGATCGGAATTCTTGAAAGACATATTCCACAGCCCCTTCAGAGCTGACCTGGGGGTTGGCATACCCCCGGCGGCTGAGTTCGTCGAGGATGGCTTCCGATTGAGCGAGGCTCAAGTCGGTCTCCATCGCCAACCTGGGAACCGTCAAAAATCCGCCCTGCTGACTGGCGCTCTGGAGTACGCGCTTCTCCAAATCAGCGCTCATCACAAGCTCAGCTTCTCGGGGCGACTTCAGCCCGAAGACCAATAGAAAAATCCCGATGGCCGTGGTCATGGTGCAAAAGCTGCCGACCATCAGCGCCCCTTCGATATCGTCGGCGCCCACGATCAGATCGTGGACCGTGGCGATCACGCAGGGCGAGGAGAACAGTACCAATACGGTCCCAACGATGATCTTAAAGAGTCGATTGCTCTTTTTGACTTCAACGGCCAAAGCAGCCCCGTTTCACAGAGGTGATGCAGGGAATCGAGAACTTCGCTCAATTCCCTGCAAGTCTCGTAAATCAGTAGATCACCAGGTCGTCGCCGTCGTCGTCATCGCTGGTGGTAGCAGCGGGCTGAGCCGGTCGGCTCGGGCGCTCGGTGCGCGTTGGCTGTGAAGCCCGTCGCCGCTCTTCTTCAGCCCGTTCTTTTTCCGCCTCCTTGGCCTCTTCCCTGGCCCGCCGCTCGCTGGGCCGTTCCGGAAGGTCGATCTCCTCCAGCTCACCGCCCACCAGGTCATCGACGACATTCTGGTTTCGACGCTCCCCGGAGGTTCGGGTCACGGCCTGCACCCGCTGAGAGACCTCGGTGTGGTCGTCGCCGCCACCGAATTCTGCATTCTGAGCTTGCAAGTGCTCCACGGTCTGCTGATCGCTGAACACCATGGTAAAGGTGCCGAAGAAGTCCTTGCGGTCGTGGATGCGCATCTGAACCTGTCCGTCTTCCCAGGTGGCCTGCACCACCGTTTCTTCTCCACCGGAGCGGCCTCGCTCGGTGGATACGGGTTGGCCATAGCGCTGCTGAACCTGATTTTTAAACGCCCCAAACCCCATATTTCTCACATGGTTCTGATCGTAGGCGATCACTAATTTATAGAATTCGCCGTTGAGGAAAAAATAATAGCGGTTGGCCACGTCGTCGCGAACCCGCAAAAAGGACTCGTTGTTATCCGGCGTAAACTCCCCGGCGATGACGCTGACCGCATATTCACGAGCGCCGTCCTTTAACTCCGTATAGGTATCCTCGATTCGCCTCATTTCATCGAGCACCCCCTGCCGGGCCCGCTGCATGGCGGCCTGATCGTTTCGCAACCGTGAACTCTCGCGAAGCTCGCCCAACTTCTCGGAGCGCAATTTCTGGAGCACATCGTCCTTGCTGTCGCCCCACTGTATTTCACCAAGGACGTTTCCCATCTCGGCCTGCGCCGGCTGGGGTAAGAAAACCAGCGCGACGGCGAAGACTCCCACCAGCATTGCGGCGAATCGTGACATATCATTTCTCCCGGTTGATTCAGTCATCTCTGAATACCTCTCGCTCCACATTAACGCTAACAGAAGGTCCCCTGCCCCACAACGGCGGCGACGTCACATAAAAAATCCCCGGCGCCCATCTATTGGACGCCGGGGAGTACCCGAAAAATTCAATGAATCATTCGGGAAGGTCGCTCAGACCTCTTTACTCGTCGTCAGACGAGTCGTCTTCGCCACGTTCGGCCAGGGCCGCCCGTCGGCTCAGCTTGATCTTGCCCGAGCGGTTGTCCACGTTGAGGACTTTGACCATGCACTCGTCGCCTTCCTGGAGGACGTCTTCGACCTTGTCGACACGTCCCTCGGTGAGCTCCGAAATATGGCAGAGGCCGTCCGTTCCGGGCAGGATTTCGACGAAGGCGCCGAAGTCCACCACGGTCTTGACCGTACCAAGGTAGATCTTGCCAACCTCGGGCTTGGCCGTGAGACCTTCGATAATCTCGATGGCCTGGTTGGCGCCCTCGGCGCCGGTGGAGGCGATCATCACCTGTCCGCTGTCGTCGACGTTGACCGTGGTCCCCGTCGTCTCCTGGATGGCGCGGATTGTCTTGCCTCCCGGCCCGATGATGGTGCCGATTTCGGAGGTCGGAATCTGAACGGTCACGATTCGCGGCGCGTTGGCCGACAGATCCTTGCGGGGCGCTGCCAGCGCTTCGTTCATGACGTTCAGGATGTGGATTCGACCTTCCCGAGCCTGCATCAGCGCTTCGGTCATCGTCTCCTTGGTCACACCTTCAATCTTGGTGTCCAGCTGGAAGGCAGTAATGCCGTCTTCCGTACCGGTGACCTTGAAGTCCATATCGCCCATATGGTCCTCGTCTCCGAGGATATCGCTGAGGACGACGATCTCGTCATCCTCTTGGATCATACCCATGGCGATGCCGGCCGTGGCCTTTTTGACGGGCACACCGGCGTCCATCATTGCCAGGCTACCACCGCAGACGGCAGCCATGGAGCTGGAACCGTTGGACTCCAACGTGTCGCTGACGATTCGCACCGTATAGGGGAATTCCTTCTCCAGGTCGGGAAGGGCCGGCTTGAGCGCACGCTCTGCCAACATTCCGTGACCCTGTTCTCGACGAGAGGTGCCGCGAAGGGGCTTGGCCTCACCTACACAGAACGGCGGGAAGTTGTAGTGAAGCATGAAGGGCTTGGTAAAATCTCCCTCCAGGCTATCGACACGTCGAGCGTCGCGCTCCGTTCCCAGAGTGGCCGTCACCAGAGCCTGGGTTTCACCGCGCGTAAACAGCGCCGAACCGTGAACTCTGGGCAACAGACCGACTTCGCAGGTGATGTCGCGAATATCTGAGGGGCCACGACCGTCGATCCGGATTTTGGAGGTGGTGACCATCTGACGCATGGTCTTCTTTTTGACCTCGCCGAAGGCATCCTTGAGCTCTCCTTCTCGGCCCTCGTAGGTCTCGCTGAGCTGAGTGACCACTTCGTCTTGGAGGGTATCCAGGGCATTGCGACGCTTAAACTTTTCGGGCACGCGAATGGCCGAATCGATCTTGTCGTCACAGGCCTTGGCCACGGCGGCGTAGAGTTCTTCGTCGCGCTCGGGCTTGGCGAAGTCCATGGTCTCCTTGCCAATTTCGCGAGCCAGCGTCTTTTGCAAGTCGAGCACATCCTGGACCGACTCTCGGCCAAATTCCAGGGCCTCGATGACTTCGCCTTCCGGCACCTCGAGCGCTTTGCCTTCGACCATGACGATGGAGTCGTCTTTGACGGCCATCACCAGGTCGAGGTCGGAGTTCTCGCGCTGTTCGAAGGAGGGATGAGCAATGAATTTGCCGTCCACACGACCGACGCGCACGCCGGCGATGGGGCCGTTCCAGGGAATATCGCTGATCAACAACGCTGCAGAGCAGCCCGTCAGAGCGAGGATATCCGTATCATAGACTTTGTCGGCCGAAATCACCCATGCCATCAGCTGGGTGTTATTCATATAGCCTTCGGGGAAGAGCGGTCGACAGGGCCGGTCGATAAGACGACAGGTCTTGGTCGCTTTCGGTCCCGGTCGTCCCTCGCGCTTGAAATAACCGCCCGGGATAGAACCGGCGGCCCAGAAATTCTCCACGTAGTCGGCGATCAGTGGAAAGAAAGGAAGATCGGGACGCAATCCGCCGGCGGTCGCCGTGCAGAGCACCATGCAGTCGCCGAATTGAACCACCACCGAGCCGTTGGCCTGCTTGGCCATCCGCCCCGTTTCCAGAATAAGTTCTTGGTCGCCGAATTTGGCGCCTTCTCTAATAATTGCCATCGTTTTACCTCTTCTTAAGGGTTGAGCTGGACGTTCGCCGTCCCACCAACATTGGCGGTGCCGCGACTCGTCCGGGAAAAATGGTATCGTCCCCACCCTGCTCACCGGACCGGATAGAGGCTACAACAAAGCGCCTCACCGACTGGTAGCCGGGACGAACATCCAAACCCGAAGAGGGAAGTAGCGTGGGCAAATTATCGATTGCGTAGCATGTAACCGGGGGCGCCAGCGCTCTGACGCCGCCAGTTACAGGCTACCCTATCGCATCGCCAATAGCGCCATCCACTTCTATCGGTCAGGCCTGGGTAGATACCAAAACAAAGAACTTCGCCCCCCGCGCTTCCTAAAGCGCGGGGGGCGAAAAAACATTCCTACTTACGCAGGCCGAGCGACTTAATCAGCGCTCGGTAGCGGGCGTTATCCTTCTTGCGAAGGTAGGCCAGCAGGCGTCGTCGCTGTCCGACCAGCTTGAGCAGGCCTCGTCGCGACTGGTGATCGTGTTTGTGATCGGCAAAATGACCTTGGAGTTCGTTGATCCGCTCCGTCAACAGGGCCACCTGAACTTCGGGGCTGCCCGTATCTCCGGGGGCTTGCTGATACTCCGAGATGATTTCTGCTTTTCGATCCGGATGCAAAGCCATGGGGTTTCCTTTTGTTTCGAGTAAAAACCGTGAGTCAATCAAGTGCTCCGGTACGTAAAAACCCCGGAAACTCACCCATGGAGAGTCGCTCCGAGGTCGCTATCGGGCGGGAACCTAACGCCGTGGCCCCGAAGTGTCAACCAAAGGGGGTGCGGAACTACCCTGCCTCTATGATTCGATCACTGGCTTCCGGATCACCTCGATCAGCGGACCGCTCCGCTAGTGCAGGACTAGCGGCCAATTAAGTGTGCTGGCGCACAATTTTGCCGAGGGAGGCACAGGACCTCCCTCGGCCCAACCGCTTCGGTTTGTCGTAGCGCTTCGATTTGTTCGGCCAAACCCCGGTGGTTCGCGGGTAGATGTACCGCATTGCCTCGATGGTTCGGTCCCCCTGCTCCCGCACCATCTCGATGATTCGATTCCCCTCCACCGCACCACCTCGCTGGTCCCACCAATCATACCCCGCTGCTCCGCACCACCTCGATGATCGCGCGTCGGGAGGTCCTGTGCCTCCCGACGCAACCTTTGCGCGCCAGCGCTCCTAATTCGCCGCCTAGTCCTGCACTGGCGGATCTGTTGCAGACCTCGATGATCCGATTCCCCTGCTCCAACCACCTCGATGACTCGATCACCGGCTTTCCGATCACCTCGATGGTTCGATCACAGGCTCGATCACCGGCTTTCCAACCACCTCGATGGTTCGATCACCGGCTTCCCAACCACCTCGATGATTCGATCACCGACTTTCCTTCCATCTCGATGATTCGACTCCCCTCCACCGCACCACCCCAATGGCCCCACCGACCATACCCCGCTGCTCCGCACCACCTCGATGATCGCGCGTCGGGAGGTCCTGCGCCTCCCGACGCAACCCTTGCGCGCCAGCGCTCCTAATTCGCCGCTAGTCCTGCACTAGCGAACCCTTGGCAAACCTCGATGGTCCGATTCCTTTGCTCCAACCACCTCGATGGTTCGATCACCGGCTTCCGGATCACCTCGATCTGCGGACCGCTCCGCTAGTGCAGGACTGGCGGCCAATTAAGTGTGCTGGCGCACAATTTTGCCGAGGGAGGCAC
>SLJM01000242.1 GCA_007135085.1 Myxococcales bacterium
ATATGGTCGAAGCTCGCGACAATTGGCGAGACCGCGTCGACGACGACGAACCACACCTGGAATTGGCCTCCATCGAATTGATGGACGGCGACATGCTCTCCTGGACCGTATCGAGCAAAAACGATAGCGAATTGGATCGATTCGAGAGCGAATTCTCCGCCTGCTACGAAGGCTCACAACCTCAATGGGAGAGAGAGTTCGCCAATGAAAACAATCTCTCTTCAGCATCCCTTTCTCTCCTCGACGATGGTCCCGAGTCGCCCGAGCACCCCGAGGGCCCGGTCTACACCACCCCGGCCCAGATGCTCGACGGCTATTTTCAACACCGCGTCGACCACTTAGATGCCTTGAACGAGGACTCTCGACAACTCGCCAGGGAGAGGCAATTGACGCGAGAGGCCATTCCTCTCGAAGCGGAGTACGAGGTCATCCATACACGGCTAGCAAACACCTTTGTCTCCACGGGCCTCAACCTCGATCGCTCTCGGAGTTCGACTCTGGGCTGCACGACGTCGGACTCGGGCATTGAATTATCGGCCATGGCCGTCGAAGTCGAAGGCCAGGCCGACGCGGCGAGTCTGCTGATGACCCTCTATTTCGTCACCCGCCACACCCGTATCGCCTCCCCCATCGAATTGAATATTGGACCGCCACAGGGCCGGTTTTTAAACGTGGAGACCACCTTTGCTCACTTCCACTTCGATTCCCTGAACGCGGTCTGTAACCACTGAAGCCAGAGATATGAATCGCTATATCCTCCCTTTATTGATCGTCTCTCTCTCACTGGCCATCTTTCCCATGTGCCGTCACGGAGGCTCTTCGGACAGTCCGAAAGAAGAAAAGACGAGCTTGTCCGAGTCGCTTGCGCTCGAGCCCGTCGAAGAGTGCCTGAGCTACGGCACGCCAATCGATGGAGCCATTGAGAAGCGCCTCGAGGCGACGATGGCTCTGGAGTCCTTCTTCAAGTCCCGGGACATAGAGGTCACGGCCGGCGAAGTGGAAGAAGTGATGAGTCGAATCGAGGGACTCTTCCCCGACGAGGAGGCTTTTGATGGATTTCTCCAGGCGGCGGATGCAACCCCTCAAACTCTTCGGGCTGCCATTTGTCGAGATCTCAAACTGGCGGCTTATCTGGACGCAGAATTCCAGCTCCACGTCAGCAAAGAGGAGGCTCGCCACTATTTCGAAGCCCATCGCGGGGCCTATTATCAGGTCGATCCGTCGGGAGAAATTCCCGATTTTGAAGAGCTCTCGACCTACCTGGCAGAGCGACTTCAGCGGGTGCGTCGCTTTGAAATATTGCGTCAGATCGCCAACCTTGAAGTGTTGCCGATCAGGGCAATTGCCAGTCCGTCCACGGTCGATGCTTTTCTCGAAATATTTCCCGAGCATTATTGGCCGGGTAGTACCATTTTGCCTCCCGTCGATGACCTCTCGCAGTTGAACATAGAGGAGCTGGGAATGGCCCGGCTCACCACGCGGCTGATGGACAGTCGCTTTGAACTCCCGGTCGCAACGCCCGACAACGATGCATCATCATCATGGCGAGCGGGAATATTTGAGGGTTATCCCACGGCATTGGTCGTGCCCTGGCATCGAAAAATAGTGTTGATAGTCGATACCGACGATGCGCCCCAGACATTTTTCCTCGTCGACGAGGCGCTCCTTCTCGAGAGTCGAGCGCCAGAACCAGCAGCATATATGTTGGAAGTCCAGACTCATGAAAAACCTCAGGGCCTCACGGCAACCCTGAACGCCAGCACTACAAACCTCGCCACCTGGCTCGAGCCCCTCGGCGCCTTGAACTACCTCGACACCTACGTGCTCATACCAACTGAGCATCAACCCCCATCGTCGGGTCAGGACCAATACTTGCGCTCCTATGAATGTTCCGGCTCCTGCCCTCAGGACGTGCTTCCCGGACAGGGTCTTCAACTGAAGGTGATGAGCGCCGATGCCACTGTGGAGTGGGCGACCAAACAGCCCAGTCGCGAGGTCGGTGAGGGGATCTATTTTTCAACCTGTGCCACCTGTCACGGCGATCACGGAGGAGGCACAGAGCAGGCCCCGTCGCTGATGGGAAACCCATTGGTAACCGACAGGGATAGGCGGACGGAGTTCATCGAGAGCCTGACCGTCAAGCACCCCGAAATTGACTTCCGATCCCCCCTGCCCTTTCGGGTCAGGAGTAAACCCAGGCTCAGAGACTCAAAATGGCATGAGGAAGACCTCGCAGCAGTCCTGACATTTCTCGCCACCACCTGGGGCCACGAGGGCACAGAAATAGCCCCCAGAGAAGTTTTGGAGGTTCAATGTGATCTCCATGACACCCTGCTTCGCCGGGAGAGTTCGGAGGAGACATACCAGCGACTTGCTGAAGCCGGCGAGGACGGCCTTTGTCCTCCGGAAACTCGGGAGACGATTCAATCGATACTGGCCCTCGACGACGAGAATGAGTCACAGGCTCGAGACATCTACGAGACGCACTGCGCCGTATGCCACGGAGTTGAAGGCCACGGCGATGGACCGGCCGGCCCGCACCTCATTCCTCCCGCCACGAATTTCCGCGACGTCGACGCCTGGAGGCACGGATCGTCTGCACCTGAGATATGGCGCTCTATCACCGACGGCATAGAGGCCACGGCGATGCCCGCCTACGGGCATTTTTCTGAGGATGATCGGCTCCTCCTCACAGCCCTTCTTCTGGGTTGGGTCCCCGACGAGATCGCCGAGGAGCCCTCCGCTGATTTTGTGGAGTCAGCCTGCAGACGACGCAATGCCGAGCCGGTGCTCTTCGATCCCTGCGTCCGACACGGCTTCACAGATGCGTCGGGTTCGCCCTGAGCAGAATCGTTCAATGGCCTTTTTTATGGTCCGGGATGATGCACCGCGACAGGTCGAAGAACATAAAAACCAGGGCTTTTTCCTGATCCGTGAGAGGTCCGTCGCCGCATCCCGTAGGAAAGGGATTGGACGGATCGGAGTCATCGCCGGCGGCGACGTGGATATCGCTAAAGACGATGCGCCCACATTGCTGGGTCTCCGGGGCGCCCACGGGGGTGTTGAACGTAAAATATTGGGTCGATGGGCCGCCGCCAATCCCAAAGAAGGGGTCCGGCTCGGTCTCCACCCACACCCACTGCTGGGCTACCTCTTCGTTGACGGATCCCACGGTCCCCCGGGCCTCGTTGATCTCAAATTGCCCGGAGGTGGAGCTGCCGGTCTCGACCATCCAGTCCCGCAACATCTCTCCTTTGGGAAAGGAGGTGTCGATAAGACCGGTCTCGTTCTCACCGACCATTGGCGCCGACCAATCGGCCACGGAATTAAACTCCGAGGGCCCCGACTGGAGCCACACATTATGCCAATGAGACAGAAACGCCCGCCCCCCTAGATGGGTAAAATCCCTGAGCGCATGACGGGCCTGATCTGACTTATCGTCTCCGTTGGCCGCCCCCTCACAGGAGTGCATGATGATGTCGTAATTTATCAGGTTATCCAGGTCGTCCCACCACTCCCAGGCGGGGGTAAAGGAAGCGCCGCCGTTGAGGTTTGAGCTAAAACTATCGGTGCCGCCACGGCCGGCGAAGAGATGAATGCGGCCCTCGCCATCCTCGGTGGTAAATTCGGACTCGCTGACGCCGATCTTTCGCACCAGACATTCCAAAGCATCCCAGCCGCCGGTGGTCACGGCGATACGGGGCAGATCGCCCTCGTCCTGATTTCTGGGAAGTCGGGTCAGTGATTCGTCGGTGATGGGATTGTCCTGACAGGGCTCGACGTTGGCGACCGTGATCTGACGCCGCCACTTTCCTACTTGAATGACCAGGGGGATCGATTCCCCGACGGGTGCGTCGCGGAGCCGAAACGTGCCGTCCAGATCGGTCAGAGTCTCCACCAGGGGAGCCCCGTCGAGCTCGTCACTGCATTGTTCGCAAGAAACGCCGTCGACGATGGGCCCGGGGTTCTCGTTGGGCACGAAGACCGATACGTCGGGCAGGGGCAGCTCCCCGGAGGGAATGGTCACACGTCCGGAGATCGACGTGAGCGTGCCCGGCGTATCGCATAAGACTTGCTGACATTCCAGGTTCTCACAGCTCGAGCCGCCGCCGTCCCCGTCGGGTTCACCGAACCCGCCGGCGTCGTCGTCGGGATCGCCGCTGCCGTCGACACAGACTCCCTGAATGGGATTCCACTCCTGATGGGGGGCGCATTCAGCCTCCCGACTCTCACCGTCTTGATCGACCTCGTCACTGCAGGCCGCTAAACCACTCGTCAAAAAGAAGAATGACGCCGCGAAGATGGCGCATCTTTTCAAGCCGCTTTCAAAAATCCATCTCATAGCATCCCTCAGTGAGCGTTCAGTGGGGTGACGGTAATCTGCGATGTTCTCTGCTCTCGCATTTCCTGGAGCGCGGACTGCCAGTCCGCATTGCGGCCAGGCTGGCCGCGCTCCAATGATCAATATCCCTGTCCTGGCTGAGCGGGGGCGACGATGACCTCCTGTTGGGCTTCACCGTCTTGCCCTGTGGCCAGGTCATCGAGAAGATCCGTATTGAAGAACACAAATAATATCGCCAGCCCGGCAATGATACTAATGATGAGCATTACAAAGCTGGCGTCTGCGCTGCCTGAGACATGTTCCACGTTGCGGCTACGCACATATCGAGTTTGCCCGCCCCGTCGCTCGATATTCATTTCGTGAAGACGCATTTCCGTTTTCTGAATACGCTTGATTCGAGCTTCCCGGTTCCTGGCCAGCCGCTCCCGGTGGGCACGCTCGTCTTCAGAGAGGCCGCCCTTTTGCCAGGCCTGTTCAGCCGTCGACGAAGTAGTGGCACCACTGTCGCCTTCAGCAGGCGACGACGGCTGCGGGGAAGCCCAGTCGTTGCTCCCTGCAATTGGAGGTGATTGCGACGAGCCCTGATCTCGATCGTCATTCATCGACTTATCCAGAAGAGTATTCATTGATAGTGCTGATGATACACGTAGGATAGGGAACGGTCGTCGTCGACTCAACAGGTTAATTTCCCCCGGGCCGAATGAGAATATTCATCTACACCAGCGCCGTTATCGCGCGCGCTCCACCACTCCTCCCCTGAACTCCCAGCAAACACAAATCATTTGCATTTACATTCTTACTTCGTTATATACCTTCAACGATGAGCCGGGGCTCATCCCCAGATTACGTGAATTTCGTATAATACCATGCTCAGGAGCTGAAGATGTACCGAATTTCGAAGCTACTTATTGCTGCCTTACTCGTCTCGTTCGTCGCCTTCGTCGCCGCCTGCGGTGAAGACCCGGAGGAAAATGGCAACGACAATCAGCAAAATAATCACAACCAGCACGAAAATCACAACCACGGTGAAGCTCAAGTTGAGGGGCTGGAACTCATCGACCGCAGCGACGACTCAGTCATCGCCTATATCCACGGCGACCACTGGCACAGCTCGCCGCTTATCCTTGAAGAAGACGGCGACCACTTATCGCTTGGCTTTCGATTCCTCGATGGCGATGACGAAGAGGTGCATCTGCACCTGGGCGACGATGACGAAGTGACGATCCACGCCCATGACGACGGCATCGTCGACATCGATCATCACGGCGACCATATTCATCTGCACGGAGTCGGCGAAGGTGAGACGGAGCTTCATATCGAGCTCCTTCGCGACGGCGAAGTCGTCTACACCGCCCCCGACCTCAACGTGCTAGTCGTCCACGACGATCACGACCACGACGATGAGCTGGAGGTCGACGAATTCATCATTCTCGACCGCGCCCACTCCCCCCATGAGCCCATCGCCGATGTTCACGACGGCCACTGGGACGGCGACTTCGCCGACGGTATTGCCCTCTCCATCACCGACGAAGATATCGTGCCCGGGAGCAGCGACTGGTACGAGCGCGGCGCTGCGGGAACCGAGCCTCAGGCCGTCTCCCTTGGCGTGCAGGCCTTCGAGATCCACGACGACCACTCCCACGAGATCAGCATCCCCGGCAGCTATCGCCTCGAAGCGGTTCACGCCCACAGTGAAGATGAAGACGTGCTCTATATCTCCGAATCCCACGGTGACCACGTGCACTTCGTGGGCATCGGCGAGGGCCACGCCCACGTGATCTTCCAGCTCGTCGACCAGAGCAACGATGAGGTGGTCTACGAGTCGCCGGAGTTCGAGTTCGACGTCCACGGTCACGACGACTGATCGAAACCCCTGGTCGTCCATGATCACAATCAATGATTGACGGCCTTCCCTCACTATATTGATATTCCTCTCAAAGGCAGTCCGCCCCGTATCATCGTCAAGATGGTCGGGGCGGTTCTGTTTGCTGGTCAGCATTGTCTCCAACGGCTACATTTGAGTCTGTCTTCATACACTTCTACCCCTCCCTTTCTACCACGAGGTTTGCCGTGGCCTGGAATCTCCTCGATATCTCCGCCTTAAGAAGTATCGAACTCTTCGACAAGGTCAGCGATGACGCTCTGGTCGAAATCCTGTCCGTCGCCTCCACTACCCGCTATCGCCAGGGAGAGGTTCTATTTCGCGAGGGTGAGCCTGGGGAAGCGCTCTTCTTTATCCTCGACGGTGCCGTCCGGATCTCGAAGGATATACACGGTATTGGCGAGGAAGCGCTGGCTATCCTCAATGCCGGATCGAGCTTTGGAGAGATGGCCCTCCTCGATCCGGATACACAGCGAAGCGCCCACGCCATCGCCGATACGGATTGCCACGTGGGCAAGATCAATCGCGGCAATTTTGAGGCCCTATTAAAGACCGACGTCGAATTGGCCAACGAATTTCTCTCCAGCTTCGTCCTGACCCTGACCCGTCGCCTTCGCGATAGCAACGAGAAGATCGCCTTCTTCGCGCTCAACGACAAATACGAGTAATTGCGCAGAGGCCCTTGTCCTCATCGCAGGCCTCCAGTACACTCCCTCCGTGAAGTAAGTGTACACTAACTAATCTTCGGTGCTCCTCTTTTAGTTCTTGAAATGAGCCCGAAGGTCACCTTAGCGACATGAGGATCGATCATGACCGACAAGAAATACCCGCAATTTACGGACGAACATGACATGTTCCGAAAGGCCGTTCGCGATTATTGCGAGAAGGAATTGGCCCCCAACGCCGAGGAATGGGAAGAAGCACGGCTGTTCCCACGCGAGGTTTTTCAGGAGATGGGAAAGCTCGGCTTTCTGGGCTGTCGCTTCCCCGAAGAGGTAGGCGGCGCTGGCGGCGACACCTGGTATACGGCGGTCTTTGCCGAGGAGTTACCCCGATGTCAGATGGCGGGTCTGGCCATGTCGATTCTGGTTCAATCCGATATGGCCACGCCGATCATCAACGAGGTGGGCTCAGACGAACAAAAAGAAGAATTTTTGGTGCCCGCCCTCAAGGGTGAAAAGATCGCCGCCCTGGGCGTCTCCGAGCCGGGAGCGGGCAGCGACGTGGCGGGAATACGGACCACCGCCAAAAAAGACGGCGACGATTATATCATCAACGGTCAAAAGACGTGGATCACCAACGGCACCCGCGCCGACTTCATCACCCTGGCGGCCCGAACAGATCCGGATGATCGCTACGGCGGCATCAGCCTCTTCTTATTCCCCACGGACACCCCGGGATTTGAAGTGGGCAATAAGCTGGAGAAGATCGGCAACCACAGCTCCGATACGGCAGAGCTCTTCTTCGAGGATTGCCGGATCCCCTCCCGATATCTGCTGGGCCACGAAGGGGCCGGCTTTTATTATATCATGCAGAACTTCCAGGGAGAGCGTCTGGTCGGCGCCCTGACCGGCACCTCTGGCGCTCAGATCGTGGTCAACAACACCATCCAATATTGTCAGGAGCGCGAAGCCTTCGGCCGCCCCCTGACGGGCTTTCAGGTCACGCGCCACAAGATCGTGGATATGGAGACAAGGCTCGAGGCCTGTCGGACCCTGACCTACCACGCCACAGATCTCTTCGATCGGGGCGTGCCCGCCCAGCGCGAGATCTCGATGGCCAAGCTCATGGTGGGCGATACGGCCATGTCGGTCATCGACGAATGCCTCCAGCTCCACGGCGGCATGGGCTACGTCGAGGAGGGTTCGGTGGCCCGGGCCTGGCGTGACACGCGCCTACTCTCCATCGGCGGCGGCACCTCGGAGATCATGAAGGAGATCATCTCCAAACTCATGAATCTCTGAGTGAGCCCGGTGAGAATATAAAAAAGCCCGCCCCTCTTCGATGAGGAGCGGGCTTTTTTTTCGATCACTCTTTGGAAATACTTTCCGTCAGCGCTCTTCACGCAATTGGCGATAGGTGAGAATGGGCCGGCGAGCGGCCGTGGTCTCGTCGAGGCGATTGCGAAATGCATTTTGGGGAGCAGCTTCGAGCAACTGAGGAGAATGCTCGGCCTCGGCGTGAATGGTCTCCATGGCTTCCACGAACTCGTCGATAGCCCGCAACGACTCCGTCTCCGTGGGCTCCACCATCAGGGCACCGTCGACGTTGAGGGGAAAATAAATCGTCGGCGGATGGAAGCCGAAGTCGATGAGCCGTTTGGCCACGTCCATGGTGGAGACGCCAAAATCCCTGAACGAGGAATCATCGAAGACCACCTCGTGCATGCACCTGCCGGGATAGGCCACATTATAAGTATCGCTGAGCCGGGCGCGCATATAATTGGCGTTCAATACGGCCCGCTCGCTGATCCCGGGAAGATCGCTTCCGTACTCCCGCAGATAGGTATAGGCCCGCACGTAGACCAGAAAATTACCCCAGAAGGCTTTGACCTTGCCCACCGATTGGGGATGTCCGTCGAAATCGCGACGATAGACCGGCCCATCTTCACCTTCGGAACGTTCGATTCGAGGCACGGGCAAGAAGGGCTCCAGATCGTCGCTGACGCAGATGGGCCCTCCTCCCGGCCCGCCGCCGCCGTGGGGGGTGGAGAAGGTCTTGTGGACGTTGAAATGCATCACGTCGATGCCGAAATCACCGGGCCGGGCCTTGCCGAGGATGGCGTTCATATTGGCGCCGTCCATATAGACCTTGCCGCCGCCCCGGTGGACCACTTCGCAGATCGCCTCGATCTCCTTTTCGAAGATCCCCAGCGTATTGGGGTTGGTGATCATCAAGCCGGCCACGGTCTCGTCCATCACGGCTTCCACGGCCGCCGGATCGAGGGTTCCGTCGGCATTGGAGGCCACCTCGACCACGCTGAAGCCGTTGAACGCCGCCGAAGCCGGGTTGGTACCATGGGCCGAGTCGGGAACGATGATCCTCGTGCGCTGCGTATCACCTCGCGACTGGTGATAGGCGCGAATACACATCAATCCCGCCAACTCTCCCTGCGCACCTGCTGCTGGCTGCAATGAGCATGCAGGCAGGCCGGCCACCTCGCAGAGGATCCGCTCCAGACGCCACAGCAATTCCAATGCCCCCTGACACCACTGGTCGGGCATATAGGGGTGGAGCTGGGCGAATCCGGCCATTCGGGCCGTGGCCTCGTTGATCTTGGGGTTATACTTCATCGTACATGACCCCAGTGGGTAGAAGCCGGCGTCGATGGAGTAATTCCACTGGCTGAGCCTGGTAAAATGCCGGACCACTTCCGGCTCCGAGACCTCGGGCAATTCCGCCGGCTCGTCGCGAAAGAGTCCCCCGCCCAGCTCGGCGGCGGGATCGACGTCGTCCACATCCCAATCGCCCTGACCGAGCACGAACCCTCGCCTTCCGGTGCGGCTGCGCTCAAAGATCAGGGGCTCCTCGAATTGAATTCCCGGCGACATCCGATCGCCGGGCTCGATGGGAGCTCCCTCAATTCCCGCACGCAGCGAATCGCCGGGCTTTACTTCACGCTGACCTGATCCCTTTCCCACGTCACACTCTCCATTGGTTGCACAGATGTGAAAAAAACAGGGTTATCAAAGCCCCTGGAGTCGAGCCCAAACTTCTTCTGCCAGAGCACGATAATGCCTGGCCCCTCGGCAGTCCGGGGCGTGTTCGAAGATGGGCTCCCCTTTTAATTGGGCCTGGGCCAATCGGGTATTGATGCCGATCTGCTGCTCCATGACCAACTCCCCCCAGGCCTCTTCGATGGTCTCCAGGATCTCGCTGTTGAGGGTGACCGTGCGTCCGTCGACGCGGGTCAACACCACGCCCAACACCTCCAGCGGATGCTGCAGCCGATCGCGCACGGTCAACACAGTCTCCACCAATTGGTCGGCCCCCTGCACCGACAGGGGCGACAGGTCGGTGGGGATGAGCACCTGATCGGCGGCCAACAGGGCGTTGAGGGTAAGCGTGCCCTTATTGGGCGGGCAATCGATGAGGATCAGATCGTAATGGGTGCGCGTGATCTTGAGCGCATCGCGCAGGACCAGCTCCTTGCCGATCTTCTGGCTTATCCGCCCCTCGGCGTCGGCCAACCCCGGATCTCCCAGGGTCACGTCCAGCCCCTCGATGGAGGTGGGCACGGCGGCATCCAACACCTCGAGCTCCTCGTCGGAGAGCAAGATCTCGTGCAGCGACGCCCCGGACTGGCCCGAGTCTTCGAGCACCGCCGACAGGCTGGTCGTACAATGGCCCTGGGCGTCCAGGTCGATGAGCAAGACCCGGCGATTGGAGCCGTCGGCCAGAGCGGCCGCCAGATTCACCGACGTCGTCGTCTTGCCCACCCCGCCCTTAACGGTGGCCACAGCCACCACGTGAGCCTGCCGGCTGCCCCGGGGATAGCGCGATTCGGACTTCACCAATCGTTTGAGCCCGGATGTGATGAGATTTCGCATCGGTCGCTCCTCCAAAAAAAATACCATCCTCCTCGACGAGCGCTACGAGACCATAGATACCGGCGCCAGACAAGTCTTACGAGGGTGCGATCCACCTTGAGCGCTCAAAATCGATCCTTTTCATGACCAGAGTCATTTGAATCTTGGCACCGAACCATTTATACTTCTCGCGAATTGTTGCAATCCGTATTATCTTCAAGGTCTACCGGGTCATACGCAATTGAGATTGGCAGATTATCCAACTGAATAGGTCGAACGCATATGCCTAACCAAACGAATGCACAGATTAACCGCCCCGACTTCATAATTGCTAAGCGCGGGTTAGGTATCGTCCTGATGACCCTTGCCCTGGTCTTTGGCCTGATGGCCTGTGGCGCCGACGATGTCTCCAGCGGCACCGACGGCTCTTGCTCCACCGATACGGATTGCCCCATCGGCGCCGTCTGCAGCGTCAACGGCTCCTGCGTGGAGTCGCCCTGCGAGTATTGCCTGGACCACCAGATTTGCTACCGCACTCCCGACAACCCGGAAGGCACCTGTTCGGCCCCGGAGTGCGTCGATGAGAGCGACTGCGACGGACAGGCCTGCATCGAAGGTCAATGCGGAGGCCCTCCGGGCAGCAACGGCGGCGGCGGCGACACCTGCAATAGCGATAGTGACTGCCCCACCGGCCAGAGCTGTCATCCCCTGAGCAATACCTGCGTAGTAGACGACAACGGCGGTGAAAACCCCTGCGACAATGTCACCTGTGACGCCGGTCAGGTCTGCAATCCCGACACCGGCCAATGCGTCGACGACGGAGGCGGAAGCTGCGACAAAGACCCCTCGGAGTGCACGGGTGCCACGCCGGTCCTCGATCAGACGAGCTGCCAATGCGTCGAATGCGTCTCCGGATCCGACTGCAGCGATGGCATGAGCTGTCAGAATAATAGCTGCGTCGCCGGCGGCGGATGCGCCACTC
>SLJM01000385.1 GCA_007135085.1 Myxococcales bacterium
AACAATCGTCACACCCCTGCTCATCATCGCCACCGACGTCCCCACATCCCACCAGGAAACCGACCGCAAAAACGACCGCCAATCGCCCATTCATCAACCAACTCATAATATTCTCCTCGTCCTCAGCCAGCTCCAATTGTCATGAAGATCAATCTAGAGCTCCCCACCACCGAATAAAATTTGAATGTTCTTAATTAATCATATACTTTTCCCTAATAACACCACCAACCCTTCGCGCCCTCCGCCGTTACCTCCCCACTCCGACTACGCGCTCCCCCCATGACCCACCTGACACTCAACCAACGCATCCCCCCAACCCTACCTTTGAGCCCTTCGCGCCCTTCGCGGTTTCATTCCCACTCCCCTCTACACCCTCCCCCCAATGACTGACCTCCACGACATCTGGAATTGGCTGCCCACCTTTCGCGCCGTCGCCGAGACCGAACATCTGCCAACGGCATCAAGACGCCTCCACGTCACGCCGGCGGCGATCTCGCGAACCCTGAAATTGTTGGAAGACAGGTTAGGCACCCCGCTCTTCGAGCGCTCGGGGCGGCGTCTGGTGCTAAACGGTGACGGTCGCGCCCTGCTGGCCCGCGTCCAACAGGCCATGGCCGCCGTCGAGGTCGGGCTTCACGCCCTCGACGACCGACCGTTGAGCGGGCCGGTTCGCATCTCGACCATCGGCCTTCTCACCGATTATTACGTCCTCCCCGCTGTGCTCGAGCTATGTGATTGCCACGACGAGCTGGTCCCCGAGCTTCGCCTGATGGGCACCCGTGACGCCGCCGAAGCCCTGCTGCGGGGCCAGATCGACGTGGCATTTATCTACGAGCCGATGACCCTCGAGGGCATCGCCGCCGAACGCATCGGCCAGACCAGGGCATCCGTCTATTGCGGTAAAGACCACCCCTTATTCGACGAGCCCGAGGTCACAATGGACGACCTCCTACAATACCCCTTTTCAGTGCCTCAGATCGGCGACACAGGGCAGGTCCAGGACGGCTGGCCCGCCGATCTCCAGCGGACCATCGGCATGCGAATCACCTTGCTGACGACCAACCTCGAAGTCTGCAAGAGCGGCCGATTCCTCACGGTCCTCCCCGACGTCACGGCCATGGCCCACACCCAATCCGGGGCCCTTCGCCGCTTCCCCTTCGACATTATCGACCCCATCGACCTCTACGCCGCCACGCGAAGTACGGACACCGCCCGCGGCCGCCCCCGCAGCGTCGTCGACGCCGTCGCCGCCCGCGCCGAGAGTCTCACCGTGAAACTCCACCGCTTCCGTGGTGCGACGTGAGTGTATTTTTACCGCAAAGGGCACAAAGAACGCAGAGGTTGGTTTGGTAACCCTCCGATCATCTCTAGATTCCCAACCAAACCTTAGAGCCCTCTGCGCCCTTTGTGGTAAAAGTAGTTTCTCTCTCCCAACCCCGCACACCCCGGACCAACGATGCCCACCCAACCTCCAATATTCGACGGCCACAACGACACGATCCTCCACATCTACTTCCTCGAGGACGGCGATGACTGGTCGTTTAACGAGCGAAACGACACGGGGCATATCGATCTGCCCCGCGCCCGCGAGGGGGGGATGTTCGGCGGTTTTTTTGCCATCGTCGCCCCTCATGTCGGCGATGAGGACGACAAGCTCAGCCGCGGCGGCCTGGTGCGCACCGACGAGGGCTATTCGATCCCCATGGCCCCGGCGATGCCCGCCGATCAGGTGCGAAAATATACGGAGGAAGCTCTCGAAATTTTCGAGTCTCTGGAGGCCGACTCGGAGGGCCAATTCTTCTTCGCCCATAGCTTCGAGCAGGTACTGGCCGCCCGCGACGATGGGCGCCTGGCGGCGCTGCTGCACTTTGAGGGCGCCGAGGCCATCGACGAAGATCTGGAGGCCCTCTACCAATATTACGAACGGGGACTGCGATCGGTGGGCATCGTCTGGAGCCGGCCCAATATCTTCGGCCACGGCGTGCCCTTTAAATTTCCAAGCTCTCCCGACACCGGCCCGGGGCTGACCGACGCTGGCCGGCGCCTGGTCAAAGCCTGCAACGACCTGGGCGTTGTGGTCGATCTGGCCCACCTCAACGAAGCCGGTTTCTGGGATATCGAGGCAATCACGGACAAACCACTGGTCGTCTCCCACGCCTGCTGCCACGCCATCTGCCCGTCGGCGCGAAACCTCACGGACCGCCAGATCGACGCCATCGGCGCTACGAACGGCCTTATCGGCATCAACTTCTTCGTCGGCGACCTGCGCGACGACGGCCAATTCATCGCCGACACCCCTCTCGATCGCATCGTTGACCATATCGACTACGTCGTCGACCGCATCGGTGTGGACCACGTGGCCTTCGGGTCTGACTTCGACGGCGCCCGCATGCCCACAGAGCTGGCCGACGTAGCCGGCCTGCCCCGGCTTATCGACGCCCTGCGCCGCCGCGGCTATGACCAGGGCGAAGTGGAGAAGATCGCCAATGAGAATTGGATGCGCATCCTGGAGGTGACCATCGAGTGAAATTTCACCGCGAAGGACACCAAGAACACAGAGGTTTGGTTGGCAAATTAGAGATGAGCGGGGAATTACCAAACCAACCTTAGAGCACTTCGCGCCCTTTGCGGTAAATGTCGTTTCACTCCCCACCTCACCTTGGCAAATCCCCGCCAGTGCGTATTATCTAAAGTATAGCAGTCATACCAACCAGGCCCGATTCAACGACCGTCGACGGCACCGATCCGTCTGTGTCGCGGCGAGGACGAACTATCGCTTCACGGAGGAAGCAAATGGCCCTGACTCCCGACTCTTTTCGACGCAGCTCCCATCTTCTGGGAGCCCTCATGATCTGCTCGGCTATCCTGTCGGTGATCCTGCTCTATTTCCTGCTCGCCTGACGTGCTCGCCAGACAGATCTTGCCTTGCCGGTGCTGGTGCTTTCTTTGTGGTGCGCCCTGGCCAAGCACCACTATCCCCCGAAGGAGTACCGATGTCGCTCAACCAATTTCCCG
>SLJM01000236.1 GCA_007135085.1 Myxococcales bacterium
CGCGGGGTGGAGGGCCTAAACTGCGGCCCGGGGGTAACGGCGCCCTGCGGTGTTCGTGGGTAGGTTCAAGACTTTTTGGGAAAATTAGGAAAGATTCGGTGAGATCCGTCGACAATAACTGGGAGGACGCAAATGAATGACTAATTCACGGAGATTTCACCATGCGAGACCACCGGGAACTTCGAGTTTTTCAAAACGCTGATGAGTTAGTTCTGCAGGTCTACACATTGGCTGCGCGCATGCCACGTGATGAATTGTATGGCTTGACCGCTCAGATGAAGCGGTCTGCGGTTTCTGTGGCTGCCAATATTGTTGAAGGTTGTGGTCGAGATACGGACCGCGACTTGGTACGTTTTCTCTACAATGCCTACGGGTCTTTGCGTGAAACCGGATACCACATCAACGTCGCCGCACGACTCGGATTTCTCCCCAAGGATGAAGCAGACAAGACCCAGAACAAGATCGCCCAAACATCCCGCCAACTCGCTGCCTATATTAAGAGTATCAAGAGCCGCTTCAATTAGCCCCACCCGCCGCAGGGCGCCGTTAACCCCGCGGCGCAGTCCAGCCGCTCCACCCCGGGCGCGTAAGCGCCCTCCATCCCGCGGCGCAGTTTAGCCGCTTCACCCCGGGCCCGAAGGGCCCTCCACCCCGCGCGCAGTGCGCGCAAAGCGCGCTAGCGCGCTTCGATGACCGTGTCGATGAGGCCGTAGGCTTTGGCCTCTTTGGCGCTCATATAATAGTCGCGATCCGTGTCTTTTTGGATCGTCTCTAAGGGTTGGCCCGTATGTTCGACCAGGATGTGGTTGAGGCGCTCCCGGAGGCGCAGGATCTCCTGGGCCTGGATCTCGATGTCCGAGGCCTGACCGCCCATGCCGCCGCGGATGAGGGGCTGGTGGATGAGGATGCGCGAGTGGGGCAGGGCAAAGCGCTTGCCCGCTTCACCGGCCGACAGCAGCAGGGCGCCCATGGAGGCGGCCTGACCCATGCAGATTGTGGAGACCTGGGGGCCGATATAGCGCATGGTGTCGTAGATCGCCAGGCCGGCGGTGACGCTGCCGCCGGGGGAGTTGATATAGAGGTTGATATCCTTTTCCGGATCCTCACTCTCCAGATAGAGAAGCTGGGCGATGATGCTATTGGCGACCTGGTCGGTCACGGGGGTGCCCAGGAAGATGATGCGGTCCTTGAGGAGTCGGCTGAAAATGTCCCAGCCGCGCTCACCGCGGTGTGTTTCTTCGACGACGGAGGGGATAAAGCCCATGATCAGATCCTTAAGAGATGAGAATTGAGTTCACTTTTGGGAACACACTTTCCACAGGGAATAACAAAAAATCAACCGTCTTCAATTCCGGCGGTGCAAAAGCCGAGGAGCGTCGCCAGCCGGGTCAACTCCAGGGAGGGGTCTCCGCAGAGGAGGGCCTCCTCGTCTTCGGGGCCATAGCCGCGGGGGAACCACTGGGCGAATCGGGCCAGTTGATCGCCGGAAAACACCGGCCCTGCCGATGAGTGGCAGGCCACCGGTGATTGGTAGCCCGCCGAACAATCGTCGGGCACGGGCCGTCGATGGGTGGCTCCGTGAAAGGAGACCACTCGGGTCTGATGAATGACCTCGTCGAGGTCGACGCCTCGAAGCTGGGCCAGGTTGGCTGCAAATCGCGGCATTAATTCGTCGACGTCGATCAGTGGCGGGCCCGGTGCCCCGTCGCCGTCGCCGGCATAACAGGGAAGGTCGCCACAGGATGTGCGTTCGTCCAGTGTACCGTCGTGGGAGCAGTCTCCCTTGACGCTGAAGAAGGTGATCGCCGTGCTCGCCAGGGGGCGGATAAAGCCATAGTTGGGGGCATGTTCGGCACTGGAAAATGCCGGTGAGAGAGCTATTTCGACCGCTTCGATGGGCTTTTGAATGCCAAAGCCCCGAGAGCCCACGGCGGTCAAGCAGCGCAGGTCGTCGAGCAATGCGCTGCGGTCCAGTCCGCCCGGACCTTCGTAGTCTTCGATGGCGATGACCGGGCCGATGACCCGCATCTGCTCCGGTGAGGGCAGGAGCTGCTCGACCGTGGTGGCCTGGCCGGGATTGCACCCCTCGGAGTTAATCGTATGCTGGGGCAATAGACAGCGCAGATCCTGGCGATTCAGATCGAGGAGGTGCTCCCATTGGGCCGGCTCGGCGGCGCATTCGACGGCGATTTGAAGCTGTTCTTGAAGGCGCCGAAAGTCGCCGTGGGCAGGCTGCTCGTGGTAGCACTCCATGCTGAACCCGGGCAGGGGCTGGGCTCGGTCTTGCAGATGACCCCGGCGTGCTACCGGCTCGGCATCGATGACGCCCGTCTCTTCGGCGTGACCGGTGAGGACGCCGAATTGAAGGTCTGTGCCCGTGTCGAGCAGGCCGTCGACCATCTCGCTTAAGTTGTGTCGCAGATATTTTTGAAAGGGACAGGACCGGCCCGCGTTATCGATGACGAATAAAAAATCCGTCGCCTCCGGGGTGCGGCATAGGTAGATATCGTCGCCTTCTTCTTCCTCAAACTCCCAGGGTTGTGATCTCGGTAGATCGACTGGATATTCAGCGCAGGCCAACCCGACGCAGGACAGGACCAAAATAGGAAGAAGGGAAGGCTTCATCATGCTTCACCGTTGCAGACTTGATGGCAACCAGAGAATGGCACGATGAGAACCAACCGTAAAATAGCAATTGGAGCCCATAGGGGCTCTGTTATCGCCTTGGACGACAGCCGTGAAGAGAAAGAAGTACTCCAGCTATGAGCGATGAAACCATATTGAAGCCCTCCTTTTTCGATCGCCATATCCACGACGTGGCTCGAGATCTCCTGGGCCGCCATCTGGTGCGCTCCGTCGACGGACAGATCACGGGCGGCCGCATCGTGGAGGTCGAGGTCTACGAGGGGCAAAACGATCGAGCCAGCCACGCCCGAAGCGGCGCACCCACAAAGCGCACGGCGCCCATGTTTGCCCAGCCGGGCACGATCTACGTCTATACCATTTACGGCATGTACCAATGTCTGAACCTGCGAGCGCCGACTCCGGTGGGGCCGGGAGCCATTTTGATCCGGGCCTGCCAGCCGCTGATGGCGAGGGCCGTGATGGCCCGGCGCCGCGGGTTGGTCGACGACGCCGACGACTACGCGCCGAAGATGGACCGAAAGTTGATGAGCGGGCCCGGTAAGCTCTGCCAGGCCCTGTCCATCGACACCGATCTGAGCGGCACCATGATCGGTGAGCAGCTCGCCCTCGAAGGTGGCGAGCCGATCTGGAGGCAGACCCCGGAGCGTATTGAGGCTACGCCGCGACGAGGATTAAACCGCAAGACCTGCGGCGATTGTGTGGATCGATTGTGGCGTTATGTGGTCTGCGATAGTCGTTGGCTGTCGTGACCGGGGAAGTGGTCAGGATCGATCACCACTTCAACAGGCGGCGATTCCCACGGTGGTCAAAACCAGCACCAGGACCACGCCGGCAATAGCGAGAGTCTGGGGGGTGACGGCGACGGGGAGCTCCGAAGGTTTGTGGCTTAAATCGAAGCACCGGCCCTCCACGACGCCCGGCTCTTTTTGTTTCGGTCTTGGATAGAGCCGGTCCTTGAGCTTCTGGGCCTTCTTGGTTCGTTGCAGGCCCGACTTCAAGGCCTCTTGAGAGGGCGTGATATGAATCGGTAGATCGACCTCGTAACCCAGGTTGACTCCGGCCGGGGGGAGCTCTTCGAGGATTCCAATTTCCTGTAGCTCTACTGGTTCGTCGTCGCCGGCCTCCTCTTGTGCCTGACGGGCGGCGATAGCCGACTCCTCGAGATCTTCGAAGGCCTCGTCCAGGGCGTCTTCGTCGAGCCTCAGATTCGGCGTCTCCTCGTCGGTGGAGTCTTCGTCGGTAGAATCTTTGTCGGTGGCCGGAAGCTCCAGATCGGCGGTGTCGCGCAGGTCCTCCTCTTCCGGATCGTCGCTCTCAAATTCGTCGGTCTCATCGACGGCGGCGTCGTCACGGTCGACGGGCTCCAGATCGGCGGTGTCGCGCAGAGCGTCGTCGTCGGATGGGGAGGACTCTTCATCGTCGGGCGGCGGCATCTCGTCGAGGATGATATTCCAATTGGACCGAGCTTCTTTGGCCGAGCCCATTGGTGAGTCTTCTTCGCCCTCGGCTTCATCTATCTGCTCGCCACGTTCCAGAGCCGCCAATTCGTCGAGGCGCTCTTCCTCGTTATCTCGTTTTTGGGCCTGAATCTCAGCGGTGGCGAAGACCTCTTCGGGCAGGTTGTGGCGGTTTGGGCGACGCAGCGGTTTTTCGTCCTCCCTATGGTCTTCGCTCTGAACGTCATCCTCGTCGTCGTCGAACTCGGGCCGCTCAAAGGGTTGAGTCGGTTCCTCCACGTCCCGGGCCTCTTCAGCTCCCTCGGCGATGACTACCTTTGCCGGCGAAGAGGTCTGGGCCTGGTCGTCATCGTCGTCGTCGAATTCGGGGCGCTCGATGAGCTGAGTCGGTTCCTCCGCCGCGGTCTGGGCGGGCTCCTGGTCCTCCTCCGCCGATTCCGTGAGAAGATCGAGGGTCTTCTCGGTCATCATCGTGATTTCGTCGGAGTCGCGAATGACGCCGATCACATTATCCGACGGCTCTGGAGGGGCAGGATCTTTTGAGGGGCGCCGAAGCACGGCCGCCTTTGGCGTCGATGAGGCGCCGTTGGGCTGAGTATCCTCACTGACATCGCTTTTGACAGCCCGATCTTCGGCTGCCTTATCGGCCACTTCTGGCGTGACCACCGTGTTGGGCTCGTTGTCGTGACGCTCGGCGAGCTCGTCGAAGAGGGCCACGAAGGTTGGGTGTTGGCCAATCGGTTGCCAGCTATCGCCATCGGGATCGTAGATCAGGTCCGCTGGACGAATGACCCAATTACGGATCAAACGCTCCACTTTGTCCCGGTTGTCACATCGATAGTGACGAATGTCGGTCTTGATGCGAAACATTGAGGCTCTGAGCGTTGCTGCCGGCTGATAACATCACTGGTATGGCGAGCTTAGACCGACCATCTGACAAACTCAACCGACAAACGCTCGAGCCCCGTGAAATTAGCCGGTTACTCCGGGGTCATTTCCCGAAGGATCTCGTTGGCCACGAATTTGACGTGGTCCGACTCCTCCGGATCGGAGAGCAGGCGCTGGAGCCAGCGTCGGTGGGAGTAGGGATCGGAATTGCCCACGGCCTTGAGCCATTTAATCCGCACCGGTTCGCCCCAGACGATGCGGTGAAAGCGCTCGTCCGGCTCCTCGAAGATGATCTCCTCACACTCTTGGTCCGGATCGGCCCGGCGAAATTGGCGGCGCGCCCAGTCGGCGTCCTCCGCCGAGGCGACCAGCTTGAACGCCTCCAGAGCAGCGCAGCGGCGAGGTCCGTGCTCTTCCTCTTCGATGATCTCGATGACCCGGTGGCGGGCCCGATCGCTGCCGATCCTGGCAAGGGCCCAGAAGGCGTAGGTGGTCACCTCCAGATCCTCATCGTCGAGGATCGCGACGATGGCCGGCACCGTACGGGCGTCGCCCATCACGCCCAGACCCAGCAGGGCGCCGATGCGCACCTGTGAGGGGTGGCTGGCGTCGAGGAGTTTTTCCAGAACCTCTCGACTCTCGCTTCGACTGCCCAGCCGGCCAAGTGAAAACGCGGCGTCTGCGCGGGTCTGTTCGTCTGTCTCGTCGTCGACGGCGATCTCGCGGAGTCGATGGCGAGCCCGCAGAATCTCCATGATTCCTGCCGTCCAGATCGCCATCTGGCGCACCTCTTCATCGGGATCGTCGAAGCTATCGACCACCAATTGGCGCAATCCGTCGCGCTCCCACAGACGGTGGTTCAAGGGGTCGGCGATATTCTCCAGAGCCGCCATGCGATCTTCGGCTTCGGCGGCCCGCATCTGAACCACGAAAAAGCCCTCGTCGTGATATTGGGTGAAAAAATCGCCGGCGATAAAATTGATCGCCACCGTATTTACCACCACCGCAAGGGCGATGATCACGATAAATTCAGCGTTGTGATCTTGGATGGCCGACAGCTCGAGTTCATCTTTTTTCTTTTGCTGCTCCCCCAAAAGCACGCGGCGGCGCCAATTCTTGGAGAAGAAGATATCGCCCACCAGAGAGGCCTGCAAAAAGGCGGTGACCAATACGATGAGCATATTGACCGTGATCAACGCCAGGTTGAGGATCACCGAGGCGCTGACCTCCAGGATATAGTGGGCGCTTCCCAGCCCGGCACCGAGGGCGATGGCGGTCATCAAGACCGTGCAAAAGACCAGGCGGTGGCGAGTGCGGGCCGGCCAACTGAGAAGACCCCACTGGGAGACGTCGGTGACGAGTTTAAATCGAGACATGATGGTCAGATAGCCCGTAAGAATTTGTGGTTATCTCTTGATGCTAACCAACTATAAGGGAAAAACAGCGAGCGTATAGGATCTATTCGTTGGTAGGTGGTGGGAAAGGCAACGGCGGAACAACAACTACATACGACACGGCAACGGCCGGTTGCAGTTGTGATTGGTGGGCGGCTGCGCTAAAACCTTGCGCGCCAAAGTCCCCGCGCGCTCTGAGGTATCAGTGAGCTTTGTTCCGGAAATGACATTTCCCCTCTCCGACCCGGTTCTGATCTTCGCCTTATTGATGGCGTTGATCTTCATCGCTCCACAGGTGGTCAAGAGATTTAAGATTCCCGGGATCGTCGGCCTTATCGTGGCCGGAGCGATTATCGGGCCGTCGATGCTCAATCTCATCGAGCATAACCCGGACGCCACGCCCCCCGACTTTATGGGGCTCCTCGGCACGGCGGGGTTGATGTACCTCATGTTCCAGGCCGGACTCTCGTTGGACCTGGCGCGATTTAACCAGCTCAAGGGGCGCAGCCTGGGCTTTGGGCTGATCTCCTTTTTCGTGCCTCAGATTCTGACGGTGACCGTGGCGCTATTGGTCCTCGATTTCTCGATCGAGGCCGCCTTCTTATTGGGCTCCATTATCGGGTCTCATACGCTGATCGCCTATCCGATCGTCGCCAAATTGGGGTTGGTCAAGAATACGGCGGTCACCATGACTCTGGGGGGCACTCTGGTCACGGATACGCTGTCGCTGTCTATCCTGGCGATCGTGGTGGCCTCATTGCTGGGCGATACGTCGGTGGGGTTCTGGCTGACCTTCGTGGTCATGGTCGGTGTCTTCGTCTTCGTCGTCCTCTGGGGACTTCCAAGGCTGGGATATCTCTTCTTTCGGACCGTGCGAAATAAGCCGGAGGTGGAGTTCGGCTTTTTGCTCACCGTGCTCTTCGTGACCGCCTGGTTGGCCGAGTTCGTGGGCCTGGCTCCGATTATCGGTGCCTTCGTGGCCGGTCTGGCCATGAACCGCCTGGTCCCCGGTCAGGGGACGATCATGGCGCGGGTGCAGTTTATCGGCCAGGCACTGTTCATCCCTTTCTTTCTCATCTACGTGGGTCTGCTCATCGACGTGGGGGCCCTCTTTGAGAGTGTCGATATCTGGATTTTGGCGGCCACCCTGGTCGCTCTTGTGAGCGTGGGTAAGCTGACCGCCGCCAAGGTGGTCCAGCGCATCTTCGATTATACGCCCGCCGAGGGGTGGGTGATCTACGGGTTGAGCGTGCCCCAGGCGGCGGCCACCCTGGCGGTGACCCTGGTGGGTTATGAGCTCGGTGTATTCGAGACGGAGTTGGTCAACGCCGTGGTGCTCATGATCCTGGTGAGCTGTATTCTGGGCTCCTCATTGGTCGAAAAATTTGGCCTCGAGGTGGCGCACCGGCAAGAAATGGAGCCGGCCATGGATCGGGAGCGCCCGGAACGTATCCTGGTCCCCGTGGCCAACCCGGAGACCTCGGATGACCTGATGGAGATGGCCTTTTTGATGCGCGATTCCGACTCCGAGGAGCCCATCTATCCCCTGATGGTGGTTCGCGAGGGGTCGAAGACCGATGAGCGAGTCCAGGTCAAACATCAGCGAATGGAACATGCCGTGATGCGCGGCGCCGAGGCGGGAGTGCCCGTCAAGCCCCTGACGCGAATCGATATGAACCCCGCCTACGGCATCGCTCGCACCGCTCGGGAGGAGCAGGCGTCGATGATCCTCATCGGCTGGAGCGGCAAGGTCTCGGCCAGGGAGCGCATCTTCGGCTCCGTCCTCGATCAATTACTCGACGAGACCCGTCAGGCCGTCTTCGTCAACCGCATCAACTATCCCCCCAATACGATGAGAAATGTGGTGGTGATCATCCCGCCCTTTGCCGAGCGAAGCCCGGGGTTTTTCGAGGCCGCCCACGATATCAAGCTCATGGCCTCTCGTCTCGACGCCAACCTCCACGTGGTCTGCGTCGAGGAATATCTGGAGCACGACAAGGAATTCTTCGAATCCGTGACCCCTCATGTGGAGACCGAATACGCACCGGTGCCGACCTGGTCCGAGCTGCAGAATCATCTCGACGAGGTGGTCGACGATCACACCTTGATCGCAGCTCTGAGCGCCCGCCCCGGTACGGCGCCCTGGTTCCCCGAACTCGACGGCCTGCCCCGCACTCTAGCGGCGCGTTATCCGAAGAATTCGTTTACCGTCGTATTTTTGTCGGATTTCACGACCACCGGCTGAGGCCACAAGATCGGTGGGCGGCTCGAGCCAGGGATGAATCTCCGTATCCCAGCAGGCCAGCTGGCCGTTGTGGTCGACCCCGCAGGAGTGAGCGCCGCCGGCGGTGACGGCTGTAAAATGCCCGGCAGGGGGGTCGCTTCGCCCCTGGGCGTTGGAGCCCCAGCAGAAGAGAGCGCCGTCATGGCGAATGGCGCAGTTATGGGAGGCGCCGGCCGACAGGGCCACGAAACTCTCTTCCGGTGGCTGGGCCTGACCGAAGTCATCGGAGCCCCAGCAGGCGATCCGGCCGCGTAGATCGAGTGCACAATTATGTGTGCTTCCCGCCGAGATGTCGGCGAAGGTGCCCTGCGGGGCGTCGAGCTGTCCCTCGTCGTTGGCGCCCCAGCATTGAATCTGTCCATCTCGGGCGATTGCGCAGGTATGGGCGCCGCCGGAAGCGAGGGCGTCGAACACGCCATCGGGAGCCGTCGATTGACCCGACTCGTCTGCCCCCCAGCAACTGACCTGACCGTTGCCATCGACGCCGCAGCTATGAGCGCCGCCGGCGGAGATGAGCTGGAAGTTGTCCATGATGGGATCGCTCTGGCCCGACGTATTCGAGCCCCAGCACGTGGGCTGGCCATCCCTGTCGAGGGCGCAGGTGTGGAATAGCCCCGACGATAGCTGGGTAAACGGCCCCGAAGGGGGATTGGTGGAGCCCAATACGTCCAGCCCCCAGCAGGTGACCTCCCCGTCGATGTCGAGGGCGCAATTATGGATCAGTCCCGCCGAGATGGACGTATAATGACGTCTCTCACCAGGGGTGGGGTTGCTGCTGGCAATCGCCAGCTCGGCCTGGTCGTCGTCGCCGTTATTGATAAACCCGTTAAGGGCCATACAGCCCGGCAATATAAATGCCAGACCAAGGGCTAAGATGACGGCCGATACACCAATTCCCCTCACACCAATTCCCCCCTTTACGCTCATTTTCAATCCCCTCGCTGCTGGTTCAGGTCACTAAAAAACTAGTGGCTGACCGGTGAAGGGCAAGGGCTTAAGGGTTGCGCGTTTCTGCCCGGGGACGCATAAATTGCCAGTCCTGTCGGAAATCGTCGAAGAGGTCTTCGTCGACGATGCGCATCAAGACCTCGTCGTTTTGGTATAGGGCAGCCCGGGTATAGTTGTGGGAACCCGTCCAGACCACGCTGATCTGCTCTTCTTCGTCATGGTGTACGCCGCGATAGACCAAATATTTGGAGTGAAGCTGGATCTCTTCTTCTTCCGGGAAATAGCCCAGATCGATATCGCCCTGACCGAGCACGCCCATGACCTGGATGCCCGGCGAGGCAATATCGCTGTGGCGAAGCAGAGCGTGGATCTGGCAGCCCTGTTCGTCCATCAGGCGCAGGCGCTGGGCGATATCCGCGCGGTAGTCCGTGAAAAACGCCATGGCCAGATAGACCTCGCCACCTTTTGCGCAATCGATCTTACTGATGTCTTCGTAGACCGGATCGTATTCGGCAAAGGGTGAGAAATAGACGATGATGTCCAGATCCCCTTCTTCGACCCGGTTATATTCGGGGTCCAATTGTTGGGATTGGAGATCCTGCCAATAGTCGGTGAAGGCGTCGTAGAGGGCCTGGTCGTCGTAGACGGTGACGATATTATCGTATTGAGTGCGCTGAAAATTGGTGGGGTTTCCAGAACTCTGGAGGACCACGTGGCGCGAGCCGTTGCTTAATTCGGAGAAGGTCACGAATTTATTGTGGTGCAGATTCTCGCCGAGGCAGCCACCGTCGGACTCGCCCTCGCGGCAGATGGTCAGGGCGTCACCCAGGTGTTCGCGCAGAAGGGCGACGGCTGACCAATCGTCGCCGCCGGCGTAGCGACTGGTATTTCCCAACACGATCTGAACGTCCACTCCTCGTTCCAGGGCGTCACCGAAGGCCTCCGCGATGGGCTCTCGACTAAAGGTAAAGAAGGCAGCCCGCACGGTGGCGTCGTCGGGGGTAGCCTCCAATAATTCGATGATTACATCGCCTAAGGTGTTGTCTGGCTGGCCCGGATCGGGATGAGTAAAGTGGGCTTCAATGCGCGGCTCGCGGGGCTCATCGATCGACTCTTCTTCGATACAACTGAGCAGAAATATGCCGGCGATCAACAGGACTACGAGCCAAGGTGTTGATAAGCCCCGAAGGTGATGCATTGACAATCCTTGCTGGTATATCGATCGAGGTGCTTGGTGTACTGATCGAGTATGCCAGAAGTGGCCGCAGACGTGCAAATGAGAGGTGGCAGACTTGGCTGCCGGTTGACCCATCGTCGCAGATGCACACCATTGTGGCGTGCTCCACTTTACCCGGCCCAGGGCGTAGCGATGATGCAAGACCTGATCGATGAATTGAGCCGCCCCGACGCTTATCCCCACCCGGTGGGCGACGTGGAGGTATGCCAGACCCATATTTCGGTGGTCTTTCTGGCCGGTGATTACGCCTATAAGCTCAAAAAACCGCTGGATCTGGGGTTTGTGGATTATTCGACCCTCGCCCGGCGGCGTCATTTTTGTGAACGGGAAGTGACGTTGAACGAACGCCTCGCCCCTGATGTCTATCTCGATGTGGTGGCGATCTGTGGAAACGGTCGGCGTCGCGTCGAACTCCACGGGGACGCCGACGACGTCGTGGAGTGGGCGGTGCGGATGAGGCGCCTCGACGATTCGCACACCCTGTTGCGCAGACTCGAAGAGGGGCGAGTAGACGACGGCATCTTCGAGCAGGTGGGCAGACGGTTGGCCAGATTCCACGAGGATGCTCGAGGTGGCGATGATATCGATGAGGCCATTACTTTTGACAGGGTTCGCCAGAACGCGCTCGATAATTTCGAACAATCTCGTCACCACGTCGGCGAGGTGGTCGACGAAGCGGTCTTTGAGCGAGTGGAGCGACTGACCCGGCGGCGGCTGACCGAACAGGCTCCCCTTATCTGCCGGCGGGCCAGAAACGGCGTGGCTCGAGATACCCACGGGGATCTACGCCTGGAGCACGTCTATCTCGACGACGATGGCGAGCTCTTCGTGGTGGACTGCATCGAATTCAACG
>SLJM01000378.1 GCA_007135085.1 Myxococcales bacterium
ACCGGTCGTTTGTGGCGGGCGACGGCCTGGCGCATCAGTTTCTCATAGGCATCGGGGCGGGGCGTCTGGAACTCGGATCGCTCCAGGGTGGTCTGTCGAAAATCGTCGAATTTGACTTTGACGAAGAGGCCGCGAATCGGCGGCGGATCTTCGCGGCGATCGAAGCGTTTGAGCAGGCTCTCCAACAGCTCCGGGATATGGGCCACGCAGGCGTCGGCGTCGGGGAGATCTTCGGCGTAGGTATTTTCGACGCTGATGCTCTTGGGGATGCGCTCCACGCGAAGGGGGCGCTCGTCGATGCCGCGGGCCAGGTTGTAGAGGCGGCGGCCCCGCTTTCCGAAGCGGCGAAGCATCTCGTCTAAGGGCAGCTCGCGCAGGTCGGCGCAGGTGCGCAGGCCCATGCGATTGAGCCGCCCCGTGGTCACGCGACCCACGCCGGGGATGGCCTCCACGGGCAGGGCGGCCACGAAGTCGACGATCTGACCGGGAGTGATCACGGTCAGCCCGTCGGGCTTGTCGATATCGCTGGCCACTTTGGCCAAAAATTTATTGGGCGCCACCCCCGCCGAGGCGGTCAGTCCCGTCTCTTCTTTGATACGTCGGCGGATCTCTTTGGCGATGAGTGTTGCGCTGCCCCGGCAGAGATCGGTGCCCGTGACGTCCAGGTAGGCCTCATCCAGAGACAGGGGTTCGATGAGATCCGTATAATCGCCGAAGATGTCGCGAATGACGGCGCTCTCGCGGCGATAGACGTTCATTCTGGTGGGCAAGATGATCAGCTCCGGGCATAGGCGCACCGCCCGCGCTGAGGCCATCGCCGAATGCACCCCGTAGCGGCGCGCCACATAATTGGCGGTGGCGATCACGCCGCGCCGATCGGGCCGACCGCCCACGGCAATGGGAAGTCTGCGCAGCGACGGATCGTCGCGCATTTCGATTGCCGCATAAAAGCAATCCATATCGATGTGGATGATTTTTCGCATGGTGGAGAATCAGGGCAGTTGTCGCGCGAAGCATAGCGAAGTGAGACGGAGGGGTCGATGTGCTAAAGGCCAGGATCTTCGAAACAATCGCGAAACACATCCAACCTCCATTTGACGGACTCGACAACCGTCACTATTTGTGAGGGCGCAACTCGCACGTCGTGAATTTCAACAGTGTCGTTAACGAGAAGAACATCACGAGGTAAAGTATGAGGTGGGCAATTCGCAGTGTAGTTTTAGGAGCAACTGTAGCGCTCGTCGCCGCGTGCGGTGGATCTGAGGGGCCCCAAGGGCCTCCCGGAGATGCCACGGAACTGGAAACTGAGCGATTCGAAGAACACGACGACTGCCCCGCCGGCGGGGTGGCCGTATTGGAAGACGGCGTCGAAACGGTCGTCATCTGTGATGGACAACGTGGTGAGGACGGAGATCGCGGCGAGGACGGAGATCCCGGAGATCCCGGTAACGATGGATTGACCCCGACGGTCACCGCCGAGCGCGTCGACACTCATGAGGATTGCGAGGCCGGTGGCGTGGTGGTCACGGTCAGCGTTGGCGAGAGCGACCCCGTCGAAACGGTGGTCTGCGACGGTGAAGACGGCGAGCCTGGACCGAGCCCGACCATTGAAGTTCAGGATGTAGACGAGACATCCGTGGCCCATGATTGCGGCGAGGCCGGTGGCTATCTGATCACCGTCACCTCCGCCGATGGCACAGACGTCCAGAATACCGTGGTCTGCAACGGCGCCAAAGGCGACGACGGGACGTCGGTCTTCATCGAAGAAGACCCGGCCGAATGCGGCGAGGCCGGTGGTGTGGAAGTGACCATTGGCAACGAGGCGCCCTTCACGATCTGCAACGGCACGACCGGCGAACAAGGAGAACCAGGCGAAGAGGGCTTCTCCCCGGTCGTGGAGGTCACGGACGTCGAGCCCGGCGAAACCTGCGCCGAAGGCGGCGTCCACGTGGCCATCACCTCCCTCGACGAAGACGGCGAGGAAGTGACCGACGAATTCACCGTCTGCAATGGCGCAGAAGGTTCGACCGACCCCGATCCCGATCCCGACCCCGACGCTCCCGCTGTCGACTTCTGTGGCGACCTGGCTCCCTCGAGCATCGAGATGACCGAGGACGACGTCGCTGACGTATACGCTCAGGTCTACATCGATGGCTATACGGGTGAGCAAGGTGGCGAACTCGGAGAGAATTATGCCGCTCAAGCCGGATATGGCGTGGCCGGCGAAGGCTTCAACGCCGCTGAATGGACCTGGGTCGACGGCGAGCTCAACGAGGCCTTCGACGCCAACCCCAGCAACGATGAGTGGATGGCCGGATTTAGCGAAGTCGAAGCCGGCTCCTACCGCTTTGTCTACCGCGTGACCACCGACGGCGAAGAGTGGACCTATTGCGGCGCCAACGGCATCTTCGAGCCCGCCGACTTCGACGAAGCCGTCGACAGCAATCCCATGGACGTCGCCGAGGGCGAGCTGGCCGTCGATTATTGCCGGGCTTCCTTCCCCTTCAATGTCAGCGTCGATGAAGGCGAAGCATTCGAACTCTTCGCCCGCGTTGTCGTCGACGGATATACCGGCGTCGACGGAACGGAAGACCTCGGCGAAGATTACCTCGCCCAGGCCGGATACGGCCCCGGCGGCGGCCATCCCACCGACGGAAGCTGGACCTGGATCGACGGTGATATCGTCGTCGACAGCCAGCACGCCAACGATAATGAAGACGAGTGGGTCTCCGATGTCACCATCAACGACGCCGGCACCTACGAGCATCTCTACCGAGTGACCCTCGACGGTGAGAATTGGACCTATTGTGGCACTGAAGATACGGAAGGCATCATCGATCTCAGTGAATATGATGCCAGCGACGCTCGCACGATCACGGTGTCGGAGGTCATCGAGCTCGACGTCTTCCTGGGCTGGGATTTTGTTGCAGATGAACCGGAAGATCGTCTTATTGCCTCGATCGGTGATGGCTTCGCCATGTTCAGCGATGGTGACGAGAACGATCC
>SLJM01000317.1 GCA_007135085.1 Myxococcales bacterium
CAGCGGGGAAGCGGAACAGCGAAAAGCTGAGGATCTGAGAGCGAAAGATTCAAACTGAGGGGAGCGAAGGAGCTAAACCAGTTCCTGTGCCGGGTGTGGGTTGCGCGGTGGAGTTCAAAGTGGGAAAGTTGGCCGGAGATTTTCGGTTTTACGTAGACCACTTTGAGAGACGTCGTGATGGAAGCCTATAAGAAATTGGAAGCACATTTCGCAGACATCAGCCGGTTTGGTGAAGTACGGGCGGTGATGCATTGGGATATGGCCACCAATATGCCCTCGGGAGGAGCGAAAGCCCGCGGGGAGCAATTGGCCATGCTCAAGGGAATCCACCACGAGATGGTCACCGATCCCCGGGTCGGACAATGGCTCGAGGAGGTCGGCGACGGGGAAGGGCTCAGCGATTGGCAGCAGGCCAACGTGGCCGAAATGCGTCGTGATTGGCTCCACCAAAACTGTGTGCCCGCCGACCTGATAAAAGAGCTCAGCCGCAAGGGATCGGAATGCGAGATGGTCTGGCGCACGGCCCGAAAAGACGATGATTTCGCCCGGCTGGCACCTTATCTTCAAGAAGTTCTCAAGCTGACCCGTGAGGTGGCGGCGATCAAGGCCGAGGCCTTCGGCGTGCCCCTTTATGATGCACTGCTCGATCAATACGAGCCGGGCATTTCCTCGGCCGAGATCGACGTGATCTTCGACGACCTCGCCGCGTTTTTACCGCCCTTTTTGGAGGAAGTGCTGGCCTATCAGGCCACTCAGCCCGAGCCCCGTCGGCCCACGGGACATTTCCAGGAGGCGACACAAAAAAAACTGGCCCAGGAGTTGATGCGCCGGCTGGGCTTTGATTTCGACCAGGGCCGGCTAGACACAAGTCATCATCCCTTCTGTGGGGGCTATCCCACGGACGTGCGGCTGACGACCTTTTATGACGAGTCCAACTTCCTGAAGGCTATCATGGGAGTGCTCCACGAGACGGGACACGCCCTCTATACGATGGGCCTGCCCCCGGACTGGCGCGATCAGCCGGTGGGAAAAGCTCGCGGCATGGCCATGCACGAGAGCCAGTCCCTATTTGTGGAGATGCAGGTGGGGCGAAGCGAGGCGTTTTCCCGCTGGGTGGCACCAATCTATCGCGATATCTTCGGTGAGATGGACAATGATTGGAGCGCAGAGAATCTCTATCGGGTCAATACACAGGTGGAGCGAAGTCTGATTCGCGTCGACGCCGACGAGGTCACTTATCCGGCCCACGTGATTTTGCGCTATCGGCTGGAGAAGGCCATGATCGCCGGTGATCTGGAGATCGCCGATCTTCCCGATGCCTGGAATGAGGGGATGGAAGAGCTGGTGGGGATCACTCCCGACGACGATCGCGACGGGTGCATGCAGGATATTCACTGGATGGACGGCGCCATCGGCTATTTCCCGACCTATACGTTGGGCGCGCTCATCGCCGCTCAACTCTTCGCCTCGGCCGATGAGGAATTAGACGGGATCGAGGGACTTGTCGAGAAAGGTGACTTCGCGCCGGTGATCGGCTGGCTCGGCGACAAGGTCCACAGCGTGGGATCTCGATTGCCGACCAACGAATTGCTCGTCCAGGCCACGGGACGTGAGCTCGACGCTTCGTTTTTCAAAGATCACCTGCGCCGCCGGTACCTGCCGAAGTGATACAAAGAGATAATCAGGGAAAGATAGAGGCCGCGCTGAGCCGGGAGGTGCAGCGCCTGCGGCGGCGCGATGAAGAGGTGCGCCGCCTCGTCGAAGAAGTGAGCCGCCGCTATCCGTCGGCGGAGCGATTCTTCGAGGACCTGCAGTTGTTGGAACAGGCAGATCGGCAATTTCTCGAGCTCCTGGAAGAGATCGACTGGGCGACCCAATTCGAATCGGTGCGCCGTCAACTCGAAGCGCTGGTGGAGGCGCCGAGCGACGCCGAGCGGCTGGTCCTTTGCTGGGAATCACAGGGGCAGCATTTTTATCGCGATGGTCGAAAAGCGACGCTGCTCGCAGAGCCGCACCAGGCCACCGTGGAGGTCGCCCGCTGGATGGATGACTATGGCTCTGCCGTCAGCCCCGGATCGGTCTACGGGGAAGGGGTGACCTACCCGATTCTGTTCTCCCATGAGGTGGAGGGCAACCACCGGGCGGTGGCAGCCAGCCTTGGATGGACGTTAGTGGCGGTGGCGGCGCAGACTCTGGAGTCGACAAAGGTGGAGCTCGTCGCACAGGACCTGGAGATGACGCTATACCCAGGTGGTGATCGGGAGGTCGACGAGCTGCCGGGCGCCGATGAATTTGGCTTCCGAAAGCGCGGTGAGTTGTGGCGGCGGGTCGAGGAGTTCGACCAGGTCGATCCCGAAGCTCATTGGCAGCGATGGTTCGGCGATCGAGACAAATTACACAGCCGTCGGCAGTGGACCCTTCGCGAGCAGGGAGGGGCGACGGTGCGCCTGGAGGTGCGCCGCGATCTATGCCGACTGCGCATCTTGGAGCGACCTCGGTCGGCGGTGGTCCGCAAGCGCCATCGGGTCTTCGTCGATCCCTCGGAGGAGGTGGTCCGAGACCGCTATTTTGCAGATCCACAGGCATTGGATGGGGCCCTGGCGGAAATCTCAAAGGCCAAGACCGAGGAGGGGTTTCGCGTCGTCGAACGCTGATTATCAGCCCCCTATCCAGGGGGGATCATTGTTTGAGAGTAGGCAAAGCCGATGGCCGCCAGGAGCAGCACCACTGTGATGACGTAGACCGCCAATGTGAGATATCGATAGCGTTCCATGTGGCGAGTGTCCTCGAGGGGGGCCAGGGGATCAGACCAGGTTGAAGAGTTCGGCGTGGATATGAGTATTGGGCACGTCCACCTCCAGGAGGGCATGCTCCACGTTGAAGAGCATCGGCCAGGGACCGCAGAGAAAATATTGGTGACGCCAGGGATGCTCTGGCAGATAACGGCAGAGCATCTCGGCGTCGACAAAGCCCGTTTCTCCCTCCCAATCTTCGG
>SLJM01000147.1 GCA_007135085.1 Myxococcales bacterium
CGCAGCACCTGGCCGGGCCCCACGCTGGGGAGCTGATCAATATCGCCGACGAAGACCAACCTGGCCCCGGGGCGCACAGCCCGCACAAGGGAGTACAACAAATAGATATCGATCATCGACGCCTCGTCGACGACGAGCACGTCGGCGTCGACGGGGTTCTCCTCGTCGCGCTGAAAGCCCCCCTTCTCGAAGCTAAACTCGAGCAGCCGGTGGATCGTACGTCCCTCGCGGCCCGTGGCCTCGTGCAGGCGCTTGGCGGCCCGGCCCGTGGGTGCGGCGAGTGCGATCTTCTTGTCCGTCACGTCACAGAGCTGGCAGATGGCGCGCACGATGGTCGTCTTTCCCGTCCCGGGCCCGCCTGTAATGACCGACAGGGGCGCCTCAAAGACGGACAGCACGGCACGGCGCTGCTCGCCGGCCAGGGTCAACCGGAGCTGCTCCTCGATGGCGTTCAACTCACGTTCGAGCCCGGCCCCGACACCGGCATCGCCGAGATCCAGGGTCTGGTTGCCACCGGCCAGAATACGCAGGCACTCCGCGGCTCCCACCTCGGCGCGGTAGGCCATCCTGGGATAGATCGCCGCCGGTCCTCGGCCCTCCTCGATGACGATCTTTTCTCGAAGCGCAAGCTCTGCGATCGCATCGCCCAGATCGCCGATCTGAAGGCCCAATAATTCCCGGGCATTCTCCTCGGCTACAGGGCGCGGCAAATAGGTATGCCCCTCGTCGTGGGCCTCGGTGAGCACGTGCAACACCCCGGCGCGAAGGCGAGCCGGCGAGTCCAGATCGATGCCAAAATGGCGGGCGATCTGGTCCGCCGTCTGGAAGCCGATGCCCCGCACTTCCTCGACGAGTTGATAGGGATCGCGCTCGATGACGCCCAGGGCCTCCGAGCCGAATCGCCGGTGGATCTTGACCGCAAGCGACGCGGACACGCCGTGGGATCGAAGGGCGGCCATCAAGTCGTGGATCCCCCGATTCTCCTGCCAGGTCTCCACAATCTGGGCGGCTCGCTTCTCTCCGATCCCCTCGACCTCGATGATCCGACCCGGCTCGTCGTCGATGATCTCCAGCGTCTTCTCCCCGAAATGAGAGACGATCCGTTTGGCCAACGTGGGCCCGATGCCCTCCATCATATCGCTGGCCAGATATTTCTCGATCCCCTCGGCGGTCTTGGGCAAAATGGTGCGGATCGAATGGATGCGAAATTGCCGTCCATAACGGGGATCGTCGATCCACTCACCGGAGACCTCCAGGGACTGACCTACTTTCGTAGACAGCAGATTGCCCACCATGGTCACCGGCGGGCCGCCCTGGTCGAGCTCGAGCTCACAGACGGCGAAGCGCCCGTCATCACTGGCAAATCGTACCCGCGACAACACCCCGCGAAGTCTGTTTTGCGACGCTCTTGATTGGACGCTCATGCATCTCCACTTGCGCTGAGGTCGTGATCTCCCCGACTATCGAGGAAGAAGACCGCCGGCTCATGCGTTGATCAGTTGATCTCCCGTCGGGAGGTCTTAACGTCAGAATAAGCGATACCCATCGCCTCTCGACGTCTATTACTTTCGCAGCCTCCTCGAGAGAGTCAAATGCCTGTCTCGAGGCAAGCATGACTGGACGAGAATATTATGAGCTCTGCCTGGGCCCTGATCGAGGATCGAGATCAAATCCTATTTATAAGACGCGCCTTCGGCGTCGGCCGCGGCGGCCAGTGGTGCCCCCCTGGCGGCACGATGTGGCATAACGAGTGGCCCGAGGTCGCCTGCGTACGCGAGACCTTCGAGGAGACGGGCCTGCGCGTGACCATCGAGCGCCCCCTGGCAGTCTTTGAGACGGCACATTACTTCCTATGCCGCCTCAACGGCTCCCGAGAAGACCTCCGGCTGCGGGAAAACGAGTGCATCGACTACGAGTGGATCACGCCCTCCGATCTGCTCCAGATCGGCACCATCATGGATCTTCGCCGCATCATACCGATCCTGGAACTCGGCGGCTTCGAAGGCCCGAAGGTGCCCAACGGGTTGGTCACGGCGATTCCGAAAAAAGTTTTTTAGGCGGGTAGATCGACCGCAAACCACCATGGTCGATCACACCTCCCCCTAAATTGTAGTTTGGCTCTCAAATAGACAACGATTGCAGAACCCACCCTGCCGGTATCAGTAGTTACGCGGTGGGAATCGAAGGTCGTTAGCGAAGGTGTGGGTAAATCGTGACGTTGTCTATTTACGAGCCAAACTACAATTTGAGGGGAGGTTCTAAGTACGGTGTTCGTTGTTCAATCGCTGTCTATTTACGAGCCAAACTACAATTTAAGGGGAGGCTTCGGTGAATCGCGATGGTTGACGCACCACCCTCATCGGGCCCCGGTGGTACCCGCCAACTCCTCCTCCAACATCCCCACCAGCTCATCCATCCGCCGCGTGACGGCCTGGACCGTATCCGGCTCTTCTAAGTCCACGCCGGCCCGGCGCAGCTGCTCCATGGGGTGGTCGTTGCCGCCGCTTTTGAGCAGCTCCAGGTAGCGGTCCACCGTGTCCTGACGGGTCTGCTCGTCGTCAGAGGTCAATTGCCCCATGATCTTGGCCGACGAGGCGTAGCAGGTGGCGTATTGGTAGACGTAATACGGCGATTGGTAAAAGTGGGGGATCCGCGCCCAGGTCACGCGGTAGAGCTCGTCTACGTTGACGGCGTCGCCGTAGAGGTTGGTGAGGCGATCGAAATATAGCTTGTCCAACACCTCTGCCGTGACGGGCTGGCCGGCCTCGACGGCGCGGTGAGCGCTGAGTTCGAAATCGGCAAAGAGGGCCTGGGTGTAGAAGGTGCCGGCGATATTGTCGATGGCCCGCTGCAACAACACGGCCCGCTCTGCCGGGTCGTCGGTTCGCTCAAGCATATATTCCAGCAGCAGCGCCTCGTTGGTCGTCGACGCCACCTCGGCGACGAAGATCGTATAGCTCGACGTGGCGAAGGGCTGGGTCTCGTGGGAGAGCACGGTGTGCAGCGTATGGCCCAGCTCGTGGGCCAGGGTGAACACATCGGAGATGGTGTCCGTATAGTTGAGCAACATATAGGGGTGGACCCCGTAGACGCCGGCTGAATAGGCGCCGGAGCGCTTACCCTCATTTTCGTAGACGTCGATCCAGCCCCCGTCGAGGGCCTCGGTCATCTTGGCCTGATAATCATCGCCAAGAGGCGCCACGGAGTCGATGATCATCTGGCGCACTTCGTCGTAGGGATAGCGCTTATCCACGTCGATGACCGGGATCGATCCGTCGTAGGGATGATAATCGTCGAGGCCCAGCACCTCCTTTCGAAGCCTGTGATAGCGACGCAGGGGCTCGGCGCCCTCGCTGGCCGACTCGATCAGGGTCTCGAGCACCGAGACGGGCACGTTATTGCCGTCGAGGGCGGCCTCGGCGGTGCTCTCGTAATTTCGAGCCTGGGCCTGGGCCCAATCGCGCTGGCAGATGCCCGAATAGAGGGCGGCGAAGGTATTTTTCTTGCCATCGAATAGACCGTAGAGGGCCTCAAATGCCTCTTTGCGATCCTCCTGCTCTCGCCGCGTATGCAGGATATTATAGTACTCCCCATAGGTGACCTTCACTTCTTCACCGTCGGAGAGCTCCACTGTGGGAAATTCGACGTCCGCCGTGGTCAGCGCCCGGTAGACCTCGGCCGGCGCCGAGCGAAAGCGGCTGCCGTAAGCCAGGATGCGCTCCCCATCTTCGTCGAGGACGTGCTCCTGGTTGCGGTAGATCTCCATGATGGGAAAGCGATAGGGCTCGAGCTCTTCATTGGCGTCGATCCAGCCCTCCATCCTTTCCTGCTCCACGCTCAAGATCTCCGGGGCCAGCCAGGCGGTCTTGGCCTGGTATTCGGCAAAGATCTGCTGGACCTGCTGGAGCTTGGCCTGGATCTGATTATCCCGCTGGTCCACGTCGAATTGGAGCTGGGGATAGCGATAGAGCTTATAGGCCATCATGCCGATGCGATCGCTTAATTTCTGGGCGCGAAGCACCTGGTCCGCCCCTTTCGACAGGGTTCCGCGGAGCTCGACGAATTGGTCCATATACTCCCGCACGGACTCCAGATCGGACTCCCACTGCTCCCAGTCGGCGTAGATATCGTCGACGTTCCACTTATAGGCGTCGTCGATCTCGGCGCGGTCTTTGGTGTCCGGGCGCAGGCCCTGAATCTGTTCGTCAGCTTTGTCGGCGGGGCGTCGAGCCATCGTTATACCTCGTTGGTTGTGGTCAGAATCCAATTCCAAGGCCCAGTGTATGCACCATCTGCTCGTCGTCGACCAGACGCTGGGCGACCTGGTAGCGAAATGAAAAGGGAATGACCCAGAAGGTCATCCGTAAATCGGCGCTGGCGCCCACGGCGGCGTGCAATCCCCCGTCGAAGCGGGTGGCGGCGGCGGCAAATGCTTCGATGCCGGCTTCGTGAATAAAATAGGAGGGCAAAAAGCTGGTCAATGAGGCCCGACCCCAGTCGATGATCAGGGGCAGGCGATAGTCCAGATCGGCGATGGCCACCTGATTGGCGATCAACCCAAAGTCCTCATAGCCCCGGAGGGGCTCCTGAAACAAAAAGGCAGGTGGCACCAACTGTTGAGAGACCGGGCCCGAGCGCTCCCCGCCGGTGGTGACGATGGGCTCGTAATTGCTCAAGCCGCCGATGCGCATCAACGGCTCGTCGTCGGGCACGCCGGGGAGGGCCCGCACTCGTCCGGAAAAGCGCAGACGGTGGCGCTTTGACAGGGGAAGGGGACTGCGAAGCTCGAGCTGGGTGCGCAGGTGGGTGAAGTCAAAATCCGAGCCCAGGGCGGTGCTATAACCGGCGGCCAGGGCGGACAGACCAAATAGCCATTGAGCCCCGCCATAGGCGGTGGTGCGCCCCGCTCGATATTCACCGCCGATCTCCGGTCCCACCAGCCGGCGCCGATCTTCGCCGCCCTCGACGGTATCCTCCCTCAGAAACTCGGCGGCCCGAAATTGACCGTAGACGGGCATCCCGTACAACAGGCGCAGGGCCTGCACGGAGGCGATGCGATCGCGCTGGGTGGTCGCCGGAGCCAATATGCCCCCTTCACCGTCGACGATGGGGGCGACCTGGGACTGCATATCTGCCAATTGCAGGGCCAGATACCAGGGCGCCAACTGAGCATTGACGTAGGAGAGGGCGCCGCTCAACTCCTCGTTGGCAAACTCCCACTGGCCCTGAACGGCCCAATTATGAAATCCGAGTTCGTCATAGCCGCTCATTCCAAGCGATAGAATCACCTGATCGACGCCGCCGCCGGGGGCGGTGGTCACGGACAGCATGGGCACACGCAGACGGGGAATGAACAACCCGTCGAGCTGCGAATAGGGCCGGTCGTCGGCGACGAAGGTCGACTGACCGGTGTCCTCATAGCCCTCCACGCGAGCCTCCTGGCCGCTCTCCCACCGGGCCGCCGTGGTGGCCCGCCCCACCGTGTCCAGCCGATCGAGAGACCATCCCCAGCCCTCGCGATTTAAAAACCGGATCATACCCTCGCCATCGACCCGGGGGTTGACCGCCAGATAGGGCACGTCGCTCAACTTTCGCAGATTCCCCGTCTCCATATCGCCGGTCATGACCTGAACGCGCTCGCCATCACTGGCCGAAAAGAGCAGGTTTTCATCGCCGACCCAGACGGCGTCGAAGACGGGCTGATGGGGCTCACCGGTGGTCCATCGGCCCAGCATTTGCCCATCTTCCAGCGATAAGACGGCCACCGACCACTCCTCGTCCTCCATCAGGGTCAGCGCCACCCGCGTGCCCTGGGGGCAGATCCGGATCCAGCCCACGTAGGCCCCGGCGGGCAGGGTGAATAATTCGGCGGGCTCCGATGCTGATTGGTCGTCGAGGTTGAAGCGGGAAAACCGCACCCGATTTCCCTGAGCGGAGGCCACATAATAGTAGCCTCCGTCGGGGCTTAAGTCACCGCCGACGGCCTGCAGATGATCCCTGACGGGAGTGAGGCGGTTGGTGGCGATATCGAGGCCCATCAAGGTGGTGCGCGGCTCGGCGGAGTCCAGATGGTGAGCCAGAAAGTACAGCCCCTCTCCGTCTGGCGAAAAGCGAAGGGCCTCGATGGCCCGGGCGGTCACGATCGTGCGCCCCGGCAAGACGTCGGGCACCTCCCGCCGAAGCAGGCGCTGCCCGTGGGCGTCGTAGACCTCGATGGCCGCAATCCGGTCGAGATCGGAGGAAAAGATCGCCTGCAGCCCCCCGGGCCCGGTCTCGAATTGGGCGTTGCGACCGATATAATCCAGCCGCTGCTGACCGTCGGGGCGCGTCCTGCGGGGATAGCGCTCGCGCATGGCCCGCTCGAAGTCGTCGATCAAAGCGTTGAGCGGTTTACCGTAGACCCGGCGAAAACGCAGGCTCACCGCGAAGGGATACAGGATGGACGTGCCCTGGCGGCGCACCACCTGCCACAACGCCTCTTCGCCGTATTCCTCGACCAGATACTCCACAAAATGAGCGCCCACCAGATAATGCCCGCCGTAGGGAACGGTGCGGTCATAATGGCTGAGCCGGCCCCCATCGAGACGGTCTTCGGCAATCCCCGCCGCAAAATAGGCCTCCCAGATCGGCGAGCCCTGCCGGCCCACGCCGTCGACCAATTGACTCTCGTAATAGGTGGCCAACCCCTCGAAAAACCACAGGTCAAAGCCGGTCTGAGGATTGATGGAAGGCCCGAAGAAGCGATTGACCGCCCGGAAGAACCCGTGGATCTGGATCATGTGCACATAATGCACCATCTCGTGACAGCCCACGGCAGAGGCGCTCGGCGTATAGCCGAATTGGCCGAAGATATTGGCCGTAAAATGGGTGGGCACCACCATATGGGGATCCTGGCCCGGGCCGTACATCACGTAGGCGTTGTTGAACTCCACCTCCGGCAAGAATACGGGCACCAATCCCCAGTCGTCGTTGCGGCCCGTCTCCTCCTCCAGATCCTCCAGGCATTGCTCGAGACGAGCCGCCACCTTGCGGGCTTCGTCGGCGCGGTGCTCCGGATAATAGATCTTGAGCCGCGCCGTCTCCATGCGACGCATATCGTGATCGCGAAACGACTTCTGGACCTCCGGCGTAAAGCGCGGCCCCGTCCCCACACAGCCCACCATCCACAGCGCCGCCATCAGCGACCACAGCAGACTCAGACGCCACCATCTACGGGATTTTCTCATGGGCCTTGGCCTTATCTATTCCACGAGCAACGACGTCCACTAGGAGCGCGGACTGCCAGTCCGCATTGCGGCCAAGCTGGCCGCGCGCCAATGGGGGACTGAACGCTTATAGCTCTATCAGGTTGACCGAAAAACCAGAAGAGCTCGACGATCTTCAAACTCTATACTCGCCACTATTTCTGGTGCTGACACCGGGCATTCATAATGTTACGATACGCAAGCTTCGACCTCCATCTATTGGTCCGGGGGAGCGAGCACTATGAGGAGTCAGTTTGCGATGAGTCGGCGAATTTCAGTATTAATGTATGGAGATTGCCCCGAGCTTCAAAGGTGCGATCTCGATCTATCGATCACGCGACTCGACGCCGATGACTGGAAGCAATCAGGGGATCTGGACGCTCGCGCCTTCGACGTGGTGGTCTTAAACACCAGAGCCGGCGACGATACCCCTGTGGAATGCGTACGCGCTTTTCAGCAATTGGCGCCCTCCTGCGCCACCCTGATGATCGCCGAGCCCGACGCCCTCGACCAGGTCCGCCGGGGCATCGAGGCGGGACTGACCGACCACCTCATCCGCTGCGGCACCGCCGATGAGATGGCGCCCCTGTTGACCCACGCCCTCGAAAAAATCCAGCGTCAGTCCTACCTCAAGACCCGCTTCCACGAGAGCGAGCGCCGCTTCTGGACCTTCTTCGAGCACTCCCCGCTGGGGCTGGTGATCCTCAACCTGTCGGGCAAATGCGAACACGCCAACCCGGCCTTTGTGGACCTGGTGGGCCGCGACGTCGACGAGCTGCGCTCCCTTCGCCTGGTCGACCTGGTCGACGAAGAGGACGAGCCCATCTGGCGCCCCCTTCGCGAAGAGCTCTGCGGCAAAGCCCGTGATTTCGTGCGCCTCGACCAGAAATTGGTCCACAAAAGTGGTGAGCCCCGATGGGTCAGCTTCGCCTGCGCCGCCATGCGCGATGCCGACGGAGAGCCCGCCTACCTGCTGGGTATGGCCCGTGATCGGACGAAGCGAAAGCGCATCCAAGATCAGCTCCAGCACGCCGACAAGATGCAGGCCATGGGGCGGCTCGCCGGCGGCGTGGCCCACGACTTCAACAACCTGCTCACCATCGTCAGCAGTCATTGCTTCATCATGCGCGACGCCATCGATAATCCCGATAAATTGAGCTGGAGCATCGAGCGCATCATGACCGCCACCCAGCGTGGCTCGAAGCTGACTCGCCAATTGCTGACCTTCGGGCGCCATCAAGCCCTGGAGACCGAGCCCGTCGATCTCAACGAATTGCTCGGCAAGATGAAGGTGGTCCTGGACAGCCTCTTCGGCAAGACGATCTTCGTCGAATTGGCCCTCGGTGAAGAGGTGCGCTCCGTCCTGGCCAATCGCAGCCAATTTGAACAGATCATCATGAACCTGGCCCTCAACGCCAGGGACGCCATGGACGACGGCGGCCGCTTCTCGGTGCGCACCTACAACCTCGATATCCACACCCCTTCGAGCGCCGTTCCCGCCGATCTACCGCGGGGAAAATATACGGTCTTAGAGGTGCGAGATACGGGCAGCGGGATGCCCACCGATGTCCAGCAGCGCGCCTTCGAGCCCTTCTTCACCACCAAAGAGATCGGCCAGGGCACCGGCCTCGGTCTGTCTACGGTCTATGGCGTGGTCAACCAGAACCAGGGTCATATCACCGTCGACAGCGAAGAGGGCCGGGGCACGACGTTTACGATCTACTTTCCGGCGCTCACCCAGGATTCGGCGACGCCCCCCAAGCTCCGCCGCGTACGTCAGGGCACGCCCACCAACGGCACAGAGACCATCTTGCTCGTCGAAGACGAAGATGAGCTTCGCCTTCCCCTCAAAAATCTGCTCGAATCAAAGGGCTATTTCGTCCTCGACGCCGCCAACGCCGAGGAAGCCCTCGAGGAGAGTCGCAACTTCGGCGGGTCCATCGACCTCTTGCTCACAGACGTCATCATGCCCGGCATCAACGGCGTGGCCCTGGCCGACGCCATCACCGGCGATCGACCGGAGACGGCGGTGATCTTGATGTCCGGCTATACGGCGGACACCCTGGCGATGAACCCCGCCGCCGCTCAGGAGCGAAAGCTGATCCAAAAACCCTTCGGCATGGATATCCTGAGCCGCACCATCCGGCATATGCTTAAAACGCCTTGATGGGTAGTGGGTAGTGGGTAGTGGGTAGTGGGTGGTTGGTGCAACAACGAACACCGTACTTAGAACCTCCCCCCAAATTGTAGTTTGGCTCGTAAATAGACAGCGCCACAAATCACCCCCTACCTTCGCTTTTTTTCACCGTCCAACCACGCAGACCGGTATTTCGAGTTCTGCGATCCCTTCCTATTTTAAAGCCAAACTACAATTTTAGGGGAGGTGCTGAGTACCGTGGGTGGTTTCCGTTTTCACAGTGCCCTGGTTGGTTTCCGTTTTTTTTACGTCAACTATTGGCTCTCGGGTGGCTTTTGGCGAACCGCTCGTCGATACCATGATTGGCCTCGATGGCGGCGTCGATGCCGGCCGTGACGTCGGCGATGGTCTCCATCGACGACAGGCGCCGGCGCAACACCTTTTCTCCCGGCGTATCGCGAAAATACCACAATAAATGCTTTCGAATCTCCCGGCAGGTCCGCTCCACTCCGAAGGTGTCGACATAGGATTCGATATGGCGGCGCACGGTCTGGCGCTTGCGCTCCGGCGTCGGCTTCGGCGGGATGGGTTCGCCGCGAAGATCGGCCTGGATCTCGCGAAATACCCAGGGGTTTCCAAGGGCGCCCCGGGCGACCATCACGGCGTCGCAGCCCGTGATATGAAACATGCGGCGGGCGCTTACCCAATCACAGACATCGCCGTTTCCGATGACCGGCATATCCACCGATTTGACCAATTCTCGGATCACCGCCAGATCGACATGGCCGTCATAAAAATCACAGCGCGTGCGACCGTGGATGGTCAGCGCCGCCGCCCCGCCTTCCTGCATTGCCTGAGCCACCTCGATGGCGTCCGTATCCTCCCAGCCGGCCCGGGTCTTACCCGTGACCGGCACGTCGACGGCCTCGCTCATGGCGACGAAGATATCGCGCACCCGCTCGGGCTCGCGGAGCAGGGCCGCCCCGTGGCCGCTGGAGACCACCTTTCGCATGGGACAGCCCATATTGACGTCCACCAGATCGGCGCCCATCGCCTGAGCCACCTTCGCCGCCTCGGCCATCATCTCCGGGTCCTTCCCGAATATCTGAACCCCCACCGGCCCCTCGCCGGGCTGTAAGTCCACCATCTCCAGCGCCCGGTCGGCGCCGTGGACCAGGCCCTTGTCGCTGACCATCTCCGTCACGGTCAGCCCGGCCCCCATGGCCTGACAGAGCTTGCGATATGGCGAGTTGGTCACCGCCGCCATGGGCGACAGAATCACCGGCGGATCGATGACACAATCGGTCCCCAGCACCAGGGGCTCTCGCTCCACCGGCGCCGGGACCTCACCGCCCCACTTCGGGGGCTTTAATTTGTCGAAGGGAATGCCCATTACTACCTTTTTTACCAACTCCAGATGACGTCATGGTCTCGATAATTGTCCGTGGTTCGCCACTCCTGGATCTCGCCAGACAAATTACCGTCGTCGATTATGAGCTTGATGTTAAGGGCCAGAAAATTACTCTGAGTCGCTACCTCGGGACTCCAGGTGCCCTCAATATCCTCGGCGAAAATCCACTGCTCGAGCACCAGACCCTCTTCCGCGTCATCACCCGTATAGTTTTTAAATTCATCGGAAAACGTCTCGTCCAACGTTCCGTTAGCCGTCGAGATCTCAACATCGACGGGGAGCGTGAGCTGGTCGGAGCAGTTTTCGATCTCTGGGTTTCCCTCCAAATAGTAGGTGGGTTTTTTTTCACGGCGAACCAGCGACACTGTGATGCTCTGAGAGCCACCATGTTGTGGTGAACTGGCGACCACCTCATTCTCACCCTCATGAGGAGCGATAATATCTTCCGGCGTCGTCCCCTGCGGAGTCTCCTCATCCCACTGAAGTTGCTCCTGAGTTCCCGTACAGAGATTGTCTTGATAACTACAAGCTGCCATTGTAGCCACAACGGCAATCACCGAGATACCGACGATATGGGACAGGACAGAACGACAATTCAAAACAGAAAAATCCATGATAGTACCTCGCTGGTCAAAATTTACTCCATCACTCGAACAGTGGCACACCACAATCACGCACCACGGCGACGTCTTACGACGCCTCGAGGTTATAAAGCAAATCACGTACCAGAGCCCATTTCATTTCTGAGCGGGATAATGACTGATCGCCACCCGGTTGCCCTCGGGATCGCGGGCATAGGAAGTATAGGCCGTGCGATCCTCGATGGACGCCCCCCGCGCCTCGAGTCGTTCCTCGACCTGAGGCC
>SLJM01000396.1 GCA_007135085.1 Myxococcales bacterium
CCCAATAAAAAGACGTCCGTCCAGGGGCCGATGGCGCCCGGTTCGGGGTCGACCATCTCCGGCGCCATATAGGCCGGGGTCCCCTCGGGAGAGGTGATATTTGAGGCCTTCGCCAGCCGCGGCAGCCCCTCTTCGCCGACGCTCACGGCGATGCCCCAGTCCAGCACGTAGACCTCGCCGAAGTCACCGAGCATCACGTTATCCGGCTTCAGGTCGCGGTGAATGACCCCCCGGCTGTGGGCGTAGTCCAACGCGTTGGTGACCTGGATCAAGATATCGACGTGGAGGGCCAGGGGATCGCCGGTGTCGAGATTCTTCGGCCCCTGTTCGGGATCGTCCAGGATCTGCTGCCAGGACGTACCGGAGACCTTCTTCATGATGATCCGCGGCTCCCCGTCTTCGGCGCGGCCCACAGAGTAGATGGGGATGATATTGGGATGCTCTAACCCCCCGGTGGCCCAGCCCTCGCGCAACAAGACCAGCGTCGACTCGTCGCTGCGGGCATCGGGGCGCACGCTCTTGACGGCCACGTCTCGTCCCACCGAGCGCTGGGTGGCCAGCTCGACCACGCCCATGCCCCCTTTGCCGAGGAGGCCCCTGGTCTCCAGCTCCGGCGGCTGGCCGTCTCGTCCCTCGAAGTTGAGGCGGGGCAGGCGGCCCACCAGCTCGTGGACGCTGCTCGGCTCCGGGCTCGGCTCAGAGCGCAAGGCCAGGGTGCGAGCGTCGTCGACCGGCAGGTCCCGCACGCCCAGCGTCTGGAGCTTCACCGTCAACTGGCGAAGCTCCGATCGCGATGTCTCGGCCGCGTCGGGAGGCGTCATGGGTGTCCTCCAGAGCTGCTCGGCGATCGTCGACCTTCTCCCGGCGACGACCATAACCAGACCAACCAGGCGACGACGGCGACGATGGCGCCCGGGTAGAACCAGAAGACCAGGTCGGGCCAGATCACGCCGCCCGTGGACGCCGCCCCGAGGGGGATGGCAGCGGCCAGGTAACGACGGCCCAGGGCCAGGGAAGTCATCACTGCCGCCACGGTGTACAGGCTCAACTCCAGGACCAGGCCGATTTCGAGAGGCATCCCCTGAAGCCAGACCACGACGCGGTGAAAGAAGGTGCTCATGGCGAGCACTGCGGCGGCGGTGACGAGATTCTCGTTTACCTTATTTTTGAAGAGTCGCTCTTTGCCCGCCGCCCAGACAAGGCCCAGGAGGGCCGTCAACGCCCCGGCGCCGACGATGGACGACAGGTGGGAGCGCTCCATGAACCCCTGGGAGATAAGCGTGGTGGCCAGGAGCGAGGAGAGGGCCACCAGGGCGCCCGTGGCGGCGACAAAGCGCACCCGGCCTCGACGGCCCACCTCCAGGTCGAGCTCGAAGCGTAATTTCTGAAGCCCTTCGTATCGGTGGTCTTCGCCGGCGAGCCGTTCTGTCAGGTCTTGGAGTCGTCGCTCCAGGTCGGGGCGGGGCTCGGGCAGCTCGGCGACGAGCAGGGAGGCCGCTTCAGGGGCTTCGTTATGAAGCTCTCGCTCGGCCATCCACTCCAGGCCCGATTGGAGTCCCCGCCGGGCCCGCCCGTCGTCGGGCTTGAGCTCCAACGCCTGCTCGAAGGCAAAGCGAGCCTTGCCGAAGGCCTCGTAGAGCGCGCCGTCGTCGAAGTCCCGGCTCTGTCGCTCCCGCCGCATCAACTCGCCGACCTCGGCCATGCGTTCTTCGCCGAGATCGCTCAGGCGCAGGGCGTCGCGGTGTTTGCGAAAGTCGGCCAACGCCTGACGCAGGGCCTCCACGTCGGGATAGCGCTGGTCCCGATCGCGGGCCATGGCGCGGCGACAGATGGCGGCCAGCCCGGCGGGGACATGATCCGCAAAATCAGGGGGCTCGCATTGATAGGCGTCGATCATGACCTGGTAGATCGTGGCCCCCGAATAGGGAGCTCGTCCGTTGAGGACCTCGTAGAGGGTGGCGCCCAATAAGAAGACGTCCGTCCAGGGCCCGATGGCGCCGGGCTCGGGGTCGATCATCTCCGGCGCCATATAGGCCAGAGTTCCCTCCGGCTCGGTGATGTCGTCGGCGTGGGCGAAGCGCTGTGAGCGCTCTTCCCCTGTCGAGACGGCGATGCCCCAGTCCAATAAATAGACCTCGCCGAAGGCGCCGAGCATGATATTTTCGGGCTTGATATCGCGGTGGATGATGCCCTGACTGTGGGCGAAGGCCACGGCGTTGCAGACCTGGCTGGCGATCTCGATATGGAGCTCGACGGGATCGTCGGCGTCGAAGGCCTCCGGCGTGGCCTCCGGGGCGTCGATGACCTCCTTCCAGGAGGTGCCCCTGATCTTCTTCATCAAGATCATAGGCTCTCCGTGCTCGTCCTGGCCGATGCCGTAGATGGGCACGATATTGGGGTGTTCCAGGACCCCCGTGGTCCAGCCCTCGCGCAATAATCCGCTCATCGCCTCCGGCGCCGAGTCCGGATCGCGCACCCGCTTGACCGCCACCTCCCGTCCCACCGAGGTCTGCCTGGCCAACTGGACGAGGCCCATCCCCCCCTCGCCGAGCTTTCCCTTGATCTCGATCTCCGGCCAGGTCGGCCCCTCTTCGCGCGCCTGCACCCTGGGAAGGTCGACCACCGACGCCTCGCCAGCCAGGTCGTTGGAGCGGCGCCGCGAGCGCAGGCTGACCGTATGCGCCGCCTCGATCGACTCATCGACCACACCCATATCCTCGAGCCGACAGGTCAACGCCTGAGCGGTAATCTCCGGACTCTCCCCGCTGAGCCCCACCGCCGTCGACGCCTGTTCCATAAGCCACTCCGAACCCGATTTCTCCTTTGGGTCTTCATAACATGTTACACGTGCACGGAAAACTCAGCTCTCAGCTCGTTTTACTTCTGTACGGCCCGAGATTACACTCCTCCGACAAAGGAAATGGAGCCAGGACCTCCTGATTTTTATGAGGCGGAGTTGAGATGAGACCAGAGA
>SLJM01000052.1 GCA_007135085.1 Myxococcales bacterium
GATTGTCAGGCCCACTATCCCATCATCGACGGCATCCCCGATCTGGTGGCCCCCGATCATACGCCGACACCCGGCAGCTATCGCACCGAGACCTTCTCCAACGTCATCGCCGGGGTCTACGACCTGGTCGCCCCTGTGATGAGCGTGGCCATCTGGCGGTGCAGCCCCCTCCACTATGTGGACCACGAGAATCGGGCCCTCGGTCGCGCCGGCGACGGCGTCTACCTGGAGGCGCCCATCGGCACCGCCGTCGCTCTGGCCCCGGTCCTCGCCGACCATCATGAAGCACTCATCATCGGCGTCGACAAGTCCTGGAATATGCTCGAGAAGGCCAAAAAACGGCTCGACAAAGTGGGCGCCCACTACCAGCTCATCCGCGCCGACTATGGCAACCTGCCTCTCAAAGACGGATCGGTGCGCAGCCTCCAGAGCCTCAACGGCCTCCACGGCTTTACCGACCGCGCCGCAGCGCTGGCCGAATTTCGCCGCTGCCTCGAAGACGGCGGCTTCTTTTCGGGGAGCACTCTCGTTCGCGCCCAGACCGACGTGGCCGACGCCTTCCTGGAGCGCTACGAGCGCTATGGGATCTATCCCATGTTGAGAAGCCCTGAATTTTTGCTTCAAGAGGTGCGCTCCTCCACCTTCGGAAATGTCCGCTTCGAGACCTACGGAGCGGTCATGTTCTTCAGCGGCGAAAAGCCCCCCGTCACGGCTGTCAATGAAGATGAATTGAGCGCCCAGTACACGGCCACAGTGAAGATGATTGATTGAGGCCGAGGACTGGACGACGAGGTCGAAGCTGTCGAAACGAGGCGATGCCGTAGTATCGTCGAGTGCAGACGGCAAAAAGATCGTCGTTCAGGACCGGCGTCAACTGGTCATAATCACTGTGGCCGTGTACTAGGTCGGATAGATCATACCCGATCGTTTATCGATACGTCGTCGGGTAGATTCGGCGTGCGGGCATGGCGCATGCTCACGATTTCGCGGACCGCCTCAGCCACCTCGGGCAGAGCATAGATCAGCTCTCGAAAGATCTCCCCTTTCATCTCGTAGACCACCACATCGGTCTGAGTGCGCGCCGTAGCCTTTGCTCGATTCTCCTCGGCGCAGGGCCCCAACCCCACCATGGCCCCTTCGGACAGGGACTCGATCTGCTGGCTGCGTTTACCCACAGCGACCTCAACGCTGACCGTGCCGCTGACGATGAGCGAAAGGGAATCCACCCGCTCACCGCGGGCAAAGATGACCTTATCGGCCTCGATCTCCCGCTTTTCGAAGTGGCGCATCACCAGCTCTCGCTCCTCGGCGCTGAGGCTTCCGAAGATCTGGCTCGACGCCATGGCGTGGTTGAGCATCCGGCGGTAATAAAAACTCCACAACACCTGCCACAGCTCCGGATATTTTCGGCCCACCTCGTAGACCACTTCGTCGCGTACGGCCAACAGCTCTACCGCCGTCTCTGCGACCACCCGCGCCCGCCCTCCTCGCCCGGTCAACAAGCGAAATTCGCCGAAGACCTGCCCTTCTCCCATGGAGGCCAATTCGATAGTCCGGCCGTCGAGCAAGTCCTTTTCCACCCTCACCTGCCCCTGCACGACCACATAGAGACAGCTGACCGGGTCGTCGGGGCGCAAAATTTCCGTCCCTGCAGGCACCCGCCTCAGCTCCATGGCGTCCAAAAATTCGACGAAGACCTTTCGAGGCAATTGGCTAAATAGGGGAATGACGGGAAGGGCCGAGACTCGAAACTCTCGCTTCATCGGGCTCGAGCCCTCTATTTCCAGGCTCCCTGTCCGGCGTTCCTCGACGGTCAGCTCCTCCGTATCCGGCTCGTCGAACTCATCGAGGATATCGAGCTCGTCCCACTCACCGGTCTTCGCATGCTCCAACTCCAGGCTATCCATATCGAAGACGTCGAGTTCGAAGGTCTGACGATCGTCTTCTTCATCGACGGTGCGCTGCTGGAGAGTGGCCTGTTCGTGCAGTGGCTGGACCTGGGTGACATCGCCGGTCTTTTGCTCCGCCTCTGATTTTCCGTCCATGACCTCTGAACGCACCGCCTTGGGCTGCTCCAGAGTAATCGCATCCCCATCGGCGGGAGTCCCCCGCCCATTGACGGCCATCGTCGGTCCCGTCGTGGACTTCTCCGATCGCGGGGCCGGCGAAACTGGCGACACCGGCGAGACCGGTCGCGCCACGCGCACCGAATTATCCGTGGCCTCCGGCACCTGGGCATAGAGCCGGGCCAAAAAATATTGGGTATCTCGATGGGTGGCGTCCAACTCCAGGATCGCCTTGCAGGCCGCGATGGCCTCCAGGGGCAATCCCTCACTGGCCAGCAGCTTGGCCGCTGTACCGTACTCCTCGATGGCATGTCGATGACGCCCCATCTCACGGAACAACGCTGCAAGCCGCAGACGAGCCTCGATATTCTCGGGATCGTCGCTGAGCGTTTTCCGATAATACGCCAGATATTTCCGAAGCTTTTTCGAGGACATAAGGGGCTTTAGGCTGACCGCTGCGGCGATCACGAGTAAAATTTTCCCACAGCGGACAATGGTAGCGCTCACCACCGGAAACTGTCAATTCGACACCGGTTTCGGCGCTGACCTCACAAAAATATAAAAAGAGCCGATGACCTCTTGGCCATCGGCTCTTTTCTCAACTCTAAATGGTCTGTCCAACGAATCAGACGGCGACCTTTTTGGTGGCCGTGCGGATGAGCACGATGCCGCCGTTGGGGCCGGGGATGCCGCCTTTGATCAGCAGCGCTCCGTCCTCTTCCATGACACCCATGACCTGAAGGTTCTGGATCGTCACCTGTCGGTTGCCGTGCTGGCCGGGCATCTTCATCCCTTTGAGGACGTGTGCCGGCGTGGCCGACATACCGATGGAACCACCGTGACGGAAGAATTCGTGAGTACCGTGGGTGGCTTTAGCACCGGCGAAGTTGTGGCGCTTCATGA
>SLJM01000391.1 GCA_007135085.1 Myxococcales bacterium
CCTCCGGCTGCGGCGACGGCACCAATTTCTGCCCCGGCGACGAGCTGACCCGCGGCCAGGCCGCCGCCTTCGTGGGCCGGGCCTTTAACCTGGAAAATAGCAACCCCTGCGCCGCCCCCGGCGGCTGTTCACCGCACGCCGCCTTCGGTACTGAAGATTCCCAATTCGTGGACTACCCCACCGATAAATTCGGCTACGATGAGGCCACCCTGCTCTTTGACGAGGGGATCACCCAGGGCTGCGCCGAGATCGACGGCGGCGTTGCCTTCTGTCCCGATTGCCCCACTCACCGCCGAGCGATGGTCATGTTTTTGGTGCGCGCCCTGGAGCTGGATACCTCCAATCCGCCGGCGACGCCCACCTTCGACGACGTCCAACCGGGCACCACGGGATACGCCGAGGTGGAAGCCGCTTATGCCGCCGGCATCACCTCGGGCTGCGGAAACGGCAAATTTTGCCCCGATGATCTGGTCACCCGCGCCCAAGTGGCGACCATGATTCACCGCGGCCTGGGCTGGCCCGACGCCTCTGGCTCGCCGACCTTCGCCGACGTCCCCGATTCGTCGGCTCACTTCGACGGCGTAGAGGCCCTGGCCGATCGCTGCGTGACCTCCGGCTGCGGCGATGGCACCAATTTCTGCCCCAACGGCAGAGTCTCCCGCGCCCACCTTGCGCTCTTTATCGCCCGAGCCTTCAACCTGGACGGCATCAATCCCTGCGCCGCCTCCGGCGGTGGCGGCGACGCCCCGAGCACCGCCCCCGACGGCTCGACCAACGGCGATTCCGGTCCCGACCCCGGCGAATGCGCCGACGTCGATCCCGACTTTGCCACCGGCGAATGCGCCGACGACGATCAGTGGGTCGGCGACGGCCACGGCGAAGACGACGACGAGACCAACGACGGCGCCGACGACGATGGCTCTGGCGATGGCGATGGCTCTGGTGAGTCCTCGCTGAGCGGCGACGGCCAGAGCAGCAGCGGCTGCGCCACCACCGCCGGCGGTCCGGCCCTGCCGGCTCTGATCTTCCTGGCCACACTCCTCGTCGTCATGACCCGGCGCCGCGACCTGGCCGATTGGTAAGCCATCGTTTTATGAGCTCCCCGAATTGTCGGGGCGCCATAAAATGCACATTATGCCCGACGCCGTCGACGATTTGTCCCTCGGCGTCGGGCGCTCTTTTGACGGCTCTATCGACAATCGCCACATATTTTTCATCCTCGCCGCCGGCCACCCACAGCGACGGGATCTGCAGCTTATCGAGCCGCGGCCACAGGTCGGGCTGGGCGCCGGGGCTCATCTCACGAATCACCCGGGCGTAATTGTGCACATCACCGGCGAGTCGACGGGCCAGCATGGCCTCGAAATCGGGATGGGTGCTTAATTCTCCGAAGATCGCCAGCTCGTACCACCGGCGCAAAAACACCTCCAGGCCACCGTCGACCATCTGCCTTGCCCGCTCGGCGTCGACCTTACGCCGCGCCGCCCGCGCCGCTTCACCACCCAACCCCGGCGACGCCGACTCGAGCACCACCGACGCAAACCGTTCCGGATGGTGGAGCGCCAGGTGCAGGGCGATGCGCCCGCCCATCGAATAGCCGACCAGGTGGATCTTCTCGTCGAAGCGCTCATCGATATGATGCAGAACCCGGTCGGCCATCCACTCCATATTCGCCGGACGGTCATCGGATAATTCCCCCGACCTGCCATGACCGGGCAAGTCGACGGCATGACACTCCACGCCGTCGATCTCCTCAAAGACCGGGTCCCAATCGCGCCGACTGCCCATAAAGCCGTGTAAGAAGAGCGCTTCTTTGTCCATTACTTCAAACCCCTCGACAGAGTTCACCGACCCGTTTCCCATTGGACCATATGTCTTCCCCGCGATCTATTTCAGCGACGCCAGGTGAGACGAATTCTTCAAGCCATTCTCTAGGCATAACCACTCTGCGCCTTAGGTTTAATTTCTAGAACGAGAACGCTCAAAAACCAGTCATCCTCGTCGCCTCCGGGCCCTGGGAGCTGGCCCGATGCCACCTCCGAGGTTTTCCGTCCCAACCCTCGAATCGTAGCTATGAACGAATTCACAGCCAGATATACCGACGATCTCGCTGCCCGACGGCTTATCGACCGCCTCTTCGAGGCCGGGCAGAAATTACCCGATCGATTGCGCGATCAACTCCTGGAGGCCGGCGACGCCACGGCCCGGGCCTTGATCGCGCTGGTCGAGGACCGAAGGCTGCGATTCAAGAGCGCCCCCGGCGGGGGATGGGTCCCGATTCACGCCACAAACCTGCTCGGTGAGCGCCGCGAACCGGCAGCGGTCGAGCCACTTATCGAGGTCGTCAAGGAAGCCGACATCAATGACCTTATCCACTCCCGAGCCGTCTTTGCCCTGCAGAAGATGGGCCGCCCGGCCATGGAGCCGGTCCTCCAGACCATCCACGCCGAGCCCGACGCCCCTTCCAGCAGGGCCCTGGCAGAGGTTCTGTGCGAACTGGATGTGAAGGACGAGCGCATCCTCGACGTCCTCCTCGACATCTTCGACGACGACCCGGCACTGGGCGCCAGCTATCTGGCAAGTTACGGCGACGCAGCCGCCCTGGACGTGATCCACGACCTCTTCGCAACCCTGAAGCCCCAGGTCATCGACCCCTTCGCCAATCACGTCTTCATCGAATTGGCGGCCGCCATCGAGGCGCTCGGCGGCGAGTTGACCGACCACGAGCGGGCCAAATTGAATCGCGCAAACCAGATTCGACGACAGGTCGCCCAGGTGGTCTTCGGCGCCGAAGCCGAATTAACGTCCCACCCCGACGAGGCCGACGAACTCGGCGGCGACGAACCCTGCTGGTGCGGAAGCGGCACCAAATACAAAAATTGCCACGGCGCCCCCGATCGCGGCGCCCATCCATAGGGTCTACGGCAAACCGGCGCCGGCCCACACTCGCCGCCAGTCCTGC